>BHES01000045.1 GCA_003864575.1 Enterobacterales bacterium
ATCCCGGTTGTTCTTATGCAGCATTTTCAGGGCTATCCGTTGTTCCGAAGTCAGATGTATTTTCATGACGAGTAGCATGGTCCTCATGGTTCACAACATCAAGTATCTTCATTAATTATGGGTATATATAGAAAGGTAACGGGCCAGATCAAAAAATTGATATGGCCTGATATCTCAATGAACCCAACTTTATTTCAACTCTTTAAATCTTGTTTGAGTTGTTCAAGGACGGGTGCGATATCTGGCATCACACCATGCCACAGATTAAAGGCATGGGCCGCTTGTCCCACCAGCATTCCCAACCCATCTGCATGGTGTAAAACACCATGTTTTTTTGCCCAAGTGATAAATGCAGTGTCTCCGGCCTTATAGTACATATCGTAGACACGTATTGCCGGGCCTAGCAATGCAGCAGGCAATTTAGGGATCTCCCCCTTAATACCCGATGTGGTCGCATTAATTACGAGATCGAATGTCTCATGATCCAGTTGATCCATCGGCAATGCACTGATATCGCCTTTACTCTCAAAAATACGACATAAATGCTCCGCGCGATCATAAGTACGATTTGTGACCACTACCTGACAGTGGTTCGATAAAAGCGGCAGGATCACTCCTCGTGCAGCCCCCCCTGCGCCCACCAGCAAAATGCGGTCACCTTCTTTCAACATATTTAGCCGCACAAGATCACTGAGCATGCCAATACCATCAGTGTTGTCACCGAGTAAGCGACCATCATCAAGCTTCTTCAGCGTATTTACCGCCCCGGTGAGCGCTGCACGTTCTGTTAGTTCATCGGATTCAGCAAACGCACGCTCTTTAAAGGGAGTCGTGATGTTGGCACCTTGGGCACCTTCAGCAAAAAATGATCGAAGATATTCTTCAAATTCATCATCAGGGGCCAAAACAGTGCCATAGATATGGTCGATCCCCGTTTGTTCAGCGAATAGAGCATGGATCCGTGGTGATTTGCTGTGCGCAATTGGATTGCCAAATACAGCGAAAGAAGACATGACGTAAATTCCTTAACCTTGACGAATAAGATGGCCAGTCAAAGCATCTTTGATTTCCGAAGGGTTTTCACGGCCACCAACATCCCCCATTAAGACAGGAAAGTCATGACCAAATTGTTGTTTAACTTCATCAGCTAGGCGACAGGGTGGCTGGCCATTCAAATTAGCGCTGGTTGATACCAAAGGCTTACCAAAGCGTCGGCAAAGCTCTTTCACTAAAGGATGGTCGGTAACGCGAACGGCCAAAGAAGAGTACTGCCCGGTTAACCAGGTTGGTGTCGCTGGCTTTGCTGGCATAACCCAGGTTACCGGTCCTGGCCATTGGGCAAAGACCGCTTGTAGTTGACTGCCACTAAGAGCAGTTTCGTCGATATAAGGAAGGAGTTGCTGAAAATCATCAGCAATAAGGATCAATCCTTTTTCACGAGGACGATGCTTGAGTGCCAGCAAAGCTTCAACAGCGGCCTCACTATCAGGATCGCAGCCCAATCCAAACACGGCCTCCGTCGGATACGCAATAACTTGTTGTTGTTTCAGGGCGTGCAACACGGTTAAAAAACTGTCTATTGTCTCTTTATTCATCTTGATCTTTATTAGTAATGTCTGCGCTCTTGCCACACAACTTGCTGGCACAAAAAATCTTCATACCTTGCGCCGTTCTTTTTTCCATCAACAATGGGTACTGGCAGTGAACACACGTGCCGGCAACGGGGGTATTGTTAATAGCAAACTGGCACTCAGGATAGCGATCGCAAGCATGGAATATTTTTCCAAACCTGGATTTACGTTGTAAAAGGTGTCCCTGTCCACATTGAGGGCAAGGAAGTGTTGTTTCTTCCGGCTTATCAATGACCTCCGTATGGTTACATTCAGGGTAATGACTGCATCCTATGAACATACCATAACGACCCTGCCTCAAAGCCAAGCTAGCCTGACATTTCGGGCAGAACTGTCCTTCCAATACTTTAACAATGTGGCCGTCAGCCTGAGCTTTCAGGGGACGAATATACTCACATGCGGGATAGGTAGAACAGCTTAGAAAGGGGCCATGGCGACCACTACGGATCACCAAGGCGGCCCCACATTGTGGACAGTTTTCATTTTGCTTTTCAGCAAAAAGCGCTGTTTTTGTCATACTTTGTACTTTACCCGTTATCTCTAATGCAGATAACCTTCATTAACTTCAAATAATAGCTCTTCCATTTGCTGATAAGCACTTTCATATCCGGGAATATTAAACAGCACCATCAGCACCACCCACTTAAGATCTTCAAGTTCAAACTCTTCAGTGTCGAGAGCCATAACGCGATCGATGACCATCTCCCTGGTATCGAAATTCAAAACTTTAATCTGTTCAAGAAACAATAAAAAACCACGACAGCTCACATCTAACCGATTCGTTTCCTCATCAGTATAAATTCGCAAAGCAAAAGGATCGGCATCCATCAGATGGGATGGTGTTTCGCCCTCTTGCAGATCAGCAAGTTTTTCAAGCCAACTCAACGCATTGTTGATATCAGTCCGATGAAAGCCCGCTTCAGCCAAATCGTCCGTTAACCTATCCTGGTCGACATTCATCTCCGCTTCGTTATGAATGTAAGTTTCAAATAAGTACATTAGTACGTCGAACATGGCCTGCCCTCCTAATTCGGACATAGCCGCCGGGTACAGCTGCGATCCATCCTGCTAACTCCAGTTCAAGTAGTTTACCCACTACCTCTGGCACAGGTTGGCCGGCACGTTCGGCGACGACGTCTACAGGTGTCACCTCATATTCTACGTTAGCCAACACATCAGTAAATGGCAATTCAACTTCGTCGTCTTCTGCACAAATAATCTCCTCTGAAGCTAATTTAACCCCCGCACGTATAAAACTTGCCGATTCAGCAGCGGCAACTGTTGGTAACCAGGTCAATCCGCTACCAATCTGCTCAGCAATATCGTTGGGGTTCGTGACCAGATAAGCCCCTTGCTTGATTAGCCAGTGTGTTCCTTCACTTGTATTGCTATCAATAGGGCCTGGGAGGGCAAAGACTTCGCGATCTTGTTCCAGTGCATAACGTGCTGTGATTAACGAGCCGCTGCGTAATGAAGCTTCGACCACCAGCACACCCACGCTCATCCCGCTGATAATGCGATTACGCCGGGGGAAATTGGCAGGAATGGCGCTAGCGCTGACCTCCAGCTCGGAAACAAGGGCACCGCCTTGTTCCAGAATACGGCAAGCCAGACTTTCATGCCGGCGAGGATGTATACGCATCAGCCCGCTTCCCAATACCGCAACCGTTGTTCCTCCACAGTCGAGAGCAGCCTCGTGACATATGCCATCAATACCGAGGGCTAACCCGCTGGTGATGGTGAACCCACTCTTTACTAACCCGGCGGAAAAATAGGTTGCACACTGTTCGCCATACTCGCTGTATTTCCTGCTGCCGACCATCGCGAGCTGAGGTGTTGCCAGTGCGGCCAGGTTCCCTGCTACAAACAATACCAAAGGCGCAGAGGCAGTTTGTTTTAGCATCATGGGATAGCGTGGGTCAGTGATTGGCACAAGATAATGGGAATCGCGCTCAAGCCAGCACAGCGATGTACGAAGCTGCCGGGGATCTACCCCATGAAACGTACTAATCTGCTCAGCAGTCATTCCACATTCTGCAAGCAAATGGGCGTTGTCAGCCGTTACGTTAGCCATGATATCTGCCACGTGACTGGCAATCGCCGTATCCAGTCTTCTTACCGCGGATAAACGAAGCCATACTTCCTGCTGAGTCATCAAAGTGTTCCCCCACAATGCCGGTTGCCTACTGGTTCAATTGGTAGAGGATGCTGTCAATCAGGGCAGGAAATGTCTAGAATAGAGTCTATATATCGTCAATCAATTGAATAAAGATCCATAAATTTATGTCCGTATTACACATCTTACATTTCCCAGACGAGCGTCTTCGCATTACTGCCAAGCCGGTCAAAGAAGTTAACGCCGAAATTCAGCAGATCGTGGATGATATGTTTGAAACCATGTATGCCGAAGAAGGTATTGGGCTGGCGGCAACACAAGTAGACATTCATCAACGAATTATCGTTATTGATGTCTCTGAAAATCGCGATGAACGTTTGGTATTGATTAACCCTGAACTCCTTGAGAAAAGCGGTGAAACGGGTATCGAAGAGGGCTGCCTGTCAATCCCTGACCAACGAGCTCTGGTTCCCCGCGCCGAAAAAGTGAAGATCCGCGCACTTGATCGTGATGGAAAAGCATTCGAACTCGAAGCTGACGACCTTCTGGCTATTTGTATCCAACATGAAATGGATCATCTGGTAGGTAAACTGTTTGTAGATTATTTGTCTCCGCTGAAACGTCAACGCATCCGTCAGAAGATGGAAAAGATGGCCAAGCTGAACGCTCGACCTGATTGATTTTTCGTTCATAACAGGAATTAGCTTTGCGAATAATATTTGCAGGAACACCTGATTTTGCAGCGCGTCATCTTGACGCGCTTTTGACGTCTGAGCACCAGGTTGTAGGTGTGTTCACTCAACCTGACAGACCTTCAGGCCGTGGTAACAAACTCACCCCAAGCCCGGTAAAAGCACTCGCAATCGCGCATGATATCCCCGTATTCCAACCTAAATCCCTGCGCCCCGCTGAAAGTCAGCAATTGATTGCTGAGCTGAATGCCGACATCATGGTCGTGGTTGCTTACGGATTAATACTGCCGCAGGCAGTGTTGGACATGCCAAAATTGGGTTGCATCAATGTGCATGGATCGCTTCTTCCACGCTGGCGTGGGGCTGCGCCAATTCAGCGCGCTTTGTGGGCTGGTGATAGCCATACCGGCGTTACCATTATGCAGATGGATGTCGGGCTTGATACTGGCGACATGCTGCATAAAATCGAATGCGCCATTGAACCTGAAGATACCAGTGCCGACCTTTACAACAAATTAGCAGAACTTGGTCCAGTCGGGATGTTAACGACGCTTGAGCAACTTTCCTCAGGCTCTGCACATGCAGAAGTTCAGGATGAAACGCTGGTCACCTACGCAGAAAAATTGAGTAAAGAAGAAGCACGTCTGGACTGGTCACTACCGGCCGGTCAGTTGGAGCGTTGTATTCGCGCTTTCAACCCGTGGCCAATGAGCTATTTTCTTATCGAAGACCAACCGGTAAAAGTTTGGCAAGCGACGGTGGTATCCGAACGAACTCAGGCTCTGCCGGGAACACTGATCTCAGCCACCAAGAATGGTATCCAAATCGCAACAGCTGAAGGCATTCTCAATATTTTGCAGTTGCAGCCTGCCGGCAAGAAAGCGATGTCTGTTCAGGACATCCTTAACTCTCGTCGCGAATGGTTTACCGAAGGCACCGTATTTGCCTGACCATTCCGATAACGCCCGGTAATACACCGGGCTTTCTCTTTTTAATAACGCCGAGCTTTTCCAGCCCTTCTGATTATGAAAATAACCTATAACCTCCGCAGCATCGCTGCAAAAGCAATCAGTCAGGTTCTTGATCAGGGCCAGTCACTTTCGGCTGTCCTTCCCGGATTACAGAAGAATATTTCGGAAAAAGACCGCGCCTTACTGCAAGAACTGTGTTTTGGCACCTTAAGGGTTTTGCCGCAGCTGGAATGGTGTTTGCAACAGCTGATGGCAAAACCACTGACAGGTAAACAGCGCACATTGCATTATTTGCTGATGGTAGGGATTTACCAACTCCTGCATACCCGAATCCCTGCGCATGCAGTGCTAGCCGAGACAGTCGAAGGCGCCGTTGCTTTGAAGAAGCCGCAGCTCAAAGGTTTGATCAATGGCGTATTGCGTCAATTCCAGCGCCAGCAGGAAGACCTGACACAGCGAATGGGAAACACCGATAGCCGCTATCTTCACCCCAGCTGGTTGCTCAACCGTATACGGAAGGCATATCCGAAACAGTGGCAACACATAGTGGAAGCTAACAATCAGCGCCCGCCAATGTGGCTACGTGTGAATCGTCTTCATCACTCTCGCAATGACTATTTAGAACTTCTGCAGCAAGCCGGTATTGAAGCCATTGCACATCCTGACTACGCCGATGCCTTACGCTTAGTTACGCCATCGCCTGTGCATGTTCTCCCAGGTTTTATTGATGGTTGGGTGACGGTACAGGATGCTTCGGCGCAGGGAAGCGTGGATCTGCTGGATCCGCAGAATGGCGAGATGATCCTGGACCTTTGCTGTGCTCCTGGCGGTAAGACAACGCATATATTGGAAGCCGCCCCGAAAGCACATGTACTTGCCGTAGATATCGATAAACAGCGTCTGACTCGCGTACACGAAAATCTTCAGCGCCTTAACCTCGGCGCGGAAGTTAAACAGGGGGATGGGCGGGAGCCACAGGCCTGGGCTGGAGATCGTCAATTTGACAAAATCTTGCTCGATGCTCCTTGTTCTGCCACCGGTGTTATTCGTCGTCATCCAGATATTAAGTGGTTGCGACGTGACTCCGACATTGCCGATCTTGCGGCCCTACAACGAGAAATTCTTGAGGCTATCTGGCCAAGACTCAAACCTGGTGGCGTGATGGTCTATGCGACCTGCTCTATTCTGCCAGAGGAGAACAGCGAGCAAATCACCGCATTCCTCAAGGCACATCCTGAAGCAAGGTTAGTAGAGACCAATGATTTGGATGCACCTGGTAAGCAAAATCTTCCTCACGCCGAAGATGGTGACGGGTTCTATTACGCTAAACTGATAAAGTCGGCGTAATAGTTCGGCCCGGAATGAACGGGCAACATGATTTAAAGCGGGAATGAGCGGTTATGAAAATAATAATTCTTGGTGCCGGGCAAGTTGGCGGTACATTAGCTGAGAACCTAGTCGGTGAAAATAACGACATTACCGTCGTTGATACTAATACTGCCCGTCTGCGACAGCTTCAGGATAAATTCGATCTTCGTGTTGTTCAGGGGCATGGTTCTCACCCTCGTGTTCTGCGTGAAGCCGGTGCCGAAGATGCCGACATGTTGGTTGCGGTAACCAATTCGGATGAGACGAATATGGTTGCTTGTCAGATAGCCTATTCCCTGTTTAATACGCCGAACCGTATAGCCCGAATTCGTTCGTCGGAATATATCAGAGAGTCGGAGAAGCTCTTTCAGCCAGAAGCTGTACCTATCGATCACCTTATTTCCCCAGAGCAGCTGGTTATCGATTACATCTATAAACTGATTGAATATCCGGGCGCCTTACAGGTCGTTAATTTCGCGGAAGGCAAGGTCAGCATTGCTGCTGTTAAAGCCTACTATGGCGGGCCACTGGTGGGGAATGCACTGTCTTCTATGCGCGAGCATATGCCGCATATCGAAACCCGCGTAGCGGCAATTTTCCGCCAAGACCGTCCTATCAGACCACAAGGCTCAACCATCATTGAAGCCGGTGATGAAGTCTTTTTCGTTGCCGCTTCACAACATATACGTGCTGTGATGAGTGAACTCCAGCGTCTTGAAAAACCTTACAAACGCATCATGATTGTTGGCGGTGGCAATGTAGGAGCGGGCCTTGCACACCGGCTGGAGAAAAACTACAGCGTTAAGCTTATCGAAAAAAACCAGCAGCGGGCGGCAGAGTTAGCCGAACTGCTACAGGATACGATTGTGTTTTATGGCGATGCCTCGGATCAGGAGTTACTGGCGGAAGAGCATATTGAACAGGTCGATGTGTTCATCGCCATTACTAACGATGATGAAGCTAATATCATGTCCGCCATGCTGGCAAAACGCATGGGCGCCAAAAAGGCGATGGTCCTAATACAGCGCAGCGCCTATGTTGACCTCGTACAGGGCAGCGTAATAGATATCGCGATTTCACCTCAGCAAGCTACTATCTCCGCATTACTCGGACATGTACGCAAAGCTGACATTGTTAGTGTTTCATCACTGCGCCGTGGTGTTGCTGAGGCTATTGAAGCTATCGCACATGGTGATGAAAGTACTTCGAAGGTGGTTGGCCGTACGGTTGAGCAGATCAAACTCCCGCCGGGAACCACTATTGGGGCCATTGTCAGAGGTAATGAAGTGATTATTGCGAACGGTACAAGCCGGATCCAACAAGGTGACCATGTGATCATGTTTATTACAGACAAGAAATTTGTTCGCGATGTAGAGAGACTCTTCCAGCCAAGCCCATTCTTCTTGTAATATTCGTCGCTTATTGAATAATTATCAGTAGATTAGATTCAAGGTGGTAAGTTTTGTAGCGCATATGCTACAAATGGTCTTTACTTTATTTGACATGGTTTGTGAGTTTGCCAAGGAGATATTTTATGAGTTTTATGAAAGAGTTTCGTGAATTTGCCATGCGTGGAAATGTTGTTGACCTGGCAGTTGGTGTGATTATCGGTGCTGCATTTGGCAAGATTGTCTCTTCATTTGTTGCCGATATCATCATGCCACCATTAGGACTGCTCATCGGTGGCGTTGATTTCAAACAATTTGCGTGGGTAATACGTGAAGCACAGGGCACTGCCCCCGCCGTTGTAATGAAATACGGTATCTTCATTCAGAATATTTTCGACTTCCTCATTGTGGCACTAGCTATCTTCTGTGCTGTGTCATTGATGAATAGAATGCGTCGTAAAGAAGAGGCAGCTCCAGCTGAACTGCCGAAACCAACAGCAGAAGAGACTCTTTTGACTGAAATCCGTGATTTACTGAAACAGCAGCAAACACCTAAATTTTAAATTGCAGTTCTGGCAACCACAAAAAAGCCATCGCAAGATGGCTTTTTTGTCAGCAGGACAGTGTTAAAAACTCAACTAAATACTTAACACTGCCCTCCTTATAGATTCCTTTCCCATTTTTATCTTTACGTCGATAACTGCCTTTTCCCTTAAGATTTTTTTCAACGCGTTGCCGAAAGAGTGGGTCATGGAGTAAAGCTTGGATCGCATTATCCTGGATAATACCTTTGTTATGTTTGTATGTACTCATAATAGCCTCATATAAAACGTACCGAAGAATGTTCGTCAGTTTCTTCCTGAAGATCACTTCTCTTTTCCCGCACCAGCCTCGAGCGCTTCAAGGATAGAGCAACTGGCACTGGAATGTGAAGCTCCACAGCACGCGTTACTTAGTCTTTTTAAGGAGTCCCTCATTCTTACCAACTCACTGAGCTTGTTTTCAACTTCTGCCAGCCTGCTATCAACAATAGATTTTGACTCATGACAGGTATGATGTGCGGGGTCAATCCTGAGGGACAGCAATTCCTTAATAGCTTCCAATGTGAATCCGGTTGTTTTAGCGTAACGAATAAAGCGCAAACGTTGCAGATCGGAATCACTATATTGGCGGTAACCTGAATTATTTCTATTGCCACACGACATCATCCCCTGTTTTTCATAGTAGCGAATAGTATCCGGTGTGACGTCCACTAACTTTGCCAATGCGCCAATTTTATACATACTAGTTACCTCCAAATTTTTCAACCATCCGTATTTTATACTCAGCATTCAGAAAATCTGTATTCACGCCGGCCTGCTGTAACCGTAGCTCAAGAACCCTTAAACGTTTGCTCGTTGAATGATACTCCAGTACTCCTGGTGTCAGAACGTCTAACATATCTTTCAGTTCTAACGCCTCCTTTCGATCCTGAAGTTCAGGAGGCAAATACCCTGCATTTTTCAAAATGCGATAGGCCAAGCGTAACTTATCAGGAACTGCATTATCGTCATCCAACTGCAGAGGCTTTCCGGCCCCGGGTAAATTATTCAGATCGCCATTTTTAATGGCTTCAGCTATTTTCTGCTCAGCTAATCTATCGGCCAGAGACATAATCCCCCAAAATCTGAATGACTACCATAAGACTGCAGAATAACGTCTGGGCGGAGAAAAGTAAGGAGAATTTACATCCAGAAAGGGAGGTGACAAAATTTAAGTGTAAAAAAACCGGGCAAGCCCGGCTTTTTCATGCATCTACAGATTATTCAGCAGTTGCTACTTCTGCTTGTGACTCTGCACGATCAACGAGCTCGATGTATGCCATCGGCGCATTGTCGCCTGCACGGAAACCACACTTAAGAATACGAGTGTAACCACCGGCACGGCTCGCGAAACGCGGGCCCAGTTCATTAAACAGTTTTGCCACGATCTCGTTATCACGAGTACGGGCGAATGCCAGACGACGATTTGCAACATTGTCTGTCTTGGCAAGAGTAATCAGCGGCTCAACAACGCGACGCAGCTCTTTCGCTTTCGGCAGGGTCGTCTTGATGATCTCATGACGAACCAAAGAGCCGGCCATGTTACGGAACATAGCCTGTCTGTGGCTGCTGTTACGGTTCAGTTGACGACCACTCTTACGATGGCGCATGACCTTATCCTTCTCAGTAAAACCTTAACCTGTGATCCGGTTACTCGTCAGCGATACTTGCCGGTGGCCAGTTTTCCAGGCGCATGCCCAGAGACAAACCACGAGAAGCAAGTACGTCTTTAATCTCAGTAAGAGATTTTTTACCAAGGTTAGGCGTTTTAAGTAGCTCAACCTCAGTGCGCTGTACCAGATCACCGATGTAGTGGATTGCTTCTGCCTTAAGGCAGTTAGCAGAGCGGACAGTCAATTCCAGATCGTCAACAGGGCGCAGCAGGATTGGATCGAACTCCGGCTTCTCTTCTTTGACTTCCGGCTGACGTACATCACGTAAATCAACGAAAGCTTCAAGTTGTTCAGCAAGAATGGTTGCCGCACGACGGATCGCCTCTTCAGGATCGATCGTACCGTTGGTTTCCATTTCGATAACCAGCTTGTCCAAATCAGTACGCTGTTCTACACGCGCTGCTTCAACATTGTAGGCAATTCGCTCTACAGGGCTGTAGCATGCATCTACTAACAGTCGACCAATTGGGCGCTCATCTTCTTCCGAATGAATTCGGGCAGACGCCGGCACATAACCACGACCGCGCTGAACTTTGATACGCATGCTAATCGCAGCGTTTTCATCGGTCAGGTGGCAGATAACGTGTTGCGGCTTGACGATTTCGACATCACCATCATGGGTAATGTCGGCTGCAGTCACAGGGCCAATGCCAGACTTATTCAGGGTAAGAATAACTTCATCTTTCCCTTGAACTCTCACCGCCAGCCCTTTCAGGTTGAGCAAGATCTCCAAGATATCTTCCTGTACGCCTTCTTTGGTGCTGTACTCATGCAGTACACCATCAATCTCAACCTCGGTCACCGCGCAACCCGGCATGGATGAAAGCAGAATACGGCGCAGTGCATTGCCTAAAGTATGGCCAAAGCCACGTTCTAAAGGCTCAAGGGTCACCTTGGCGTGCGTCGAACTGACTTGCTCGATATCTACCAGGCGCGGTTTTAGAAACTCTGTCACAGAACCCTGCATTGTGTCCTCTCTTTGGTACTAAGCTTTACTTAGAGTAAAGCTCGACGATCAGGTGTTCGTTAATGTCCGCGGACAGATCAGTACGCTCAGGCTGACGCTTGAACACACCTTCCATCTTAGTGACATCAACTTCAAGCCAAGTCGGCTTTTCACGCTGTTCAGCCAACTCCAAAGCGGCCTTAACGCGAGATTGCTGTTTAGCTTTCTCACGGATGCTGACAACGTCATTCGGAGATACCTGATAAGAAGCGATGTTAACAACGCGACCGTTTACCATAATAGCCTTGTGGCTAACTAACTGGCGCGATTCCGCACGAGTAGCGCCGAAGCCCATACGATAGACAACGTTGTCAAGACGCCCTTCAAGTAATTGCAACAGGTTTTCACCAGTGTTGCCTTTCAGGCGAGCTGCTTCTTTATAATAGTTACGGAATTGACGCTCTAAGATGCCATAGATGCGGCGAACTTTTTGCTTTTCACGTAACTGTACACCATAGTCAGATAGACGCGGTTTACGCGCACCATGCTGACCAGGAGCTTGATCGATTTTACACTTGGTATCGATCGCGCGAACACCAGATTTAAGGAATAAATCTGTGCCCTCACGACGGCTAAGCTTGAGCTTAGGACCCAAATATCTTGCCATTTTCTCTCTCCAACAATCCTAAAAGCAGCGTTATACGCGACGCTTTTTCGGTGGACGACAACCGTTATGAGGGATAGGAGTCACATCAGTAATATTAGTGATGCGGAAACCAGCCGCGTTTAACGCGCGGATAGTAGACTCACGACCAGGACCAGGTCCTTTAACCATAACTTCCAGATTCTTGATACCGTATTCTTTCACTGCGTCTGCGCAGCGCTCTGCTGCAACCTGGGCTGCAAACGGAGTAGATTTACGAGAACCACGGAAACCGGAACCACCAGCTGTTGCCCAACCCAAAGCATTACCCTGACGATCGGTAATAGTAACAATGGTGTTGTTGAAAGACGCATGGATATGAGCCACGCCATCAGAGACTTGTTTTCTTACACGTTTACGTGTACGAACAGGTGCCTTTGCCATTTATTCAATCACCCCGATTATTTCTTGATCGGTTTACGCGGACCCTTACGGGTACGTGCGTTAGTCTTAGTACGCTGACCGCGCACTGGAAGACCACGACGATGACGCAAACCACGATAAGTTCCAAGGTCCATAAGACGCTTGATGCTCAGGGTGACTTCACGACGCAGATCACCTTCAACAATGAACTTGGCAACTTGTTCGCGCAGCTTTTCGATTTGCTCTTCAGACAGCTCACTGATCTTAACATTTTCAGCAATACCAGATGCTGCACAGATAGCCTGTGAGCGGGTTTTGCCGATACCGTAGATCGAAGTTAATGCGATCACAGTATGTTTCTGATCAGGAATGTTAATGCCTGCTATACGGGCCACTATGCACTCCTACTATTTATATACGGCAACACCATTCTGAAAAGCCCGTTTTCAGGATACTCAAACAGTGTTACAGCTTACATACAAAAGATTGGCTGGCTAATCTAGCCAGCTCAACCCAACTTTGCAAGAAAAATATGCGAGATAATCAGCCTTGACGCTGTTTATGCTTCGGTTCTGCGCTGCAGATTACGCGAACGATACCGTTACGCTTAACAATTTTGCAGTTACGACATAATTTCTTGACGGAAGCACGAACTTTCATTTTTACTCTCCGTAACTTCTCAAACGCACCAGATTAGCGGTTATAGCCTTTCAGGTTTGCTTTCTTCAATGCAGACTCGTACTGACTAGACATCATCAGAGTTTGCACTTGAGCCATAAAGTCCATAATGACGACAACTACGATTAGTAGTGAGGTACCACCAAAGTAAAATGGCACTTTCATTGCGTCACGCATGAACTCCGGGATAAGGCAGATGAAAGTAATATACATCGCACCAATTAAGGTTAAACGAGTCATTACTTTATCGATGTACTTCGCCGTTTGCTCTCCCGGACGAATTCCTGGTACAAATGCACCGGACTTCTTCAGGTTATCTGCTGTCTCACGCGGGTTGAAAACCAACGCAGTGTAAAAGAAACAGAAGAAGATGATTGCAGTCGCATAGAGTAACACATAAAGCGGTTGTCCAGGCTGCAAATACAGCGAAATCGTAGTCAGCCAGTTCCAACCCGTTCCGCCCCCGAACCATGATGCAATCGTGGCAGGGAACAGAATGATGCTGGAAGCGAAGATCGCTGGGATAACCCCGGCCATATTCACTTTCAACGGTAAATGCGTGCTCTGTGCTGCATAGACACGACGACCTTGTTGACGTTTCGCATAGTTAACGACGATACGACGTTGACCACGTTCTACAAAGACAACAAAGAAAGTCACTGCAAACACTAAAACTGCAACCAACAGCAACAGGAGGAAGTGCAGGTCGCCTTGCCGAGCTTGTTCAATAGTATGCGCTACTGCCGGCGGGAGACCCGCTACGATACCGGCAAAGATTATGATTGAAATACCGTTACCGATACCACGTTCAGTAATCTGCTCGCCCAGCCACATCAGGAACATTGTCCCGGTAACCAAGCTCACAACTGCAGTAAAGTAGAAGGCAAAGCCTGGATTTAACACCAGGCCCTGCATACCAGGCATGTTCGGTAAACCGGTAGCAATACCGATCGACTGAAACACAGCTAATACCAGCGTACCGTAACGGGTGTACTGGCTAATCTTACGACGACCAGCCTCCCCTTCTTTCTTGATTTCCGCCAACGCTGGATGAACCACCGTCAGTAGCTGGATAATGATCGATGCCGAAATGTACGGCATGATCCCCAGAGCAAAGATAGAAGCACGGCTAAGTGCACCACCAGAGAACATGTTAAACATTTCAATGATGGTGCCTCTTTGCTGCTCGAGCAATTTGGCAAGTACAGTGGCATCAATACCAGGGATCGGAATAAAAGAGCCGATACGGAAAACAATCAACGCACCGATAACAAACAAAAGTCTGCGCTTCAGTTCGCCTAGTCCACCCTTGGCACTTTGGAAATCTAACCCCGGTTGCTTAGCCATCTGCTACTTATTCCTCAATTTTACCGCCAGCAGCTTCGATAGCAACACGAGCGCCTTTGGTGACACGCAAACCACGCAGAGTTACCGCACGACCAACTTCGCCGGAAAGGATAACTTTCGCGAATTCGATCTGGATACCAACTACGTTAGCGGCTTTCAGCGTGTTCAGGTCGATTACGTCGCCTTCAACAAGAGCCAGTTCAGACAGACGAACTTCTGCCGTGATCATAGCTTTGCGAGAGGTGAAGCCGAATTTCGGCAAACGACGATATAAAGGCATCTGACCACCTTCAAAACCACGACGTACGCCACCGCCAGAACGTGAGTTCTGACCTTTGTGACCACGACCAGCGGTTTTACCCAGGCCAGAACCAATACCACGACCTACACGCTTCGGCGCTTGTTTGGCACCTTCAGCCGGAGACAGAGTATTTAAACGCATCTCTTACTCCTCAACCTTAACCATGTAGGAAACTTGGTTGATCATACCGCGTACAGCAGGAGTATCCTCACGCTCAACGGTGTGACCAATGCGACGCAGACCCAGACCGAGCAGTGTAGCTTTATGCTTCGGCAGACGGCCAATGGAACTGCGAGTTTGTGTAACTTTAATAGTGTTTGCCATGGTTAATTACCCCAGAATTTCTTCAACGGATTTACCACGCTTGGCAGCGACCATTTGTGGGGATTTCATATTTGCTAGAGCATCAATAGTTGCACGAACCACGTTGATTGGGTTTGTAGAACCATAAGCTTTAGCCAATACGTTATGCACCCCAGCGACTTCCAGGACGGCACGCATTGCGCCACCGGCGATAATACCGGTACCTTCGGAAGCCGGCTGCATGAACACACGGGAACCCGTATGAGCACCTTTAACAGGATGCTGCAGGGTGCCGCTGTTCAGCGCGACATTCATCATGTTGCGACGGGCTTTTTCCATCGCTTTCTGTATCGCTGCCGGAACTTCGCGTGCTTTGCCGTAGCCAAAACCAACGCGACCGTTACCATCACCAACTACTGTCAGTGCGGTAAAGCTGAAGATACGGCCACCTTTTACGGTTTTAGATACGCGGTTTACCGCGATCAGCTTTTCCTGCAGTTCGCCAGCTTGTTTTTCGATGTGAGCCATCTTAAACCTCTTCCTTAGAACTGAAGGCCAGCTTCACGGGCAGCATCTGCCAGTGCCTGGACTCGACCATGATATTGGAAACCGGAACGGTCAAAGGATACTTTCGTGATCCCTTTTTCCAATGCGCGTTCTGCAATAGCTTTACCTACAGCAGTGGCAGCATCTTTGTTGCCGGTATACTTCAGTTGCTCAGTGATAGTTTTTTCTACAGTAGATGCAGCAACAATCACTTCAGAACCGTTTGGTGCAATGACCTGTGCGTAAATATGACGCGGGGTACGATGTACCACCAGACGTGTCGCACCCAGTTCTTTGAGCTTACGGCGTGCGCGGGTCGCACGACGGATACGAGCAGATTTCTTATCCATAGTGTTACCTTACTTCTTCTTAGCCTCTTTGGTACGCACGACTTCGTCGGCGTAACGGACACCCTTGCCTTTATAAGGCTCAGGACGACGGTAGGCACGTAAATCTGCAGCAACCTGACCAATAACTTGCTTATCAGCGCCTTTCAGCACGATTTCAGTTTGGGTCGGGCATTCAGCAGTAATGCCTTCCGGCAGTTGATGATCGACCGGGTGAGAAAAGCCTAAGGCTAAATTCACCACGTTGCCTTTAACAGCAGCACGATAACCAACACCTACCAGTTGAAGCTTTTTAGTGAAGCCATCGGTAACACCAACAACCATTGCGTTCAACAATGCACGAGTCGTACCCGCTTGGGCCCAACCGTCTACAGAGCCTTCGCGTGGAGCGAAAGTCAGTGTATTTTCTTCTTGTTTAACTTCAACAGCATTATGGATAGTACGTGACAGCTCGCCGTTTTTACCCTTTATCGAAATAACCTGACCGTTGAGTTTTACCTCTACGCCGGCAGGAATGACGACGGGTGCTTTTGCAACACGAGACATGTTTTCCTCCCGATTAAGCTACGTAGCAGATAATTTCGCCACCAAGACCAGCCTGGCGAGCTGCACGATCAGTCATAACACCTTTAGAGGTAGAAATAACAGCGATACCCATACCGGCCATAACTTTTGGCAGCTCATCTTTTTTCTTATAGATGCGCAGACCAGGACGGCTGATACGTTGAATGCTTTCTACCACTGACTTGCCCTGGTAGTACTTAAGTACTAATTCCAGTTCAGGTTTGGCGTCGCCTTCGATTTTAAATTCTTCAATATAGCCTTCTTCCTTCAGCACGTTGGCAATAGCCACTTTCAGCTTGGAGGAAGGCATGGTGACCGCAACTTTGTTCGCGGCTTGACCGTTACGGATACGGGTCAGCATATCCGCGATCGGATCTTGCATGCTCATCTGTCTTTACTCCCGTGATTCAATTGGTGACAATTACCAGCTAGCCTTTTTAAGGCCCGGGATTTCACCGCGCATAGCGGCTTCACGGACTTTAATACGGCTCAACCCGAACTTCCGCAGGAAAGCATGCGGACGGCCAGTTTGACGACAGCGGTTACGCTGACGAGACGGGCTGGAATCACGCGGCAGAGACTGCAGCTTAAGAACCGCATCCCAACGATCTTCGTCGGATGAGTTCACACCAGAGATAATAGCTTTCAGTTCCTCGCGTTTAGCGCGGTACTTATCAGCCAGTTTCACGCGAACGACTTCGCGTGCTTTCATGGATTGCTTAGCCATTAGTAACCCTGCCTTACTTGCGGAACGGGAAGTTAAAGGCAGCCAGTAACGCACGGCCTTCATCATCGGATTTCGCAGTAGTGGTGATAGTAATATCTAAACCACGAACGCGATCGACTTTATCATAATCGATTTCCGGGAAGATGATCTGTTCACGCACGCCCATGCTGTAGTTACCACGACCATCGAAAGACTTAGCAGACAAGCCGCGGAAGTCACGAATACGTGGAACAGCAATGGAGACCAGACGCTCAAAGAACTCCCACATGCGTTCGCCACGCAGAGTTACTTTACAGCCGATCGGATAGCCCTGACGGATTTTGAAGCCTGCAACTGATTTGCGTGCTTTGGTGATCAACGGTTTTTGACCGGAGATTGCTGCCAGGTCAGCTGCTGCATTATCCAGCAGTTTCTTGTCAGCGATCGCTTCACCTACACCCATGTTCAGGGTGATCTTCTCGACCCGAGGGACTTGCATGACAGAATTGTAACCAAACTCAGACATGAGTTTTTTTACGACATCGTCTTTGTAGTAATCATGCAGTTTCGCCATCGTACTACTCCAAATTACTTGATAGTTACGCTGTTAGATTTGAAGAAACGGACTTTTTTGCCGTCTTCGAATCTAAAGCCTACACGGTCAGCCTTACCGGTTGCCGAGTTGAAGAGTGCAACGTTAGAAACTTGAATTGCAGCTTCTTTTTCAACGATGCCACCTGGTTGGTTCAGGGCCGGCACAGGCTTCTGATGTTTCTTAACCAGGTTGATACCTTCAACAATGACCTTACCAGAAGACAGGACATTTTTAACTTTACCGCGCTTACCTTTATCTTTGCCGGTAAGCAGGATAACTTCGTCATCACGACGGATTTTCGCTGCCATGGTTCGCTCCTTAGAGTACTTCTGGTGCCAGAGAGATAATTTTCATGAACTTCTCATTACGCAGTTCACGAGTTACCGGCCCAAAAATACGCGTGCCGATAGGCTGCTCGCTGTTATTGTTTAAAATAACGCACGCATTACCATCGAAGCGAATGACAGAACCGTCCGGGCGACGAACACCCTTCTTGGTGCGCACCACTACCGCCTTCAGCACATCGCCTTTCTTCACCTTACCGCGAGGAATTGCTTCCTTGATGGTAATTTTGATGATGTCACCGATGCCTGCGTAGCGACGGTGCGAGCCACCTAGAACCTTGATACACATTACGCGACGTGCACCGGAGTTGTCGGCCACGGTCAGCATAGTCTGTTCTTGGATCATGTTAGTGCTCCGCTAATGTCAACTACAACTTTAGGACCCAGGATAGGTCATTAATAAAACCCCACAAATGAGGGCGCGGCATTATAACACCGGTTCCAGATTATGGGTAGAAAAAATAAACGGCCCACAGTTCATGAGCCGTTTATCTATTTTCGAGTAAGTGATTCTATTACAGAACCGCTTTCCCTACAACGCGAACCAGTGTCCAAGATTTAGTCTTAGACAGCGGACGGCATTCGCTAATTTCAACGACATCGCCGATACCGCATTCGTTGTTCTCGTCATGTACGTGTAGCTTAGTCGTACGTTTGATGAATTTACCGTAGATTGGGTGTTTCACGAAACGTTCAATCGCGACAACCATGGATTTCTCCATTTTGTCACTGATCACACGACCTTGCAGAGTACGGATCTTGTCACTCATTACGCACCCGCCTTTTCAGTCAGTAAAGTCTTCACACGTGCTACATCACGACGCACTTGTTTCAACAGGTGTGTTTGCTGCAGCTGGCCACTTGCCGTTTGCATGCGCAGGTTAAACTGCTCACGCAAAAGGTTAAGAAGCTCAGTGTTCAGCTCTTCCACGCTTTTTTCGCGCAGCTCTTGTGCTTTCATTACATCACCGTCTTAGTTACAAAGGTGGTTTTGATAGGCAGTTTGGCTGCTGCCAGCTGGAAGGCTTCACGAGCTACCTCTTCAGGCACACCGTCCATTTCGTACAGGACTTTACCAGGCTGGATCAGGGCAACCCAATACTCCACGTTACCCTTACCTTTACCCATACGAACTTCCAGTGGCTTCTCGGTGATCGGTTTGTCCGGGAATACACGGATCCAGATCTTACCTTGACGCTTAACTGCACGGGTCATCGCACGACGTGCTGCTTCAATTTGACGAGCAGTCAGACGACCACGGCCAACAGCTTTCAGACCGTAAGTGCCGAAGCTCACATCCGTACCTTGCGCTAGGCCACGGTTGCGACCTTTGTGCACTTTACGGAATTTTGTACGCTTTGGTTGTAACATCAGCGACTCTCCTTACTTGCGGCCTTTACGCTGCTGCTTTTTAGGTTGAGCAGCCGGTTCAGGTTGTTCAACTGCAGCCATACCACCCAGAATCTCACCTTTGAAGATCCACACTTTTACGCCGATAACACCATAAGTGGTGTGCGCTTCGGAGGTGTTGTAATCGATATCCGCACGCAGAGTATGCAACGGAACACGACCTTCACGGTACCATTCAGTACGCGCGATTTCAGCACCGCCAAGGCGGCCGCTTACTTCAACTTTGATCCCTTTAGCGCCAAGACGCATTGCGTTCTGTACAGCACGCTTCATAGCACGACGGAACATGACACGACGTTCCAGCTGTGAAGTGATGCTGTCAGCAACCAATTTAGCGTCAAGTTCCGGTTTACGGATTTCGGCGATATTGATTTGCGCAGGAACGCCAGCGATATCCGCTACGACCTTACGCAGTTTTTCGACATCTTCGCCTTTCTTGCCGATAACGATGCCAGGACGAGCAGTGTGAATAGTCACACGGATGCTCTTCGCTGGACGCTCGATAACGATGCGAGAAACGGAAGCTTTCGACAATTCCTTAGTCAGGAACTGGCGAACTTTAAAGTCGCTGTCCAGGTTGTCAGCGAAATCTTTGGTATTTGCATACCAGGTAGAATTCCAAGGTTTGACAATACCTAGGCGAATACCATTAGGATGTACTTTCTGACCCATTGCTAGTCTCCAGAGTCTCAGCGATCGGACACAACCACAGTAATGTGGCTGGTGCGCTTCAGAATGCGATCTGCACGACCTTTAGCACGAGGCATAATGCGCTTCATACTTGGGCCTTCGTCTACGAAAATCTTCGTGACTTTCAGATCATCGATGTCAGCGCCATCGTTGTGTTCTGCGTTAGCAATGGCAGACTCCAGTACCTTCTTAACCAAACCAGCAGCTTTCTTGTTGGTATAGGCCAAAGTTTCCAGAGCTTGCGACACTTTCTTACCGCGGATCAGGTCAGCAACAAGGCGAACCTTCTGAGCAGAAGAACGAGCGTGGCGATGTTTAGCGATAGTTTCCATCTCTTCCTCCTACCTTAGCGCTTTTTAGCTTTTTTATCAGCCGCATGGCCGCGATAAGTACGAGTCGGCGCGAATTCACCCAGTTTGTGACCGACCATTTCATCGGAAACAAATACTGGTACGTGCTGACGACCATTATGGACAGCGATGGTCAAACCGATCATGTTAGGAAAGATCGTTGAACGACGGGACCAAGTGCGCAAAGGCTTCTTGTCACCGCTTTCCACCGCTTTCTCTACCTTCTTCAGCAAGTGCAGGTCAATAAAAGGACCTTTCTTGAGAGAACGTGGCATGGCTTATCCTCTAATTATTTTTTACTACGGCGACGTACGATGAACTTGTCAGTACGCTTGTTGCTACGGGTCTTCTTACCTTTGGTTTGAACGCCCCACGGGGTTACCGGGTGCTTACCAAAGTTACGACCTTCACCACCACCGTGTGGGTGATCGACTGGGTTCATCGCAGTACCGCGAACGGTAGGACGAATACCACGCCAACGACTTGCACCTGCTTTACCCAGAACACGAAGCATATGTTCAGCGTTACCGACTTCACCTAAGGTGGCGCGGCAATCGATTTGAACTTTACGCATTTCGCCAGAGCGCAGACGCAGAGTTACGTAGGAACCGTCACGAGCAACGATCTGAACGTAGGCACCAGCAGAACGAGCCATCTGGCCACCCTTACCTGGTTTCATTTCTACGTTATGAACCGTTGAACCTACTGGGATGTTGCGCATAGGCAGGGTGTTACCTGTCTTGATTGCAGCATCAACGCCAGATTGGATCTGGTCACCCACTTTCAGGCCTTTCGGCGCCAGGATATAACGGCGTTCGCCGTCTTTGTACAGAACCAGCGCGATATTCGCGGAACGGTTCGGATCGTACTCCAGACGCTCAACCACAGCTGCGATACCATCTTTGTTGCGTTTGAAGTCAACCAGACGATAATGCTGCTTGTGGCCACCACCGATATGACGGGTGGTGATACGGCCATTGTTGTTACGACCACCGCTTTTGCTCAGTTTTTCAAGCAGCGGGGCATAAGGTTTACCCTTGTGCAACTCCTGGTTAACCACTTTAACAACATGGCGACGGCCCGGAGATGTAGGTTTACATTTAACAATTGCCATTGTTCAAACTCCTCCGACTTACTCTGCGCCGCTGATGAAGTCCAGATTCTGGCCTTCTTTCAGGGTAACGTAAGCTTTTTTCCAGTCGCTACGACGACCAACACGCTGACCGTGACGTTTCACTTTGCCTTTAACAAGCAAGGTGTTCACATCTTCGACTTCGACTTCAAACAGTTTCGAAACCGCAGCTTTGATTTCTGCTTTAGTCGCGTCTTTGGCAACTTTGAGAACGATGGTGTTGTTCTTTTCCATCGCAGTAGAAGCTTTTTCAGAAACGTGCGGCGCGCGCACGACTTTCAGCAGACGTTCTTCACGAATCATGCCAGCATCTCCTCAACTTGCTTCACCGCGTCAGAAGTCATAACGACTTTGTCGAAGGCGATCAGGCTTACTGGATCGATACCTGCTACGTCACGAACATCAACCTTGTACAGGTTGCGCGCGGCCAGGAACAGGTTCTCGTCGACTTCGCCGGTAATAATCAGCACGTCTTCCAGAGCCATGTCTTTCAGTTTCTGTGCAAGCAGCTTAGTTTTAGGCGCTTCTACAGAGAACGTCTCGACTACGATCAAGCGATCTTGACGTACCAGTTCGGACAGAATGCTTTTCAGCGCGCCGCGGTACATCTTTTTGTTTACTTTTTGACTGTGGTCCTGTGGCTTTGCAGCGAAGGTTACACCACCGGAACGCCAGATTGGGCTCTTTACAGAACCTGCTCGCGCACGGCCAGTACCTTTCTGACGCCAAGGCTTTTTACCGGAACCAGTTACTTCAGCACGGGTCTTCTGAGCGCGAGTACCTTGACGGGCACCTGCTGCATAAGCAACAACGACCTGGTGTACCAGCGCTTCATTGAAATCACGCCCGAAGGTAGTTTCGGAAACAGTCAGCGCGCTTTGCGCGTCTTTCACTACTAATTCCATTCCTATCTCCTCGACGTTAAGCCTTAACAGCAGGTTTAACGATCAGGTTGCTACCGGTAGCACCCGGAACAGCACCCTTGACCAGCAGCAGGTTGCGCTCAGCATCAACACGTACTACATCCAGGCTTTGAACGGTTACGCGTTCGTTACCCAGTTGGCCTGCCATTTTCTTTCCTTTAAACACTTTACCTGGAGTCTGGTTCTGACCGATTGAACCATGTCCACGGTGTGCCAAGGAGTTACCATGGGTAGCGTCTTGGGTACGGAAGTTCCAGCGCTTTACAGTGCCAGCAAAACCTTTACCTTTAGAAGTACCGGTAACATCGACTTTCTTAACGTCTGCGAAAATTTCAACGCTAATGTTCTGACCTGCAGTAAATTCTTCACCTTCTGCAAGGCGGAATTCCCACAAACCACGGCCAGCTTCTACGCCAGCTTTAGCGAAGTGACCCGCTTCTGGTTTGGTTACACGGTTAGCTTTTTTGCTACCAGTAGTAACCTGCACAGCACGGTAACCATCGTTGTCCAAGTCTTTGACCTGAGTAACGCGGTTTGCTTCAATTTCGATAACGGTTACTGGGATAGAAACGCCATCTTCTGTGAAGATACGAGTCATGCCCACTTTCTTACCGACTAAACCAATCATTGTTTCAACCTCTCAATCGCTCAATGACCCTGATTAACCCAGGCTGATCTGCACGTCTACACCAGCAGCCAGATCCAGACGCATCAGAGCATCAACGGTTTTCTCGGTTGGCTCAACGATGTCAACCAGACGCTTGTGAGTACGAATTTCATACTGATCGCGCGCATCTTTATTGACGTGCGGAGAAATCAGAATAGTAAAACGCTCTTTGCGGGTCGGCAGCGGGATTGGACCACGAACTTGCGCACCAGTGCGCTTCGCGGTCTCAACGATTTCCGCAGTTGATTGATCGATCAAACGATGATCAAACGCTTTCAGGCGGATACGGATTCTTTGGTTCTGCATGAGACCAGAGCTCCAATTATTTTAAACATAAGTAATTACTACTCATACCCATTTCGATTGATGGGTGAGTGTAATCGTTCTTCATATAACCCCCATATCGGGAGTATTGTTTGGCTGGCGATACTGCATTACCAGTCAACTAATTCTGAATGAATTAGACCTACCAAGATTAGGTAGGCCCGCGCATTATACGTGCTTGCTTACCGGATGCAAGGGCATTGTGCATGAAAAACGCGCGACTGCCGATAAATCTTCAGTCAGATGAAATTATCGCGACTTTTGTTCCAACTGAACGTCATTCAGCGCTTGTTGAACACGGTCATGTAATGAATTTTCCTGATTTTCCAAAGCTCCATTCACTTCCGTTCCTTCCGATGCTTGTTCATCTATATTGTCATCAATGGATTCGCTTGCAGGGATTTCTGCATCTGAAACAACATTATTATCAACCGATTCAGAATCATAAGATGACTCCGCCTCAGTAATAGGTAAAGGCTGTTTCTTGAATACAAATTTCGTATCTGAAAGTTCGAAATCAGGCTGTACAACAACGACCAAAGGCATAAGTGGCGGAAATCGCTGTTGCCAGTAATAGTGCCCAAAATAGCCGACTAACAGCATAATCGCCAAACAGATGCCCCACAGCACGAGTTTTAACGCGGTTTTCAAATCAGTTTCCCAGGAGATCTGAGAAGGATTGCTTTCTGTTGAATTCCCAGCAGAAAGATAATTTATAAGATTTTTCATCTTTTGTCAGATTCCGGGGAAGATTGAGCTGGTGCTGTTGTTTTCGGCGGGATAGCTAATTGGGTTGAGCTTTTATCTGTAAGCAAAGTCGGTGTGTTGCCCAGTTCTTTCCACAAGTGCATAAAGGTTGTTTTACCGACAACTCCGTCAGCTACCAGCTTCTGTTGTTTTTGGAACAGCTTTACTTTTTCCACCAGAATGGGTTTCCACTCTGCTGTTTGAGAAGGTGTGAGATTTAGAATTTTACTTAGGATGCTGTCCAGCCACAGGATATCTTCCGGCTTACTTTTACTGTTAATTGTGCTGATACCGTTTGGCCCTCCTTTCCAGAAAAGCGTGTAGTTTTGGTGCCAATGCGCTTCAAACCAGGCGCGTTTGACAGTCCATAGATCCTGGTTGATTAAAAGATCCAGGCTATCATTTTCTGCCCGTATAACTACGGCATGAAGTGCTCCACGGTCTGTTTGCAGCTCAGCAATCCAGGGAAGACCCTGCTGGATAAGTTCATCTAATTTTGCTGAACCCTTCGAGCAGACTAAATCTGCTCGAAGGGCTTGATTACACCAGGCATCATTAGCTGGCACGTCATACCCCCATACGTTGAATAAACTCTGCATCGCATTCCTGGGGGACGTGGCTTCATCGGCAATATCTCGTCGTTGCTCTTCAATAGCAGGCGGGTGTGCAATCGTCAGCCATGTTGGTGCCGGAAAGGGTAATGTCAATACACCAAACATAAGCCACCCCAACCCACCGATAAGTAGTGTGTATGCCGTTATTAGCGCAACGGCTCCTTTCCAGCAGCGCTTTTGACCTGCAATTTCACGCAAGAGTACTCCCTCGAGTACAGGCGGCAGGATCTCAGTTTTACTTATGAGTTGGATTTGTTGGATATGCCACATTAAGCGGTTAATGACGGCTTTGTTGAATAAATCAGATTTTGATAAAGGTGCTCCTCATTGCTCATTTTCTCAGGCAACTCTTACACTCTTCGGCATTCCTGCAAGCGTCATTTTATTTAAAGCCCGGATCATCGCCATAGC
>BHES01000046.1 GCA_003864575.1 Enterobacterales bacterium
CTGTTAGACAACAGGATTACTACATATTTCGCATCAAAAACCGTCCGTAGCCCGCAGCCTGCAAGGGTTGAGCACTCGGTAGGCAGTAGCGGAAAAATACGCCATAAAACACCTGCTTTGGCGTCTAGTATTCCATTTAATACGGTGTGATGTCATGAGAATGAGGCTGAAAAGGGGCTTTTTTAAAGACAAAAAAAAAGCGACCCAAAGGTCGCCTTTTCAACTGATGTTGTTACATCGCTTTTCTGGTTAATTCGATTACGCGAAGTTTCGCGATCGCTTTAGCCAGTTCCGCAGACGCCTGAGCGTAGTCGACGTCGCCGTGAGAACCACTAATGTGTTCTTCCGCTTTACGCTTAGCTTCAAGCGCTCGTGCTTCGTCGAGGTCTTGCCCACGGATTGCAGTGTCAGCTAACACGGTCGTTGCGCTCGGTTGCACCTCAAGGATGCCGCCGGAGAGATAGATATACTCTTCTTCGCCGTGTTCTTTAACAATACGCACCATGCCAGGCTTGATGGCGGTGAGCAGCGGAGCATGCCCCGGGAAAATACCCAGTTCGCCTTCGCTACCCGTCACCTGGATCTTCTGTACCATGCCGGAAAACATTCTCTTTTCCGCACTGACAACATCCAGATGGTAAGCTTTTTCAGCCATGTCATCCTCTCTCACAACAAACTAGCGTTACAGTTTCTTGGCTTTTTCCACTGCTTCTTCAATGGTGCCAACCATGTAGAACGCTTGTTCTGGCAGGTGATCGTAGTCGCCGTCCATAATGCCTTTGAAACCACGAATGGTGTCTTTCAGCGATACGAACTTGCCCGGAGAACCGGTGAAGACTTCGGCCACGAAGAACGGCTGGGACAGGAAGCGCTCGATTTTACGCGCACGGGATACAGCCAGCTTGTCGTCTTCTGACAGCTCGTCCATACCCAGAATCGCGATGATGTCTTTCAGTTCCTTGTAACGTTGCAGAATAGACTGCACGCCACGAGCCACATCATAGTGTTCCTGACCAACAACCAGTGGATCCAGCTGACGGCTGGTAGAATCCAGTGGGTCAACCGCCGGGTAGATACCCAGTGACGCGATCTGACGGCTCAGTACCACAGTCGCATCCAAGTGGGCGAAGGTGGTGGCTGGAGATGGGTCAGTCAAGTCATCCGCAGGGACGTAAACGGCCTGTACGGAGGTGATAGAACCACTTTTGGTCGAGGTGATACGTTCTTGCAGAACGCCCATCTCTTCCGCCAGCGTTGGCTGATAACCTACCGCCGATGGCATACGGCCCAGAAGTGCGGACACTTCAGTACCGGCCAAGGTATAACGGTAAATGTTATCGATGAACAACAGTACGTCACGACCTTCATCACGGAATTTCTCCGCCATGGTCAGGCCGGTCAGTGCTACACGCAGACGGTTACCTGGTGGCTCGTTCATCTGGCCATAGACCAGGGAAACTTTGTCGATAACGTTGGATTCAGTCATTTCGTGGTAGAAGTCGTTACCCTCACGAGTACGTTCACCCACGCCCGCAAACACAGAATAACCGGAGTGCTCGATCGCGATGTTACGGATCAGCTCCATCATGTTTACAGTCTTACCAACACCCGCACCACCGAACAGACCGACTTTACCGCCCTTAGCGAACGGACACATCAGGTCCATAACTTTGATACCGGTTTCCAGCAATTCCTGGGAGTTTGCCAGCTCTTCATAAGAAGGAGCCGGACGGTGAATTGCACGACGTTCTTCTTCGCCGATTTCACCTTTCATGTCGATTGGTTCACCCAATACGTTCATGATACGACCCAGAGTCGCGACACCAACCGGAACTTCGATTGGGTGTTCCAGGTTGTTTACTTTCAGATTGCGACGCAAGCCGTCTGAAGTACCCATTGCGATACAACGAACAACGCCGCCACCCAGCTGTTGCTGAACTTCCAGCACCAGTTTGGAGGTACCGTTTTCTACCTCAAGAGCATTGTACACGTTCGGTACTGCATCCTGAGGGAACTCGACGTCCACCACGGCGCCGATTACCTGGATAATCTTTCCAGTAGCCATCTTGAATCCTCTACGTAATTCGTAAACCTAGCTTAAACCGCGGAGGCTCCCCCGACGATCTCGGTGAGTTCCTGAGTGATGCTGGCCTGACGAGCTTTGTTGTAAACCAACTGCAGCTCTTTGATCAGGCTGCCGCCGTTATCGGTTGCGGCTTTCATCGCTACCATTCGCGCGGCCTGTTCGCTGGCCAGGTTTTCTACGACGCCCTGATAAACCTGAGATTCCACATAGCGACGCAAGAGGGTATCAAGCAGTGCTTTAGGATCTGGCTCATACAGGTAATCCCAGGATTTTTTCGCCAGCACGCTATCTTCTGCCGGTGGCAGAGGCAACAGCTGTACGATGCGTGCTTCCTGAGACATGGTATTGACGAATTTATTGCTAACAACGCATAACTTGTCTAAACGACCTTCGTCGAAAGCCTGCAACATCACTTTCACGGGTCCGATCAGTTCTGACAGGGAAGGGTTATCCCCCATGCCAGTAACTTGGGCAACAACGTTGCCACCCACGGAGCTGAAGAAAGAGGCTGCTTTGGAACCGATCAGGGCTAAGTCAACCTCAACACCTTTTGCGGACCAGTCTTTCATCTCTGTCAGCAGTTTTTTGAACAGGTTAATGTTCAGGCCACCACAAAGACCACGGTCGGTAGACACCACCAGATACCCAACGCGCTTAATTTCGCGGTCGTCCAGGTACGGGTGCTTGTATTCCAGATTACCTAACGCGAGGTGACCGATCACTTCACGAATGGTTTCTGCATAAGGACGGCTGGCCGCCATGCGATCCTGCGTTTTACGCATTTTGGAGGCGGCGACCATCTCCATCGCTTTAGTGATCTTTTGCGTGTTTTGCACGCTGCTGATCTTACTACGTATCTCTTTTCCGCCGGCCATCTCTGCTTCTCCTCATTACCAAACGGCCTGCTGCTTATCTGCATCATGCAGGGCAGCAGGACCGCTTAGTGTTACCAGGACTGGGTTGCTTTGAAGGTATCAAGGATATTTTTGAATTTACCCTCGATCTCATCGTTGTACGCGCCAGTTTGGTTGATTTGTTGCAGAAGCTCTGAGTGCTCGCGGTCAGCATAAGCCAACAGTGCGGCTTCAAAGCTACCGACTTTAGACAAGTCAACGTCTTCCAGATAACCACGTTCTGCTGCAAAGATAATCAGTGACTGCGCAACGATAGACATTGGCGCGTACTGTTTCTGTTTCAGCAGTTCGGTCACTTTCTGACCGTGGTTTAACTGTTTACGCGTTGCTTCATCCAAATCGGAAGCAAACTGGGAGAACGCAGCCAATTCACGATACTGTGCCAGCGCGGTACGAATACCACCGGACAGTTTTTTCATGATCTTGGTCTGAGCTGCACCACCCACACGGGATACGGAAATCCCCGGGTTAACCGCAGGACGAATACCGGCGTTGAACAGGTTTGATTCCAGGAAGATCTGACCATCAGTAATCGAGATTACGTTGGTTGGAACGAACGCTGAAACGTCGCCCGCTTGCGTTTCGATAATTGGAAGCGCAGTCAGGGAACCAGTTTTGCCTTTCACTTCACCCTTGGTGAATGCTTCAACGTAGTCGGCGTTTACACGCGCGGCACGTTCCAGCAGACGGGAGTGAAGATAGAAAACGTCGCCTGGGTAAGCTTCACGACCTGGTGGACGACGAAGCAACAGGGAAATCTGACGGTAAGCAACAGCCTGTTTGGACAGGTCATCATAAACGATCAGTGCGTCTTCGCCGCGGTCACGGAAGTATTCACCCATCGCGCAACCGGAGTACGGTGCCAGGTATTGCAGTGCAGCAGATTCTGATGCAGTCGCAACAACTACGATGGTGTTTTCCAGTGCACCGTGCTCTTCCAGTTTACGAACCACGTTAGAAATGGTGGACGCTTTCTGGCCGATAGCCACATAGATACATTTGATGCCGGAATCGCGCTGGTTGATGATCGCATCAATTGCCAGAGCAGTTTTACCGGTTTGACGGTCACCGATGACCAATTCACGCTGACCACGACCGATTGGGATCATGGCATCAACGGATTTGTAACCTGTCTGGACAGGCTGGTCTACGGATTGACGTTCGATAACGCCTGGTGCGATAGCTTCAACAGCTGAGAAGCCGTCGTGCTCTACCGGACCTTTACCGTCAATTGGCGCACCCAGGGTGTTAACAACGCGACCTAACAGGCCACGGCCAACGGGAACTTCCAGGATACGGCCAGTACATTTTACTTTCATCCCTTCGGCGAGGTCAGCGTAAGGGCCCATAACTACAGCACCTACGGAGTCGCGCTCCAGGTTCAGGGCGATAGCGTAACGGTTACCCGGCAACGCAATCATTTCCCCTTGCATAACATCGGCTAAGCCGTGTACGCGGATGATCCCGTCACTGACGGAAACGATAGTACCTTCATTGTGAGCTTCGCTCACTACATTGAACTGAGCAATGCGCTGCTTTATCAGTTCGCTGATTTCGGTGGAATTCAGTTGCATGCTCCAGTCCCCTTAAGACTGCAATACGTCTGCCAGTCGTTCAAGACGACTGCGAACGCTGCCATCTATCACCATATCTCCTGCACGGATTATGACACCGGCAAGAACAGACTTGTCAATTTTGCAATTCAGCTTAACTTTGCGAGACAGACGTTTTTCCATAGCAGCAGCAATTTTTGCCTGCTGCGCTTCGGAAAGTGGAGTTGCTGAAGTGACGTCCACTTCGGCAATGGCCTCTAAAGAGGCCCGCAGTTCGATGAACTGTTGCAGCACTTCCGGAAGAACGCGTAAACGCCCATTTTCAGCCATAACCTTAATCAGATTTTGGCCTGCGTCGTCGAGTTTTTCACCACATACCGCAATAAACGTTTGAGACAGTGTTTCAGGAGCCAGAGCCCCAGAAAGCAATTCTTCAATCTGTTCATTGCGAGTGACTTCAGCGGTGAACGCCAGCATGGACTGCCAGCGATCTAAGCTTTGGTGCTCAACGGCAAAGTCAAAAGCTGCTTTGGCGTAGGGGCGAGCTACAGTTACAAATTCAGACATCAGCCCCTCCCTCCTTACAGTTCAGCGACCAGTTTATCAACGATGTCGCTGTTAGCAGCTTCATCTACGGAACGTTCGATGATCTTCTCGGCGCCAGCAATAGCCAAAATCCCGACTTGTTTACGCAACTCTTCACGTGCACGTTGGCGTTCGGCATCAATCTCTGCCTTAGCTTGCGCTACGATCTTGTTACGTTCCTGCTCGGCTTCGGTTTTCGCTTCGTCGACGATCTGGGCTTTACGCTTGTTCGCCTGGTCGATGATTACCTGAGCTTCAGCTTTGGCTTTCTTCAGTTGGTCGGTCGCATCGGCTTGCGCTAAATCCAGTTCTTTTTTGGCACGTTCTGCGGAAGATAAACCTTCAGAAATTTCTTTCTGACGTTTTTCGATGGCAGCCATAATTGGCGGCCATACGTACTTCATGCAGAACAGAACAAACAGGACAAACGCGATAGCCTGGCCGAGGATTGTTGCGTTAAGATTCACAGCACAATGCCTCTTTCAAAGTGAAATATTTGATGTAGTTCGTTAAACCGCGAGCAAGCCCGTTGTTAAGCGACAGCAAACATCACGTACAGACCCAGACCAACAGCAATCATTGGGATTGCATCGACCAGACCCATAACGATAAAGAACTGTGTACGCAACAGAGGGATCAGGTCAGGCTGACGTGCAGCACCTTCCAAGAATTTACCACCCAAGATGCCGATACCGATTGCAGCACCGATTGCCGCCAGGCCCATCATCACAGCGGCAGCCATGTACAGCAGATCCATACTCAGGTTTTCCATGACAGTCTCCAGTTTGTTTCAGTTAAAACGCAGTAGTGTTGAAAGAAAATCAGTGTTTTTCAGATGCCATCGAGAGATAGACGATCGTCAGAACCATGAAGATAAAAGCTTGCAGCGTAATGATCAGGATGTGGAAAATGGCCCAAGGCACACTCAGTATCCACTGTGACCACCACGGCAGCAGGCCAGCAATAAGGATGAAGATCAACTCACCCGCATACATATTGCCAAACAGTCGCAGACCCAGTGAAACTGGTTTGGACAGCAGGCTGACACCTTCAAGAATCAGGTTAATCGGAATGAAAACCGGATGATTGAATGGCTGCATTGTCAGTTCTTTAACGAAACCGCCAATGCCTTTCATCTTAATGCTATAGAAAAGAATCAGAATGAATACGCCGAGCGCCATGGATAACGTGATGTTCACGTCAGCCGTAGGTACAACACGCAGCGCCGGCAAACCAAGCCATTTTTCACCGATATACGGCAGCAAATCGATTGGCAGCAAATCCATCATGTTCATCATGAACACCCAGACGAAGACAGTCAGAGCTAACGGAGCAATGACCTTGCTTTTGCCGTGATACATGTCACGCACGTTGCTATCGACAAAACCGACAACCAGCTCGATGGCCGTTTGCAGTTTTCCCGGAACACCACTGGTGGCATTTCTAGCGACGCGATGGAAGACGACCAGAAAGAGTACCCCGAGGACCACGGAGAAAAACATCGAATCGATGTTAATCGACCAGAATCCCGTCCCTACCTGAAGTTGAGTCAGGTGGTGACCGATATACTCTTGTGGAGTAGAGATTTCTCCAGACATGATGCCTCTTACCCTTTTGTAGTTAAGTACGGTAACTGTTAATGACGGCCGGTGCTAAAATCTGTGTCATCAACACCGATAAATAGGCCAAACCCAGCGGAGCAAAAACCGCCTTGAACAGGCCCAGCGCGATAATCATCAAGATAATCGTTATCAGAACCTTCAGCGCTTCTCCGATGGCAAAAGTCCATGCAACCCGTCCAGATACCGTTGTTTGCGCCTGATGACGCCATGCGAACAGCATGAACAGTACGTTGGGAAGCCAGGCGGCCATCCCTCCCATCAAGGCTGACGTCGTCCATGTCAGGCTTTTAAAGCCAAATAACGCACTGAGCAGAACAAAGGTCAGTAACTGCAGTATTAACAGCTTCCTGGCTACCTTCACGCCGTTCTTACTGTTTAAAATACCCGGTACAGACATGACGTTTGTTCTCTCCGTACAAGTACCTAGCTAGAGGTATGCTGAGTGCCGTATATCATAGCCTTTACGGTTTTGAGTCAAGCAGCAAAAAACGAGCAAATTATACGGGCCACTCAAACGAATTCAATGGATAAGTAGCGAAAAGGTGAACAATTATTTAAATTTTATCCTTTATCGCTATTTTCATAAGGAAACTATAGTCAGGATTGGGTACTACGCATTTGCGTGGGCATTCTACTGATTAACAAAGAAGCGTGCGCCCGATCACATAATTGCTATTTTTATTCTCTTACACCCCAGAGAATGGGATTGTCTTTAGCTAAAGAAGCCTTTTAAAAGTGTTAACAATCAATACGATGATGTGAATATGTTGTTTATTAAAGCACAATGCAAAATAACGGTACGCAGATGAAACAATAACCCAACAAATAACAACATTCTCATTACATGTTCATTAACGTGGCATGAAGAGCAATTTATTCTCAAATGTCACTATTTCGAGCCTGATTAAATTGAAAAGGTCACTAAAATGCTATCAGCGTGTAAAAATATGGTTACTGGGAAGGCAAAGCGCCAATTTGCTTAGCGTGCTTATTTTACCTTTCATACACATTTGAATTCTGAAGATTTATTGACTCACCGCAAAGTTAGTTGGCATTAAGAATCACCAAATGACGTTCACCGTCAAGTTCCGGCACCCGTAATTTAACGATCCTTTCCAGCGTAATTCCTTCAGGAAGTGAGCCCAGCTCATCATCCGGACGCACACCTTTGAGAGCATAAAAACGCCCCAGCCCTTTCACCGGTAAGTGGTGACACCATGAAAGCATATCCTGTAGTGAGGCAAAGGCACGGCTAATCACACCATCAAAAGCCGGTTCCGGAATGAACTCTTCAACACGGCTTTGTACAGGGTCAATATTGGTCAGCCCCAGTTCGTGTTGCACCTGACGCAGAAAACGTACGCGCTTGCCTAAACTGTCCAGCAGAGTGAAGTGTGAGTCAGGCCGTACGATGGCCAGTGGGATACCTGGTAAACCCGGTCCGGTACCGACATCAATGAAGCGTGAGCCGGTCAGATGAGCGTTCACAACAATACTGTCCATGATGTGGCGGACCAGCATTTGCATTGGATCACGGACCGATGTCAGGTTGTAAGCCTTATTCCATTTGTGCAGCATCTCAACGTAAGCGACTAACTGCAGTTTTTGCTGATCGGGCAGCGATAATTCTGCCGCAGCAAGCAGCGAGTCTAATTTCTTATGCACAATAGGGTCCTCTGACAAAAACGTCGTTCCGGAGAAGTCCGGGAAAAGAATAATAAAGCAGCCTGACAGGCGGGAAAAGCTAGATTTGGCCACCGGACTGAATCAGCCGGCGGCCAAAAGGAAGGGAAACTCAGGCGCTGCGCCGCAGCAGACCCTGTTTTTTCAACCAGATGAGCAGGATTGAGATAGCCGCAGGCGTAATACCGGAAATACGCGTAGCCTGGCCGATAGACGTCGGTTTGTGATCGTTAAGTTTAGCGATCACTTCGTTCGACAGACCGTTGACCTGGCGGTAATCGAGATCCAACGGCAGCAGGGTGTTTTCATTACGCTGCTGTTTTTCGATCTCATCTTGCTGGCGGGCAATATAGCCTTCGTATTTAACCTGGATTTCCACCTGCTCAGCCGCCTGCACATCAGGAACGGAAGGAGCGAACGGAGTCAAACTGGTTAACAGCGCATAAGTCATTTCTGGACGGCGCAGCAGCTCTTCAGCACTGGCTTCTTTAGAAAGTGGTGCTGAAAGATTGGCGTTAACCAGTTCAACTTGCTCAGAACGTGGATTCACCCAGATCCCTCGCAAACGCTGGCGTTCCAGTTCGATCATTTCCAATTTATGATTGAAACGGGCCCAGCGGGCATCGTCAACCAGGCCCAGTTCGCGGCCTTTTTCAGTCAGTCGTAAATCGGCATTGTCTTCACGCAGCATCAGGCGGTATTCAGCACGTGAAGTAAACATGCGGTAGGGCTCTTTGGTCCCCAGGGTGCAGAGATCATCGACCAACACACCAAGGTAAGCCTGGTCACGGCGTGGTGCCCAACCCTCTTGTTCGAAAGCATGGCGGGCAGCGTTCAAACCTGCCAGCAAGCCCTGTGCTGCCGCTTCTTCATAACCCGTGGTGCCGTTAATCTGTCCGGCGAAGAATAGACCAGGAATAAATTTACTCTCCAGCGTCGGTTTCAAATCACGCGGATCAAAGAAATCATACTCAATGGCATAACCCGGACGAACGATGACAGCGTTCTCCAGACCTTGCATCGAACGTACAATCTTCATCTGTACGTCGAAAGGCAGGCTGGTGGAGATCCCGTTTGGATAAACTTCGTTGCTGGTCAATCCTTCTGGTTCCAGGAAAATCTGGTGAGAAGTTCGATCGGCAAAACGCATGACTTTATCTTCGATCGACGGACAGTAACGCGGGCCGATCCCTTCGATGATCCCGGCATACATCGGGCTGCGATCCAGATTATTGCGGATCACATCATGCGTTTTTTCATTGGTATAGGTCATGTAGCACGGGATTTGGCGCGGATGTTGCGACACGTTGCCCATGAACGAGAAGACCGGCGCTGGGTTATCCCCATGCTGTGGAGCAAGAGAACTGAAATCAATAGACCGTGCGTCAATGCGCGGTGGTGTCCCGGTTTTTAGACGGTTAACACGCAATGGCAATTCACGCAGACGTTGTGAAAGTGAAATGGCTGGAGGATCGCCCGCACGGCCACCGCTGTAATTTTCCAGACCAATGTGGATCTTACCGTCGAGGAAAGTCCCTACGGTCAATACCACCGCTTTGGCTCGGAATTTAAGACCCATTTGCGTCACAGCGCCAACCACGCGATCGTTTTCAACGATCAGATCTTCAACAGGCTGCTGGAAGATCATCAGGTTTGGCTGGTTCTCCAGAGCGGTACGGATCGCCTGCCGATAGAGTACGCGGTCAGCTTGAGCTCGGGTAGCACGAACGGCTGGACCTTTGCTGGCGTTTAGTATCCTAAACTGTATCCCCGCATGGTCAATGGCTGTCGCCATTAATCCACCGAGTGCGTCCACTTCTTTAACCAGATGTCCTTTCCCGATCCCGCCAATGGCAGGGTTACACGACATTTGTCCCAGCGTGTCGATATTGTGGGTCAACAACAGAGTTTGACGTCCCATTCTGGCAGAAGCCATGGCGGCTTCGGTGCCTGCATGGCCACCACCGATGATGATGACGTCAAATTGTTCCGGATAAAACATGGTACTGCACCTCGGAGTTCATGCGATGAAATTGATGTGTGGTGTTGGGAGGAGGGATTCTACTCAAGTTTAGAGGTTCCACAAGTCCCGGGGGATCGTCACTAATTAAAAGAAGATCTTTTTTATTTAAAGATCTCTTATTAATACTTCTATTAGGATCGCGATCCTCTGTGCATAAGTGCTTATTGTCGATGAAGATCAATGCACTAACGAGGATCGAATGCTGTGAATGATCGGTGATCCTGTTCAGTATAAGCTGGGATCAGAATGGAGAGTTATGCACAGCATGAAATGCGACCTAAGGTTGTTAGAGGGATAACTACCGGTTTTACCCTGCTTTTAAGCATAGTTATCCACATCTGATCGCTGAAAATTTACACTTATTTGATCAAATTAATCCAGTTGATCACCCAAATCTCAGCGGGATCCTCAGGAATCTCATGTTGGGTTACGTCGATCTCCATGCGATCCCCTATACGTTTTGCCCCTAATGAGGTCAGTTTTTGATCCAAAGATCGGATCGCACCACAAAACGTATCGTATTCACTGCTGCCTAATCCCAGAGCACCAAACCGGACTTTTGACAGATCCGGTTGCTGTTCTTCCAGTTGTTCCAGGAATGGCTGAAGATTATCGGGAAGATCCCCGGCGCCGTGTGTAGAACAAACCACCAGCCAAATGCCCTCAATGGGCACTTCGTACAGCTCAGGACCATGAAAGGTCTGTGTGCTGAAACCCGCCTCTTCTAGTTTCTCTGCGACGTGTTCAGCGACATATTCAGCACTGCCAAGCGTACTGCCACTGATCAGGGTAATGTCAGACATGATGCTCTCACCCGATAAAAGAAACGACATTGTACGCTGTGAATCAGCTGGGATCTACCTGTGGATAATAGGGGGATATAAATTAACTGCTATGGCTTGATGGTACGCATAATGGGGTTCTGCAGGGAGATCAGGGTCTCAGTTGACTGGATCTCATCAATGGTCTGGATCTTGTTGATAAGTACGTGCTGAAGGGAATCGATAGAGCGGCACATGATCTTGATGAAAATACTGTAATGCCCGGTGGTGTAATAGGCTTCCACCACTTCTTCTATGCTTTCGAGTTTTTTCAGTGCGGAAGGATAATCTTTGGCACTCTTTAGAATGATGCCAATAAAGCAGCACACGTCGTAACCCAGTTGTTTCGGGTTCACCGTGACATTGGCACCGGTAATGATCCCCGCCTGCTTCATTTTCTCTACTCGAACGTGGATGGTTCCCGGACTCACGGCAAACACCTTCGCCAGTTCGGCATAGGCCGTGCGCGCATTTTCCATCAGAGCATTAAGAATGGCGCGATCGAGATTATCGATCTGATAAATTTCAGTCATTTTTTTCCCCTGTTATTCTTGTTTCAATAATTTATAGGCATTAAAAATGAAGGATTAAAACCCTCAAGGCAATATTTATTATGGGTTATTGAATAGAGTGACTGTTCTGTTGCTTAATCATTGTCATCAACGACAAGGGAATGAGAATACGGCAATGAAAACACAATTTATCGATAAACAGCGTCAGATAAGCTTCGTTAAAGCGACTTTTTCTCAGCAACTAGAAAAGCACCTCGGCCTGATTGAAGTTCAGGCACCTTTACTAAGCCAGCTCGGCGACGGTACCCAGGATAACCTTTCTGGCAGCGAGAAGGCGGTGCAGGTTCACGTGAAATCCTTGCCGGACTCCACCTTTGAAGTTGTGCATTCGCTGGCTAAGTGGAAACGTAAGACGCTGGGGCTTTATGATTTTAGCGCCGGCGAAGGGCTTTACACACACATGAAAGCACTGCGTCCGGATGAAGATCGTTTGTCACCGGTACACTCAGTCTGTGTTGATCAATGGGACTGGGAAAAAGTGATGGGCGATGGTGAGCGCTCGGTCAGTTATCTCAAAGCGACCGTGCAGAAGATCTATGCCGGTATAAAGGAAACGGAAGCGGCGGTCAGCTGTGAGTTTGGGTTGACGCCTTTTCTGCCCGATACAATCCACTTTATTCATAGCGAAACCTTATTGCAGCGTTTCCCTGAACTGGATGCCAAGCAACGCGAACAAGCTATAGCCAAAGAACTGGGAGCGGTTTTCCTGATGGGTATTGGCGGTTCGCTGTCCCACGGCAAATATCATGACGTGCGTGCGCCGGATTATGATGACTGGAGCAGCGCGGGCGAAGCCGGTTTAGCCGGTCTGAATGGCGATATTCTGGTATGGAACCCGGTGCTGGAGGACGCGATTGAACTGTCTTCGATGGGGATCCGCGTGGATGCCGCCGCGCTGAAGTACCAGTTGGCGCTGACGGATGATGAACTGCGTTTGGAGCTCGACTGGCATCAGGCGCTGTTGCGCGGTGATATGCCACAAACGATCGGCGGTGGGATCGGCCAGTCACGTCTGGTGATGCTGTTGCTGCAAAAGTCGCATATTGCGCAGGTGCAATGTGGCGTTTGGTCTCCAATGTTACATCACAGTGTGGAAGGCGTGCTGTAACGCTGTGAGCCGTATTAAGGCCGTTGCCAACGACGCTGGACACGGCTTTTCATCCCGGTATCAAAGCGCCAGATATGGTCAAAAATGCGCATGATACCGGGTTTGCCGTACTGCGACATGGCCAGTGCATGGAAGCGATGGTGTTTTTCCTGCTGTAAACGTTTCACCCTCTTCATCACATCATCTGGCAGCCTCTGAGCGATAAAGTCAGAGATGATCACCGCATCTGCATCTTGCCATTCCGGCGATGAAAGCTTATCGAGCGTGGCATTCAGGCAGGCCGCGAGATCGGTGCCACCGCGAAAATGCTGTCCTAGAAAACGCAGCGCTTGATCAAGGCCGTTGGATGAGGTCAGTTCGTAGTGAATGACGTCACTCGCAAACAACATAATGTAGCAGCGGCGGTTATCCGCCAGCGCAATTCTCAGCAAAGCCAGACAAAAGGCTTTGGCGCACTGCTCGTTGAACCCACCCATGGAGCCTGACGTATCGACACAGACCACAAAAGGCCCGCGTGGTTGGGATTCCTGCTGCTGATGCACGACCGGACGTTTGACGACTTTCTCGCGCCAAACATCGCCCTGCAAGCGGTAAGTCATCAGGCGCTTTTCCAGTAAGCGCCGATAAAATTCATACTCCAGCTCCGGCATCCCCAGCGTGCCAAGTTCGGTCGGCATCAGCCGCAGAATGTCATCACTCTGATGAATGCCGTTAACTTCTTCGGGGACGGTAGCCGGTTCTCGCACCATCAGCCGATGCTCTTCCATTTTTGCGTCATCATGCGGGCTGGTTTTTGCTCTCTGGCTGCGACCCAGTTGCTCTGCCAGCTTTTGTAATTCAGGTTGCTGCTGCAAAAAACTGCCGTATCGCGCCAGTGCCTGTACCTCTCCGCGCTGGCGCTGGCCTTTGCTCATATCCCACAGGCGGCCAGCGGCGGCATCGTTTTCGGCTAATAAAGGAGAGAGTTCACCACTCAATTCCAGGCGTTGTTGCAGTTCTTCCTGCAATTGTTCCTGTTCCTGTTCGAGCAACTGATGATGAACGGTCACCGTCTGGAAGGTGAGATTAAGCCGCCAGCGCTGGAGGAACAACGTTTGAAAACTGTTACCCGTGCGCGGGCTTCGCGTTTCCTCTGCATTTTGCTGTAGTGAGCGGGCTTCGGTAATAAAAGGAGAGTTAAGTGCGTCCAGTGAATCCACCAGTGCGCTCAGTTCAGACTGGAAAGTTGAGGCGTCGATCTGCTGGCAGTGCTGGTAGAGGTAGAACTCTTTGGCTAAATCTGGCGGCACGGGTGTGTCGTGGATCCGCTGGCGCAGTCGGAATTTCCACTCGGGCAGATCTTTGGTCAGCGCCCGCTTAAGACGGGGAAATTTCTCGAAAAAAATGGCCAGCTGTGGCGTTGCCAATAAGCCGATGATCAGTTCGTCGATCAGTTCACCTTCGCTGATCGACAGTAAAAGATCGAGGGATTCCAGGCTGAGCATCGGTTAGTGCCCGTTGAACAGTTGTTGCTGATGAAGTAGCTGTTCTGAGACAGCAACCAGGCTGGCTTCAATTTTTGCAGACCATACCGGCGCGACAAATAGGCAGTTCTGATGCTGGCCAAATTCATGCCGTTGCTGATTGAGCTTGGCGCTCAGTCCTTCGAGCGTATTTTTCATCTCGTCAGGCACGGCAATATGCTCTTTACCGGGCAAAGTCAGCGGTGTCGCCTGGCGGCTGATATCACGCACCACCAGCTGCTGTTTATCATCGACTTCGGCATCAATATTTTGTGCAAACCCCATCCCGTTGAGTTTCACTTTCAGCAAACCGCCTTTATTGAGCCACTCTTCCAATACCGGGCGTTCCACCAGCAAATGGGAGACCTGTATGTCATGTAAATGCAGCGGTGTTTGCAGCAATAAGGTCAGGCTGGTGGCTGACAGCGAATCCGGCAGATGGTATTGCGGTTTGCGGCTAAAGATAGCGGCTTTCTTATTCACTTTAATCGACTGACGAGAGCTCTGTTGCTGCTGATATTGCATCCACTCCTGATTCAGCTGGCGTAGCTTCATTAATAACGTCTGCTGCTGGTAAGCCTGTTCGGTGATCATCTGTTCGATTTGCGTCTGCAGCAGGTGATACGTGTTCAGGTCGTGCCACAGGCAATCTTTCAGCAGAATAAGGTCGATTGGTGTAATGGCCTGACGGCCGCTAAAGAAGGCGCAGGCTTGCAGCAAACGCAGAGCCTTTTTCCAGCGACGGTCAGAGACGTAAGGGGCGGTATCCAGCGCGTCCAGCCGTTGACGCAGCTGGAAGATTAACTCAAAACAGGGCTCAGAGAGGGCGACCTTGTCGATTTCCGGCTGCCACTGTTGATACTCTTCATCGCTGATGCTCAGCGCTTCCGGCACCGGATTGGCGCTCTCATTCTGACGGGTGGTCAGCAGTGAACGGAAATTCTGTTTATCTTGCACTTTGTCCAGCCACAGGCGGATCAGCATACGGTCGTAGAGCGCTTCCAGGCTGCCGTCAGCTTCGGGCAGTTCATTGGACGCGCTGACCAGCAGGCGCAATGGAATGGCCTCTTCGCGTTCACCGTTACGAAAACGTCGTTCATTGATGGCGGTCAGCAAGGTATTCAAAATGGCCGGGCCGGCTTTCCAGATCTCATCGAGGAAGACAATCTCTGCTTCCGGCAAATAACCCTGCGTGAGGCGCAGATAGCGCCCTTCATCTTTTAACGCCTGGATAGACAGCGGACCGAAGACTTCTTCAGGCGTAGAAAAGCGGGTCATCAGATATTCAAAGGCGCGAGCGTGGCGGAAGGCAAATTTCAGGCGGCGGGCAATCAGGCTTTTAGCAATACCCGGCGGCCCAAGCAAAAATACGCTTTCACCGCACAACGCGGCCAGCAGGCACAAACGGATCGCTTCCTGTCGCTCATACAAGCCGTGTTCTAAAGCATTGGCAAGACGGGCAATCCGTTCTGCAAGTAGGGGAGAATGCGCCATACTGTGTCTTCCGCTTCCATAAGGTTAATGACATAAGTGAATGAATAGTGGACTGGGCAGGAATAATAAACCATGATTTTTTTCGTGGTATAGCTTGTTGATTACTAGAAATTTTCTATTATCAAAATTGTCCCTCCCACTGCCTGATTGGGTATTTATCCATTCATATAAGGGTGGGCAATCTGTTTTATTCGTGCATACTGTGCGCCGTTTAGTGGGCATCAAGGATTGAGCGTACCTTTCGCTTACGGAATTCTTTGTCTTAAAAGAGCAGCATAAGAAACCAATTATGAGCACAGAACATAAACGGTCACTGCCGGCAGTAACCTTAGCCGCCATTGGTGTGGTATACGGTGACATTGGCACCAGCCCTCTCTATACCCTGAGAGAGTGTTTTTCCGGCCACTATGGCTTTAATGTAGAACCCAGCGTTGTTTTCGGCTTTCTGTCGCTAATATTCTGGATGTTAATCCTGATTGTCTCGCTGAAATATCTCACTTATGTGATGCGCGCGGACAACGCAGGCGAGGGCGGCATTCTGACGCTGATGTCTCTGGCTGGAAGAAACACTTCTGCCAGAACCACGGCGGTACTCGTCATTCTCGGATTGATAGGCGGTAGTTTCTTCTATGGCGAGGTGGTGATCACCCCCGCGATTTCAGTCCTGTCCGCAATGGAAGGTCTTGAGATTGCTGCGCCGTCGCTTGATCCCTACATCGTGCCTCTTTCTATCACCGTTCTCACCTTCCTGTTCATTATTCAAAAACATGGTACCGGCATTGTCGGTACCATGTTTGCGCCGGTCATGGTGTTGTGGTTCTTGACGCTGGCTGTGCTGGGTATCAATAGTATTGCCCAGAATCCAGAAGTCCTGCAGGCGATGAACCCGATGTGGGCGGTTAACTTCTTTATCGAGCACAAATCCTTCTCGTTTTTTGCGCTCGGTGCCGTGGTGCTGTCCATTACCGGTGTGGAAGCGCTGTACGCAGATATGGGCCATTTCGGTAAATTTCCTATTCGCCTTGCGTGGTTCACCTTTGTCTTACCTTCGCTGGTATTGAACTATTTTGGTCAGGGTGCGTTGCTGCTGAAAAACCCGGAAGCGATAAAAAACCCGTTCTTCTTGCTGGCCCCTGACTGGGCACTCATCCCGCTGCTAATTTTGGCGACTCTGGCCACTATTATTGCCTCTCAGGCGGTGATCTCAGGCGTGTTCTCCCTGACCCGTCAGGCAGTGCGTCTTGGTTATCTGCCGCCGATGCGCATTATCCACACCTCGGAAATGGAAGCCGGTCAGATTTATATCCCTGCCATTAACTGGACGCTGTATATCGCCGTGGTGATTGTCATCGCCAGCTTCGAGCACTCCAGTAATCTGGCGGCGGCGTACGGTATTGCCGTCACCGGTACGATGGTGCTGACTAGTGTTCTTTCTTGCACCGTGGCATTGAAAAACTGGCACTGGAAACCTTTCCTGGTCGGTATTTTGCTGATCGTTCTGCTGTTTATTGACGTGCCGATGTTTGCGGCCAATGCCACCAAACTGTTCTCCGGAGGCTGGCTGCCGCTGACGCTCGGGTTGTGCATGTTTATCGTCATGACAACCTGGAAAAGCGAACGTTTCCGCCTTATGCGCCGTATGCATGAACACGGCAATTCACTGGAGGCGATGATTGCCTCTCTGGAAAAGTCACCGCCGGTTCGCGTTCCAGGCACGGCGGTGTACATGTCGCGTGCGATTAACGTCATCCCGTTTGCGCTGTTGCATAACCTCAAACACAACAAAGTGTTGCATGAGCGGGTGGTCTTACTGACGCTGCGCACCGAAGATGCGCCTTATGTCCATAATGTGCGGCGCGTGACTATCGAGCAACTATCGCCGACATTCTGGCGGGTGGTCGCCAGCTACGGTTTCAAAGAGACGCCAAACGTGGAAGAAGTCTTCCACCGCTGCGGGCTGGAAGGATTGCCGTGCCGGATGATGGAAACGTCGTTCTTTATGTCGCACGAATCGCTGATCCTGACTAAGCGTCCGTGGTATCTCTACTTCCGTGGCAAACTGTTTATGGCGCTTAGCCGCAATGCGCTGCGTGCGCCGGACCAGTTCGAAATTCCGCCGAACCGGGTTATCGAACTGGGAACGCAGGTCGAAATCTGATCCTGCGCCAGAATGATACAGGGCACCTTCGGGTGCCTTTTTGCTTTTCTAATCTCAATGAAATGCATTATCTCAAATTTCCCATTCATTTCTAAATGAGCCAGCGAAACGTTTCGACGGTGATCACAATTCCATCACAAGCGCATTGCCAGATTTCCACAGACTCCTAAACTCGTCAGTGAGCGAAACGTTTCGCTGTTGGAGTTAACCATGAAGAAATCACCGCTTTTGAATGCCGAAATCTCACATGTCATTGCCAGGTTAGGTCACACCGATCAGCTGGTGATTGCCGATGCCGGTTTGCCGGTACCCGCATCTTCCCAACGCATCGATTTGGCGCTGACCGCAGGTGTTCCTACCTTTCTACAAGTTTTAAAGGTCGTGACACATGAGATGCAGGTTGAGCGGGCGATACTCGCCGGGGAGATCGTCGATAAGAATCCTCAACTCCATGAAGCGTTACTCGCACAGTTGAAAGAGCTTGAGCAACACCAGGGAAACACCATTACCTTGGATTACATCAGTCATGATGCTTTCAAGGCGCAAACTGAACAAAGCCGGGCTGTGATCCGCAGCGGGGAATATTCGCCTTATGCGAACGTTATTCTGTGTGCCGGCGTAACCTTCTGAGGCCTTTATGCAACCTTTGCTGCAACTGACAGGGATTGATAAAGCGTTTCCTGGCGTAAAAGCACTTTCCGGCGCGGCGCTGAGCGTCTATCCGGGGCGTGTGATGGCGCTGGTGGGTGAAAACGGTGCGGGCAAGTCCACCATGATGAAAGTGCTGACCGGCATCTACCAAAAAGATGCCGGTTCAGTGCATTTCCTCGGTAAGGAAGCCGCATTCAACGGTCCTAAGGCTTCGCAGGAAGCCGGGATTGGCATTATCCATCAGGAACTGAATCTAATCCCACAGCTCACCATCGCTGAGAACATCTTCCTCGGGCGTGAATTCGTTAACGGTTTTGGCCGCATCAACTGGAAGAAGATGTATGCCGAAGCCGACAAACTGCTTGCCCGCCTTAATCTGCGCTACAGCAGTCACCGACTGGTCGGCGAACTGTCGATTGGTGACCAGCAGATGGTAGAAATCGCCAAAGTGCTGAGCTTCGAATCACGTGTCATCGTCATGGATGAACCGACCGATGCGCTGACGGATACTGAAACGGCTTCCTTATTTAATGTCATCCGTGAACTGAAATCGGCAGGCTGCGGCGTGGTGTATATCTCGCACCGCCTGAAAGAGATCTTTGAAATCTGCGATGACGTCACCGTGTTCCGCGACGGTCAGTTTATTGCTGAGCGCCCGGTCAGTGAATTGCAGGAAGATACGCTGATCGAAATGATGGTGGGCCGCAAGCTGGAAGAGCAGTATCCCCGCCTGAACCAGGAGCGCGGCGCACTGCGTTTGCAGGTGCGTAATGTTTCCGGTCCTGGCGTTGATGATGTGAGCTTCAATTTATACGGCGGTGAAATTCTCGGCGTCTCCGGCCTGATGGGCGCTGGGCGCACCGAATTGATGAAAATCCTCTACGGCGCATTGCCTCGGAAATCTGGCTATGTCGCTCTCGATGGTCGCGAAGTGGTGACTCACTCGCCGCAGGATGGCCTGGCGAACGGCATTGTTTATATTTCCGAAGATCGTAAACGCGATGGGCTGGTACTCGGCATGTCGGTTAAAGAGAACATGTCGCTGACGGCGCTGCGCTATTTCAGTCGTGCGGGGGGAAGCCTTAAGCATGCCGATGAACAGCAGGCGGTGGGCGACTTCATCCGTATGTTTAATATCAAAACGCCGTCAATGATGCAGCCGATTGGTTTGCTGTCAGGCGGTAATCAGCAAAAAGTGGCCATTGCCCGTGGGCTGATGACACGCCCGAAAATATTGATCCTCGACGAACCGACGCGCGGCGTGGATGTCGGTGCCAAGAAAGAGATTTACCAGCTTATTAACCAGTTCAAGCGCGAAGGTTTGAGCATCATTTTAGTTTCCTCCGAAATGCCGGAAGTGATCGGGATGAGCGACAGGATACTGGTGATGCACGAAGGCCATTTAAGCGGTGAATTCCCGATAGAACAGGCGACGCAAGAAGTGTTGATGGCAGCCGCCGTCGGCAAGCAATACGGCGTGAAGCAGGAGTAATCAACTATGAGTTCTCAGACACTGCCGGCGAAAAAACGCTGGATCACGAAAGAAGGGTTGTTGGAGCAGAAATCGCTGATTGCGCTGCTGGTGCTGATTGCCGTGGTCTCTTCCATGAGCCCAAATTTCTTCACCGTGAATAACCTGTTTAATATTCTTCAGCAAACCTCGGTCAACGCCATTATGGCTGTGGGTATGACGCTGGTGATCCTGACGTCGGGTATCGATTTATCCGTGGGTTCGCTGCTGGCGCTTTCCGGCGCCGTTGCGGCTTCAGTCGTTGGGCTGGAAGTGAATGCGCTGGTAGCCGTCGCGGCTGCGCTGGCGGTCGGGGCTGGAGTTGGTGCGGTCACCGGGTTGATTGTTGCTAAAGGGAAAGTACAGGCATTTATCGCCACGCTGGTGATGATGCTGCTATTGCGCGGAATCACCATGGTTTACACCAACGGTAGCCCGATTAGCACCGGATTTACCGATGTTGCAGATACCTTCGGCTGGTTTGGTATTGGACGCCCCCTGGGTATTCCGACGCCGGTCTGGCTAATGGCAGTGGTGTTTGCCGCGGCCTGGTACATGCTGCATCACACCCGCCTTGGGCGTTATATCTATGCACTGGGGGGGAATGAGTCCGCCACGCGTCTTTCTGGTATCAGCGTCGATAAAGTAAAAATTATCGTTTACTCCCTGTGCGGCCTCTTGGCTGCGTTGGCTGGCATCATCGAAGTGGCACGTTTGTCTTCTGCGCAACCGACAGCAGGTACGGGCTATGAACTGGATGCTATCGCCGCCGTTGTGTTGGGCGGGACCAGCCTGTCAGGGGGTAAAGGACGCATTGTCGGAACGCTGATTGGTGCGCTGATCCTCGGTTTCCTGAATAACGGTTTGAATTTATTAGGTGTCTCCTCCTACTACCAAATGATCGTCAAAGCAGTCGTCATTCTGCTGGCAGTCCTGGTAGATAACAAAAGCAACAAATAATCTCTCCTACAGGAATTATGACCATGAATATGAAAAAACTGGCAGTTTGGGTTTCTGCGGCGGCTATCACGGCCTCTTTCAGCGCCAACGTAATGGCAAAAGACACCATCGCGCTGGTGGTCTCTACGCTCAATAACCCGTTCTTCGTTTCAATGAAAGACGGCGCACAAAAAGAAGCGGATAAACTGGGCTACAACCTGGTCGTGCTGGATTCGCAAAATAACCCGGCGAAAGAGCTGGCAAACGTGCAGGATCTGACCGTACGCGGCACCAAACTGTTATTGATCAACCCGACTGACTCTGACGCGGTGGGTAATGCCGTGGCGATGGCAAATCAGGCAAAAATCCCGGTGATCACGCTTGACCGTCAGGCGACCAAAGGCGTAGTGGCCAGCCACGTTGCGTCAGATAATGCCTTCGGTGGCAAAATGGCCGGTGACTACATCGCCAAGAAAATTGGCGAGAACGCCAAAGTGATCGAACTTGAAGGGATTGCCGGTACTTCTGTTGCCCGTGAGCGTGGTAAAGGTTTTGCTGAGTCCGCTGAAAAGCATCACTTCACGATGCTGGCCAGCCAGCCTGCTGATTTCGACCGCACTAAGGGCCTGAACGTTATGCAGAACCTACTGACTGCGCATCCTGACGTGCAGGCCGTGTTCGCGCAAAATGATGAAATGGCGCTGGGCGCATTGCGTGCCTTGCAAACTGCGGGCAAAACTGGCGTGCTGGTTGTCGGTTTTGATGGCACCGAAGACGGTATCAAAGCGGTTAACAGTGGCAAAATGGGCGCTACTGTGGCTCAGCGTCCCGACCAGATTGGTGTGATTGGCGTTCAGACTGCGGATAAAGTGCTTAAAGGCGAAAAAGTCCCGGCGGTTATCCCGGTTGATCTGAAACTGGTTGCTCAGCCATAACGCCTTTGGTTATCGCTTTTAACTGATAATAATAGCTTCGACTCTGCGCCGCCTTTATCGGGCGGCGCAATATCACTCAGGGAACGCAAATGGAAACAGGTAAACTGGTGGTTCTTGGCAGTATTAATGCCGACCATATTCTCAATATCAAACATTTCCCTCAGCCTGGCGAAACCGTCATTGGTAAACAGTACACCGTCGCCTTTGGCGGAAAAGGTGCTAATCAGGCAGTCGCCGCTGGGCGTGCCGGTGCGGATATTTCGTTTATTGCCTGCGTTGGAGATGATGATATTGGTGAGCGCGTTCGTAAGCAGTTGGTGAGCGACAACATCGATACCTCACCTGTAGAAGCTATCGCAGACACCACCACCGGCGTGGCGCTGATTTTTGTGAATGCCGAAGGCGAAAATGTTATCGGTATTGATGCGGGTGCCAACCAAGCGGTGACGCCTGCTTACCTGAATCGCTATCAACAGAAGATAGTGGATGCTTCCGCGCTGCTGATGCAGCTTGAGTCTCCCCTCGACACAGTACTTGCCGCTGCCAAATTGGCCCATCTCCATCAAACCCAGGTTATCCTCAATCCTGCACCAGCCTGTGAGCTGCCTGATGAGCTACTGTCGCTGGTGAATATCATCACCCCCAATGAAACAGAAGCTGAGCGTCTAACGGGTATTGCGGTTAATAATAATGACGATGCTGCCCGTGCTGCGTGTACGCTGCATGATAAAGGTATCGAAACCGTCATTATTACGCTGGGTAGTAAAGGTGTATGGCTTAGTCATAAAGGTGAAGGCAAACAGGTCGCCGGTTTTCGCGTAAAAGCGGTTGATACGATTGCCGCCGGCGATACCTTTAACGGTGCTCTGGTCACCGCCTTGCTGGAAGGTAAGCCGATGGACAGTGCAGTACGCTTTGCTCACGCGGCGGCAGCTATTGCCGTAACCCGTCCCGGTGCACAACCCTCCGTGCCATGGCGTAAAGAGATTGATGATTTTCTCACGCACCAGGAGTCCTGATTGGCCACCATGAAAGATGTCGCCCGTCTGGCGGGCGTTTCAACCTCCACAGTCTCTCATGTGATTAATAATAATCGCTTTGTCAGCGAGTCTATCCGCGACAAAGTGACTGCGGCCATTGATAGCCTTAACTATGCGCCATCCGCGCTGGCCCGCAGCCTTAAGCTCAATCAAACGCGCACCATCGGTATGCTACTCACTGCGAGCAGCAACCCGTTTTATGCTGAAGTAGTACGAGGCGTAGAGCGCAGTTGCTACGAACGTGGTTACAGTTTGATTTTGTGTAATACCGACGGTGATGCTGAGCGCATGAATCGCAGTATGGAAACTCTGCTACAAAAGCGCGTCGATGGATTGCTATTAATGTGCACCGAGAATCATCGCCCTTCGCAGGATGCGCTGAGCCGGTATCCGTCGTTACCTATTGTGATGATGGACTGGGCACCTTTCGGCGCGGCCAATGATGTGATTCAGGACAACGCCCTGTTGGGTGGCGAGATGGCGACGGAGTATCTCATCCGTCAGGGGTATCAGCGAATTGCCTGTATCACCGGACCGCTGGATAAAACCACCGCGCTTGAACGCCTTAGTGGTTATCGTCAGGCCATGCAGCGGGCAGGTTTGCCCATTCTGCCCGGATATGAGGTGAGTGGGGATTTTGAGTTTGAAAGCGGTCTGCCAGCCATGGACCAATTGCTTGCATTACCTCAGCGGCCTCAGGCGGTGTTTGCCAGCAATGACGCGATGGCCGTCGGGGTTTATCAGTCTCTATATAGGAAGGGACTTCGGGTACCGGATGATATGGCCGTCATTGGCTATGATGACATTCAGCTGGCGCAATATATGACGCCGCCACTCACCACGATTCACCAACCGAAAGATTCTCTCGGTGAACTGGCGATTGATACACTTCTGCATCGTTTACAAGAGCCGGGCGCGGAGCCACAGGTTCTGGTTCTGACGCCAGAGTTAGTGGTGCGAGAGTCTGTCGGTTTATTCAACGGCAATTAACAGCTGCTGACAGGCAACGCGTGCGCGCTCACTGTCGCTGGCAAGAATGGCATCCACTAATGCCTGATGATGTTCCAGTTTGATCACCTCGTTGCCAGTAATAGCGCGGAAGTAACTTTGATACACCGAACTGAACAGATTAGAGAATGACGTCAGAAACGGATTCTTCCCTGCTTCATAGATGAGCTGGTGGAACTGGGTATCAACAGATATCCAACGTTCCCGGTCAAAGCATTCATGTAATTTCCGCATTTCGGCCATATAAAGAGAAAGCTGCTCTTTTTGTTCCCCGCTGGCCGTGATCGCTGCCAGTGCACAAGCCTGAGGTTCCAGCGCACGACGCAAAATGACAAAGTGTGACATCACCTGATCAAAATTCTCACGCGTCATCCACCAGGTTAGAAGTTCTTGGTCAAGAAAATTCCAGTTTCCTTGCGGCATAACGCGGGTGCCAATACGCGGACGCGGCAATAACATCCCTTTCGCCGTTAAAGTTTTCACCGCTTCACGCACTGCGGTACGGCTTACGCCAAAAATCTCACCCAGTTCAATCTCCCCTGGCAGGATACTTCCCTCTGCATACTCAGCGGATAAAATTCTTTGCGCTATTTTTTCAGCTAATAAGTAAGAAAGGTTACGTTGCGCGGCTTGTTGTTGGGTACTGAGGGCCATATACGGGATTCCTGAGAAATCATTTACCTATTATATAAAGTAGTTTACTCCACTCCAGCGCCCTGAAAGGGTGGTTTCGTGACAGAAAATGCACGTTTGTTGTGCATTCTTGCTTTCTTCGTTGAAAAAAAGAACGGTCAGTAATTTATTTGAAATTAAGGGTTGCGGCCTTCTGAGAATTCCCTATAATGCGCCTCCACTGACCGGGAACAACGACTCCTCTAACGAGAACCAAGTCGCCCAGTCAGGAAGTTTCAACCCGGTGAAAACACCGCGTCTCGCAAGAGAAAAAGGTTGACTCTTCAGCGGGAAAGCGTATTATCTGCCTCCCGCGTTACCAAGAACTTCTCCGGTAACGAACGCTCTTTAACAATTTATCAGACAATCTGTGTGGGCACTCACAAGACGATATCAGCCACTTCGGTGGCAAAAAATATCAAGTCTTAAAGAGTGACCAAGCAGTAATTCATTTAAGTGAATTATTACGA
>BHES01000047.1 GCA_003864575.1 Enterobacterales bacterium
GCAGGGGATTATCTCTTTCCTCGCAGCCGTCGGCATTATGGATGCCAATAGCGGTACCTACCGCATTCTCAACTTTGTTTCATGGACGGCATTCACCTTCCTGCCGGTCATGATTGCTTTTACTGCCGCCAAAAAATTCAATGTTCACCCTTTCACCGCTGTGATCACTGCCTGTGCGCTGATAAGTCCTGATTACATGAATATGATGACGGCGTTCAAAATCACCTCGATCAACTCCGCCGACCCGGCCATTCAACAGTTGATGCACGAAGCGGTGAACAATCCTGAAATCGCCAGCATACTGTCGAATATCGTGGGAATTCCGCTGGCTTCGCCAACGCTTGATTTCCTCGGCATCCCGGTGAAATACCTCAGCTATACCGCGTCCGTTATCCCGATCATTTTAATGGTTTGGGCAATGTCGTACGTTGAGCGTTTCTTCAATAAAGTTCTGCCGGTGGTGATCCGCAACCTGTTTACCCCGATGTTCTGCATCGCCATTATGGTGCCAATGACCCTGTTGGTCTTCGGCCCGATTGGCAACCTGATTGGCGGCGCTATCGGTGGCGTTTATAACTATCTCTACCACCTCAGCCCAACCATTGCCGGGTTCGTGGTCGGCGCATTCTGGCAGCCATTAGTCACGCTTGGCGTGCACTGGGGTATCACGCCGGTTACCGTCGGCAACTACGCCACATTGGGTTACGACACCTTCACCGGTTTGCAGGCTTCCGCCGTATTTGCCATGACCGGCAGCATGTTTGGCGTGTATCTGAAAACTCGCAGCCGCGAAATGAAAGGAATATCACTGTCTGCAGGTATCACCGGTCTGTTTGGCATCACTGAACCGGCTATTTACGGCGTCGCGCTGCGTCTGAAAAAACCTTTCCTGTGCAGTTGCCTGGCTGGCGGTATCGGTGGTGCCATTGCCGGTTCATTCAATGCGGTCTCCTGGAGTTACTGCCTGCCGGGAATTGCCGTTCTGCCCGTGTTCTTCAAAGAAGGACATATGCCTCAGTTCCTTGGGTTCCTGTTGTCGATAAGCGTCGCCTTTGTGCTGGGTGCCTTGTTCACCTGGCTGGTCGGGTTCAATGATGAAGTCGATATCGTGGCGAAGAAAAGCGTTAAAAGCGCAGAAGCCGGGCCAGTTCAGGCAGAGCCTAATCAGGCCTAAAAATTTATAGAAAGGGCGGTGATTTGCCGCCCAATTAAGGGAGATTTTTAATGAGCGTCAAAATTAACAGCCATCATTTACCGGAAGATTTCTTATGGGGCGGCGCGGTTGCCGCGCACCAGGTTGAGGGCGGCTGGGACAAAGGCGGCAAAGGCGTCAGCATCGCTGATGTGCTGTCCGGCGGCTCACACGGCGTGGATCGCGTGATGACCGATGGCGTGCTGGAAGGCTACCGCTACCCGAATCATGAAGCCGTAGATTTCTATTCGCACTATAAAGAAGATATCGCGCTGTTTGCTGAGATGGGCTTTAAATGTTTCCGAACCTCGATTGCCTGGACGCGCATTTTTCCTAAGGGTGATGAGCTGCAACCTAACGAAGCCGGTCTGCAATTCTACGACGACATGTTTGATGAGCTGTTGAAATACGGCATCGAACCGGTGATCACCCTGTCCCACTTCGAAATGCCATGGCATTTAGTGAAAGAGTACGGCGGTTGGAAAAACCGTAAAGTGATCGACTTCTTTGTCAGATTCAGCGAAGTGGTGCTGGAGCGCTACAAAGGCAAAGTAAAATATTGGATGACCTTCAATGAGATCAACAATCAGCGCAACTGGCAGTATCCGCTGTTTGGTTATTGCTGTTCAGGCGTGATCTTTACCGAGCAGGAAAATCCGGAAGAGGCCATGTATCAGGTCTTGCACCACCAGTTCGTCGCCAGCGCCAAAGTAGTGAAACTGGGCCACGCCATAAACCCTGATTTCCAAATAGGTTGTATGGTCGCCATGGTGCCGCTCTATCCGTTCTCGTGCCATCCGGATGACGTCATGTATTCAGTGGAAGCCATGCGTGAACGCTACCTGTTCGGCGACGTGCACATGCGCGGCTACTACCCGTCGTACATTCTGAACGAATGGGCCCGTCGCGGTTTCAACATCAAAATGGAAGATGGCGATCTCGAAGCCCTGCGCGAAGGCTGCGCCGATTACATGGGTCTGAGTTACTACATGAGTAACGCGGTTTCTGCCCATAATCCAGGTGACGACAACGGCCTGTCCGGCTTTGCCGGCAGTGTGCCGAATCCACACGTTAAAGCCTCCGACTGGGGCTGGCAGATTGACCCGGTTGGGCTGCGCTATTCCCTGAGCGTGCTGTATGAGCGCTATCAGAAACCGCTATTCATTGTGGAAAATGGCTTCGGCGCCATCGACAAAGCCGGGCCTGACGGCATGATCCATGATGATTACCGTATTGCGTATCTGAAAGCACACATCGAACAGATGAAGAAAGCCGTGTTTGAAGATGGCGTGGATCTGATGGGTTACACCCCGTGGGGCTGCATCGACTGCGTGTCATTCACCACCGGCGAATACAGCAAGCGTTACGGCTTTATCCACGTGGATAAAAACGATGATGGCACCGGCACCATGGCGCGCTCACGTAAGCAGAGTTTTGACTGGTATAAGAAAGTCATTGGCTCAAATGGAGAGGTTCTTTAATTAACGCCTCCCCCTGCGAAGGGGGAGGTTGGGAGGGGGTTTGATAGACAACGTTGATGCTATTAAAACCCCTCCCTGGCCCTCCCCTTCGCAGGGGAGGAAACAAAATTAATGACGTTTACCGTCATCATCTTCGTCAACAGCTTCTTTTTCATCACCTTCTTCACCGTCTTCGCCGTCTTCATCTTCGTCGTCGCCTTCGAAGTAAGTGCCCCAGCCGTCGTAGTTGACGCCCTGAGCTTCGGCCAGGTTCATTAACTGCTCAACCTGCGTGTCGATTTGTTCGGCATTCAGCGCAATTTCGCTGATCACGTCGCAGCACATCACGGTCGTGCCATCTTCAACTTCCAGCTCTTCCGCGTCGGTCACTTCATAGCCCAGCTTGAAAGCTTCAACCGCTGCTTTCTCCAGAACGTCGAAATTCTCTGAAGATAAGTGGTGTTCGATAGTGTAAAGCGCGTCAGGATCGCTGCCATCTTCCAGCAGTTCTTCGATGATTAAGCGGGTTTCTTCACGTTGTTCTTCCAGCAATTCACGATTTGCCATGCCTCAGTCCTCAATCAATGTGACGTATCTGGGCGCCATTTTCACACAGCCAAGGTTCTGCCTCCACTATAAATGACAAAGTTTTTACGCCGGGGTTGTAATTGCATATTCATACATATAAATTGAATTTATATTCATCGTGAAACGCACAATACAATGCAAAAGCATCGGAGAGGAACACCATGAGTCTTTTGAGTAAACGTCATTTTCTCAGGTTACTGGATTTTACCCCGTCAGAAATTTCATCCCTTCTCACACTGTCGGCTGAACTCAAAGCCGCCAAGAAAAATGGCACCGAGAAGGCCTATCTGACGGGAAAAAATATCGCGCTCATCTTCGAAAAAGACTCAACCCGTACCCGATGCTCTTTCGAAGTTGCCGCTTATGATCAGGGTGCAAATGTGACGTATCTCGGCCCGAGCGGCAGCCAGATCGGCCATAAAGAGTCGATGAAAGACACTGCCCGCGTGTTGGGAAGAATGTACGACGGTATTCAGTATCGCGGTTTTGGTCAGGATAAGGTCGAAACGTTGGCTGAGTTCTCCGGCGTGCCAGTCTGGAATGGCCTGACTAACGAATTTCATCCGACGCAGCTGCTGGCCGACCTGCTGACCATGCAGGAGCAATTACCGGGCCAGCCGCTCAAAGGCATGAAACTGGCTTATCTGGGCGATGCTCGGAACAACATGGGCAACTCTTTGCTGGAAGCGGCGGCCTTGTGCGGTCTGGATTTACGTCTGGTCGCACCGACAGCCTGCTGGCCGGATGCCGCGCTGGTCGCCACCTGCCAGCATCTGGCCCTGGAGAACGGCGGCAACATCACCCTGACTGAAGAGATTGCCAGCGGCGTGAAAAATGCGGACTTCCTCTACACCGATGTGTGGGTGTCGATGGGTGAACCGAAAGAGACCTGGAAAGAGCGCATCGGCTTACTACGGGCTTACCAGGTGAACAGTGCCATGCTGGCACTGACCGGAAACCCGCAGGTGAAATTCCTGCACTGCCTGCCTGCATTCCATGACGATCAGACCACGCTGGGCCGCCAAATGGCGCAAGAGTACGACCTGCACGGCGGCATGGAAGTCACTGACGAGGTGTTCGAATCCGCGCACAGCGTGGTGTTTGATCAGGCTGAAAACCGCCTGCACACCATCAAAGCGGTGATGGTCGCGACCCTCGGTTCTGTCTGATTTATCCCTGGCCTGACGCCCTCTTCAGCCCGCGTCAGGCCCGTTTTTACTCCCCACGCTTCCCACGACGTTTTACATAACATTGCCGTGTTTCCCCCCAGATCCCCGCCGGAATGCCGATTTTTCAACTAACATTTTTAGAAAGCACTCCTTCTTTTACCGTCTTCAGGTAAAGGGGTATGACAAAGGGCATCGTTATGAAATCTGTGAATTTGGAATACGTTCTGCGCCTGGAGAGTTTGTTGAGCCGGATCTATCCCAGGGAACACATCGCCGATCTGCTGAAGAAAATCCTCCACCTGGCCGAAAAATGGAACTACGGCAAACACAGCACCGAACAGTGGGTCGACGGCACGAACATCTACCTCATCACCTACGGCGACAACGTTACGCAGGGCGAACAGCCTCCGCTGGCTACGCTTAATCACTTCGCCGACAAATATTTACGTGAAATCATCAGCGATATTCATATCCTGCCGATGTATCCCTACAGCTCAGATGACGGCTTCAGCGTGATTGATTACCGTCGCATCGACGAACACCTCGGCGGCTGGTCCGATATTCACCGGCTCTCGACCCATTTCAACCTGATGTTCGACTGCGTGATCAACCACATATCACGCTCCAGCGACTGGATGAAAGGCTATCTGCACGATGAACCGTACTACCAGGATTACTTTATCAAGTCTAATCCGGCGCTGGACTACAGCCGTGTAGTACGCCCGCGCGCCTCGCCGCTGCTGACGCCGTTTATCAAAGCCGACGGCACCGAACTCTATCTGTGGACCACCTTCAGCGAAGATCAGGTGGACATTAACTTCAAGAATCCTCAGGTATTGCTCGAAAGCATCGACATCCTGTTGCAATACGCCGCCAGTGGTGGGCGGTCTATTCGCCTGGATGCCATCGGCTACATATGGAAAGAGGTGGGTACCCGTTCCATTCATATGCCGCAGGCGCATAACATCATCAAAGTGTGGCGCACCATTCTGGACGAAGTGATCCCCGGCACGCGTCTTATCACCGAAACCAACGTACCGCACCACGAAAACATCAGCTACTTTGGGGAAGGCGACGAAGCGCACATGGTGTATCAGTTCCCGTTGCCACCGCTGACGCTGCACGCCTTTTTACGCCAGGACACCACCACACTGACCCAATGGGCGCAAAGCCTGAACGCCGAAGCGCGCTACCCGAAAACCACCTACTTTAATTTTCTCGCCAGCCATGACGGCATTGGTTTGCGCCCAACGGAGACCTTCCTCGATGACGACGAGCGCAAATACATGGCGCAGGAGACATTGCGCAAAGAGGGGCGTGTCTCCTACAAGGACAACGGTGACGGCACGCATTCGCCCTATGAGCTGAACATTAATTTCCTCAGCGCACTGACCGAGCAGGAGGATGACGTCGGGCTGAAGGCGCGTAAATTCCTCGCTGCGCAGGCACTGCTGCTGTCATTTATTGGCGTGCCGGCAATTTATATCCACAGCCTGCTCGGCAGCGAAAACGATCTCGACGGTATGCATCAGTCGGGTATCAATCGCCGTATCAACCGTAAGAAACTCACGCTTGATGAACTGGAAGCGGAACTGGAGAAAGCTGAGAGCCTGCGTGCTCTGGTGTTTAACGGCCTGAGCGATTTGATCAAGCACCGCCGCGCACACCCAGCGTTTTCACCTCAGGCGGGCCAGCGGGTCTTTGATTTAGGGAAATCGCTGTTTGCGATGGAACGTTATGATCCACAGACCGAAGACCGCATTACCTGCGTCTTCAATATCAGCGGCCAGTCTCAGGTGGTGAAACTGGCCATCGAGGGAAAAGATTTGATTGGCGGCGAAGACTTTACCGGCCAGACGCGTTTACAGCCATGGCAGGTGATGTGGATTAAACACAGGCTGAAGGCCCCGGAACGTTTGGGCCGTCTGCGCCGCTGGCGGATGAAAATCTTTAAGCGTTAACTAACATTTTAACCACCGCTTTGCGCACCATGGCGGGTTCGCCCACGGCGCACAGCGGTTTATGCACTTCGCCAGGGTAGAACACCACAAAGTCGCCAGCTTGCATCACGAGGTTTTTTTCCTGCTCACCGGCGGGTAAAAACGCGATGTCTTTATCAGCCAGCCAGTCAGTGCCAACTTTCCCGGCGGGCAAATTGCTGAACGTCATGCCTTCGGTGCCACTGAGGACTATTTGAATATCCAGATAGCGGGCGTGAAACTCAGCGCGGCGTTCAGACAGTGGCTCGGTGCTGTCATGGAAAATCATCACAAACACCTCTTCACCATGAATAGCATGTTTGCCCAGAGGCGTTTCAGCGGTGATATTTTTCTTCACATACTCAATCGCGTCGCGCAGTTCAGCGGGCAGGTAAGGCACTAAATGCAGTTGGTGAATATTTCCGGTTAACATGAACATCCCTTGATGAAGATAAAATGAAATAGCATTTCAAAGTGGTCTTTATCATAAAGGAGTCCCTTCGCTGACTGTGCGATCTCCATAACATTTTCGCCGCTGGCCTGATTTTCAGCCAACCGTTTGCTTTCACTGACCGGGTTGATTAAAACAGAAGCAAAAAAAGCGGGCCGTCCCCCTTGCAGCCAAATTTCCGACGCGTATAATGCGCGACAATTTGCCGGAGAACCCATGAACAATCGACAGGTTTACAGTGTACAAAAACACACGCCAAACGCCGTCCCAGAAGGCAGTCCGCTGCCGTTGTTCTTCCGTTGCATTCCCGATCTGATGAAAGCCCCTTTTTAAAGGGGCTTTTTTTTGTCCAAAATTTGAGAACCGCTAGCCCAGTAAAGGATAAAAAGATGGCCAACCCGCTGTACCAAAAACACATTATCTCAATCAACGATCTCAGCCGTGAAGAGTTGGAGCTGGTACTCGATACCGCCGCCAGCCTGAAAGCCAACCCGCAGCCGGAACTGTTGAAACATAAAGTGATCGCCAGCTGTTTCTTTGAAGCCTCTACCCGTACGCGTCTGTCGTTTGAAAGCTCTATGCACCGCCTCGGTGCCTCCGTGGTGGGCTTCGCCGATGGCTCGAATACGTCACTGGGCAAGAAAGGCGAAACGCTGGCGGATACCATTTCGGTGATCAGCACCTATGTCGACGCCATTGTCATGCGTCATCCGCAGGAAGGGGCGGCACGTCTGGCGACTGAATTTTCCGGTGGTATTCCGGTCCTCAACGCCGGTGATGGTGCCAATCAGCACCCGACACAAACCCTGCTCGACCTGTTCACCATCCGTGAAACTCAGGGCCGTCTCGACAACATTAAGATAGCCATGGTCGGCGACCTGAAATATGGCCGCACGGTCCATTCGCTGGCACAGGCGCTGGCGAAATTTAAGGGCAACCGCTTCTACTTTATCGCTCCTGACGCGCTGGCGATGCCTGGCTATATCCTCTCTCTGCTCGAAGAAAAAGGCATTGAATACAGCCTGCATGAGAGCATCGATGACGTGGTGCCGGAGCTGGATATTCTCTACATGACCCGCGTACAAAAAGAGCGTCTGGACCCGTCAGAATACGCCAACGTCAAAGCCCAGTTTATTCTGCGCGCCGCCGATCTCGCCCAGGCTCAGCCGCACCTGAAAGTGCTGCATCCGCTGCCACGTATTGATGAAATTACTACTGACGTGGATAAAACGCCGTACGCCTGGTATTTCCAGCAGGCCGGAAACGGTATTTTTGCGCGTCAGGCTCTGCTGGCGCTGGTTTTAAATGCCGATACCGCCCAATAAACTTGAGGAGAAAACAGTATGACTCACGACAATAAACTTCAGGTTGAAGCCATCAAATGTGGCACCGTGATCGACCATATTCCAGCCCAAATCGGCTTCAAATTGCTGTCGCTGTTTAAGCTGACCGAAACCGATCAGCGCATCACCATCGGTCTAAATTTGCCGTCCAATGAGCTGGGCCGCAAAGATCTGATCAAAATTGAGAACACCTTCCTGACCGAACAGCAGGTCAACCAGCTGGCAGTCTACGCGCCAAACGCCACGGTTAACCGCATCGACGACTATGAAGTGGTGAAGAAATTAATGCCGACGCTGCCTGACCATATAGTTGGCGTTCTGCGCTGCCCGAACAGCAACTGCATCAGCCGCTCCGAACCCGTCGAATCAAGCTTTGCGGTGAAAAAGCGTCAGGGCGAAATCCATCTGCAGTGCAAATATTGCGAGAAAGAGTTTGAGCATCAGGTTGTGATGAATAACGACTGACACGACAGGCGTAATGACTTTTGAAGCATGGCCTTTATACTGGCGACACGTTTTAAAATCCGATAACTCAAATCAGGAGACACTATGTCCCGCGAAATCAGTACTGAAAATGCACCCGCCGCCATCGGCCCTTATGTTCAGGGTGTAGATCTTGGCAGCATGATCATCACCTCCGGCCAGATCCCGGTGGATCCAAAGACCGGCACCGTGGCCGACGATATCGCCGCTCAGGCACGCCAGTCGTTGGAAAACGTCAAAGCTATCGTTGAAGCGGCAAACCTGAAAGTGTCAGACATCGTGAAAACTACCGTTTTCGTGAAAGACCTGAACGATTTCGCCACAGTCAACGCCACCTACGAAGCGTTCTTCACCGAGCACAATGCGCCGTTCCCTGCGCGTTCATGCGTTGAAGTGGCCCGTCTGCCAAAAGACGTGAAAATCGAAATCGAAGCCATCGCCGTACGCCGTTAATCGCGTCAGTGATGCACCAAACCAGCCTGCGGGCTGGTTTTTTTTGCCCTTTTTTCATGCAATCCGCCACCTTTACGCCCCCGCACTGCGCAGACTTCCTCTTTTTACCCTGATTTTCCGCCGGTTTTGCACGATGGCACACTTTGTGCCTGATCCTTAGTGGATGAATAAATAAAACCTGAAGCCAGACCTGTCAGTGAGGTGAATATGATCAACATCGACCTTTCCGATTCACCCTTTTTTGATGAAATGTTAATGGCGCAAGGGCAGCACCGTGGCCATTATCAGGCTTACTGGCAATGGTTACAGCAGGCGGATCAACAGGCCATCGAACGCAAGAAAGAGGAAGCCGCGCTGCTGTTTCACCGGGTGGGGATCACCTTTAATGTGTATGGCGAAGATGACGGCGCTGAACGACTGATTCCCTTCGACAGCGTGCCGCGCATTATTCCGGCCAACGAGTGGAAGACGTTGGATCTGGGGATCCGCCAGCGCGTACAGGCGCTGAATGCATTTCTGCATGATATTTATCACGACCAGAAAATCCTCAAGGCCGGTATTGTGCCCGCCGAACAGGTGCTGGCGAATGACCAATATCAGCCCTGTATGCAGGGGATCGATCTGCACCGCGATACTTACGCGCATATTGCCGGTACCGATATGGTACGCGGTGGCGATGGCGAGTATTACGTACTGGAGGACAACCTGCGTACGCCGTCTGGCGTCTCCTATATGCTGGAAAACCGCAAAATGATGATGCGGCTTTACCCGGAACTGTTCGCCGAACAGCGCATTGCGCCGGTCTCCCGCTACCCTTCCCACCTGCTACAAACCCTGCGCGAAAGCACCCCAGTCAACGATCCGACCGTAGTGGTGCTGACGCCGGGCCGCTTTAACAGTGCCTATTTTGAGCACAGTTTCCTCGCCCAGCAGATGGGCGTCGAACTGGTGGAGAGCGTCGATTTGTACGTCAAAGACGGCGCCGTCTTTATGCGCACCACCTCCGGCCCGTGCAAAATCGACGTGATTTACCGCCGCCTCGATGATGCCTTCCTCGACCCGCTGGCCTTTCGCGCCGACTCGATGCTCGGTGTGCCAGGGCTGCTGTCGGTCTATCGCGCCGGTGGCGTGGTACTCGCCAACGCCATTGGCACCGGCGTGGCTGATGACAAATCTATCTATCCTTATGTACCGGAGATGATCCGCTTCTATCTGTCCGAAGATCCCATCCTCAATAACGTCCCTACCTGGCAATGCCGTGATGAAAAAGCGCTCTCGTTTGTCCTGGCTAATCTGGAAAAGATGGTAGTGAAAGAAGTTCATGGTGCTGGAGGTTACGGCATGTTGATCGGCCCGACCGCCAGCAAAGCAGAGATCGCCCGCTTTCGCGACCTGCTCAAAGCACGCCCGGAAAACTACATTGCGCAAGAGACGCTGGCGCTCTCCACCTGTCCAACCTTCGTCGGCAGCGGGCTGGCCCCGCGTCACATCGATCTGCGGCCATATGCACTGACGGGGGCGGAGATTCGCTTAGTCCCCGGCGGGCTCACCCGCGTGGCGTTGGAGGAGGGTTCGCTGGTGGTCAACTCCTCGCAGGGCGGCGGCACCAAAGATACCTGGGTATTAGAAGATGAGCCGGTTGAGAGAGAGAGCGCGGAGGACGACCTATGCTAAGCAGAACCGCCAGCGAACTTTACTGGATGTCGCGTTATCTGGAACGCGCTGAAAATATTGCCCGCCTGCTCGACGTCACCAACAAGCTGTCGATGATGTCGATCCGTGACACCGCGCAGTTGCACGATGACCAGAATGATCTCATGGTGCCGCTGATGTTGACCGGCACGCAGACGCTGTTTAGTGAACACTATCCGCAGGTCACCATGAGTCATCTGCTGACCTTTTTCGCGCTGGATAACGTCAACCACAGCAGTATTTTTAGCTGCTTACAGATGGCGTGGAATAACGCCCACGCGGTGCGTGGCAGTCTGTCGTCGGAAGTGTGGGAGAGCATCAATGCCTCGTGGATAGAGATGAAACTGATCCGCCGTCAGGGGGTGGCGTCAGTCGGCGCTGATGCCTTTTTCGACTGGGTCAAAGAGCGTTCACACCTGTTTCGTGGCGCGATGTTTGGCACCTTGTTGCGCAGCGACGCACTGAATTTTATCCGGCTTGGCACCATGATCGAACGGGCTGACAGCACCGCACGCCTGCTGGACGCCACCCATCAACTGCTCGAAGCCGACAACGACCCGGTACGCGAATATTACCGGATGGACACCCTGCTGCGCGCCGTCAGCGCCCGTGAGGCATTCCATACGCTGTACAAACAACAGATCAGCCGCGAGTCTATTTCTGAACTGCTGATCCTGCGCCGCGAACTGCCGCGCTCCCTGCTGGCCTGCGTGGAGATCATGGCCGAACAGCTCGAACTTATCGGCGGCACCACGGGTAATCTGCCGCGCCGTCTGGTGCATACCCTTCACGCTGAACTGCGCTTCACCACGCTGGAAGAAATTTTGGCGGAGGGCCTGAGCGACTGGCTGGCGCAATTCCTCGGCAAAACCAGCGCCATCGCAGAGAGCATTCATCAAACCTATCTGGAGGCACAATAATGAAACTGAACGTCAGTCATCAGACGCATTATACCTATGCGCAGCAGGTCAAACGCAGCACACAATATCTGCGCCTGACGCCACAGGACTCAAGTCATCAGAAGATTTTGTCCTGGGATTTAACCCTGCCGGAATATGCCACCCGCACGCTGGACGCTTACGGAAATGTGCTGCACGTCCTGACGCTGGATCAACCGCATCAGGCGATCACTATTGAGGCCAATGGCGTGGTAGAAATCGAAGACAACGTGGAAGATGACCATTGCGGGCATTTGTCGCCGCTGGTCTTTCTACGCACCAGCCCACTGACCCACGCCGACGGCGCAATCCGCGACTTTGCCAGCCGCTACTACCGCCCGCAGGCCCAGCACGAAAGCTTGTGTACACTCATGGGCGAACTGCTGCTGAAAATGCCCTATAGCCCCGGCACGACCACGGTCAAAGACAGCGCATCGCAGGCATTTTCCGCGCAGCAAGGTGTCTGTCAGGATCATACCCACGTGTTTCTGGCCTGCTGTCGCAGCCTCGGCATTCCCGCACGCTACGTCAGCGGTTATCTCTACAGCGAGGACTCTGCGCACGTCGCCATGCACGCATGGGCTGAAGCCTGGCTGGATGACCGCTGGCAAAGCTTCGACGTGACCAACAATACCTGTCAGCCCAATCAGCATTTGAAACTGGCTATTGGTATCGATTATCTTGATGCGTGCCCGGTTCGCGGCATCCGGTTAGGCGGAGGATGCGAAGATATGCACACCGTCGCGGCGGTTCACATGCTCGATATCCCCCAACAATAGGAATTTTTTTTATGACTTACTGTGTGGCCATGCGCTTGTCCTCTGGCCTGGTTTTCGTCTCGGATTCGCGCACCAATGCTGGGGTGGATCACATCTCCACGTTCCGTAAGCTGCATGTTTTTCATCAAAGCGATGAGCGGATGCTGGTGATTCAGAGCGCCGGGAATCTGGCGACCACACAGAGCATCATCAGTTTGCTGCACCGGCGCTGTCTCGACCCCGAGCGTGAGAATTTGCTTAACGTGGCGTCAATGTATGACGCCGCCAGTCTGCTCGGTGAGACGGTGCGGGAAGTGATTGCCCGCGACAGCGGCGCAAATCAGGGCGGGATGACGGATTTCAGCTGTAATTTACTGCTCGGCGGGCAAATTCAGGGCGAAGGATTGCGGCTGTTTCATGTTTACCCGCAGGGGAATTTCATTGAAGCGACGCATGACACGCCCTATTTTCAGGTGGGCGAAAGCAAGTATGGTAAGCCGATTATAGACCGCGTGCTGACCTACAACACGCCGCTGGAACAGGCAATGCAGTGTGCGCTGATCTCGATGGATTCCACTCTGCGCAGTAATTTGTCGGTGGGATTACCTTTGGATGTGATGATCTATCCGACCGACAGCTACCGCACTGCTCAGCAGCACCGGATTACGGAAGAACATCCTTATTTCGACATGATCCGCAAAGGCTGGGGTGAAGGTTTACTGAGTATTTTTGGCCAGTTACCGCCGCTGAAGCTGGATTAATCATCAGGATCAGCGTGGGCTGATCCTGATGAAATTCGTACAATTACAGCGTCACTCCACTTTTAAAAATCGCCAGTTCGCGGAAATCATTCAGTTCGTTCTTCGACAGCTTGCCGTCAGCAATGCCTACAATCAGGTCAACAAATTCGCTGAGCAGGTCGTCCATCGCCACGCCATGAATCAGTTTTCCGGCATCGAAGTCGATCCAGTGCGGTTTTTTGGCAGCCAGTTCGCTGTTGGTTGCCAGTTTCACCGTCGGCACAAAACCGCCGTACGGCGTACCGCGCCCGGTGCTGAACAGCACCATATGGCAACCGGCTCCCGCCAGTGCACTGGTCGCCACCGCATCGTTACCCGGCGCGCTCAGCAGGTTCAGGCCGTGACGAGTCAGGCGTTCACCGTATTTGAGCACATCCACCACCGGGCTTTGACCGGCTTTCTGTGTGCAGCCAAGGGATTTCTCCTCCAGCGTGGTGATCCCACCCGCCTTGTTGCCCGGCGACGGGTTCTCATAGATCGGCTGGTTGTGCTCGATGAAATACTGCTTGAAGTCATTGACCATGTGGACCGTTTTGTCGAAGGTCGCTTCATCGCGGCAGCGGCTCATCAGGATCCGCTCGGCGCCAAACATTTCTGGCACTTCGGTCAGCACGGAGGTCCCGCCGTTGGCGATCACATAGTCGGAAAAACGCCCGAGCAGCGGATTCGCCGTGATCCCCGACAGCCCGTCAGACCCACCGCATTCGAGGCCAAACTTCAGTTCGCTAAGCTTGCCCGGCACACGCTGGTCATTACGCATGACGGCGTAGAGCTCACGCAGACGTTCCAGCCCGGCTTCCACTTCGTCATCGAATTTTTGCAGCGTCATAAAATGCACGCGCTCGTCGTCCACTTCGCCCAGTGTGTCCCGGAAAACATCCACCTGGTTGTTTTCACAACCCAGGCCAATCACCAGCACCGCACCCGCATTCGGGTGGCGAACCATGTTCTGCAACATGGTGCGGGTATTGATGTGATCATCCCCCAGCTGTGAACAACCGAACGGGTGGGTAAACAAATAGACGCCGTCAGTGCCTTCAGCCTGATTCGTTTCTTTCAGAAAGCGTTGCTGAATCTGTTTCGCAATCCCGTTGACACAACCAACGGTTGGAATCAGCCACAGCTCATTACGGATCCCCACCAGACCGTTTTTACGGCGATAAACCTGCACCTCGCGGTCAGCCATTTGCGGGGGCAGTTCGACGAATTCAGGCTGGTACTGATATTGATCCAGATCGCTGAGGTTGGTTTTGGCATTTTGCGAATGAATATGCTCACCGGCGGCGATATCCGTCAGCGCATGGCCGATGGGCAGACCATATTTGACGATGTTCTGCCCGGCCACGATTGGTTTTATCGCGAACTTATGACCCCGCACCACCTCTTGCAGCAAAGTGACGCCGGCTTCAGTGGCCTCACCGGAGGCCAGATCCTGTAGCGCCACGGCGACGTTATCCGCAGGGTGAATCTGTATGATACTTTGCATAATCAACCTCTTAACTGTAGACCGCGAGGGCATCGCGCATGCCATGTTCCTGGATTGCCTGTAACTGTTCGGTCACTTTTTCGCCGAGACCCGGCACGGTATTAAGATCCATTCCCCAGTGCTGCTCATCCGACAAAACCGTTGCCACCAGTTTATGCAGGGGAAGCTCACCGCGGCGTACTTCACTCCACAGCGTAGAAAACTGGCTCAGCCACTGCACGTCATCCTGCAACGGGTAGATTTCGCCGTTGCGCTCACCGCGATAAAACGCCAGTAAAGCGGCCAGCGCAAACGTCAGGCGCGGCGGCAACAGGCCGTTTTTCTGCTGGCTGGCGAGCAGCTGAGGCAGAATACGGGTACGGAATTTGGTCATGCCATTCAGGGCAATCGACAACAGTTGATGCTGAATAAACGGATTGCGGAAACGGCTTAATACCGCCCGCGCAAACGAGGTCAGCTCGGCCTGCGGCAGATTGAGCACTGGCGAGATCTCCTCGCTGATCGCAAGTTCAACAAAGCGGCTGATTTGCGGGTCATTCATCGCTTCGCCCACGGTGTTCAGCCCGGCGAGAAACGCCACCGGCACTAGCGCCGTGTGTGCGCCGTTGAGGATCGCCACTTTGCGTTCTTTATAAGGTTTGATGTCATCGACCAGACGGATATTGAGCGGGAACTGGTCCAGACGCAGCTCTTGCGCCAAACTTTGCGGTCCCTGGATAACAAACAGATGGAAGTGCTCTGCACTGTCAAAGAAACTGTCCTGATAACCCAGTTCGGTTTGTAAACTCTCCACCTCGCTGCGAGGGTAGCCGGTCACAATGCGGTCCACCAGCGTCGAGCAGAAGGTGTTATGGCTTAGCAGCCATTGGTTGAAGGCGGACGGCAATGCCCATTCGGTGGCATAGCGCAGCACCAACTCCAGAAGTTTTTCCCCGTTATAATCAATCAGCTCGCACGGCAGCAACACCCAACCTTTGTCAGCTGCGCCATCGAAATGCGTGAAGCGCTCGAACAATAAACGGGTGAGTTTGGCCGGGAAACTGGCCGGTGGCGCATCGTCAAAACGATCGTCTTTCACATAGCTGATACCCGCTTCGGTCGTGTTAGAGAACACAAAGCGGATATTCGGGTCGTGAGCCAATGCGAGGTATTCGTCGAACCGGTGATAGATATTGATTTCGCGGTTAACCGAGCGGATGACACGGGTGTCGCGTACCCGCTCCCCTTTCTCATTCAGACCACTGATAATCGTGGTGTACAGGCCATCCTGTTCATTCAGCGACGGCGGAAAATCGCTGTCGATAGGGCGAACAATTACAATGCCTGCGTTCAGGTCGGTATGTTCATTCAGCAGGTCAATTTGCCAGTCGACAAATGCACGCAGGAAGTTGCCTTCGCCAAACTGAATAATTTTGTCTGGGAATTGGCGTCCGGGAAAGTCACGACGGTTTAACCTTTGCATCTCACACTCACCTTAAATTTACACAAACGCCGGTCTTTGAGGGCGGTTTATGCCCTGTCACCGTCGTGTTCAGAAGAAATGGTCGTTCGGATAGGAATGTTGTTTTTTTCACGCCGGGTGCAACAGACTGCACCCGGCGGTCAGGCTCAGTTCAGCTCAATGCCGAAGTACTCTTTCGCATTATCGAAACAGATATTTTTGACCATGCCACCCAGCAGGGCCATGTCATGCGGCGCCTCACCGTCTTCCACCCAGCGACCCATCATCTGGCACAAGATGCGACGGAAATATTCATGACGCGTATACGACAGGAAGCTGCGGCTGTCGGTGAGCATACCGACGAAGCGGCTCAGCAGGCCAAGATTGGCGAGCTGCGTCATCTGGCGCTGCATACCGTCCTTCTGATCATTAAACCACCAACCGGAACCAAACTGCATTTTCCCCGGCATGCCTTCGCCCTGGAAGTTACCCACCATCGTGCCAATCACTTCGTTATCACGCGGATTCAGGCAGTAAAGAATGGTCTTCGGTAAACCACCGGCCAGACCTTGCGCGCCGAGCAGTTTTGACAGCGGTTCAGCCAGCGGCTGGTCGTTGATCGAGTCAAAACCGACGTCAGCGCCAATCAGCTGGAACATGCGAGTATTGTTATTACGCAGCGCCCCAATGTGATATTGCTGCACCCAATTACGACGTTGATATTCCGAGGCCAGGTACAGCAACACGCCGGTTTTGAACTGCGCGATTTCCTCTTTGTTGGGCATCGCACCGCTCAGGCGACGGGACAAAATTCCGTCCAGCGTCGCGTCGTCCGCTTCGCCATACACCACGACGTCCAGCGCATGATCGGAAACTTTGCAGCCGTGCGCCGCGAAGTGGTCCAGACGCTTATTCAGCGCATCACGCAGATCGCTGAAGCGGGTGATGGACACATCGGCGGCAACTTCCAGTTTCTTCATGTAATCAGTGAAACTCTCCGCTTCAATGTTAAACGCTTTATCCGGACGCCAGCTCGGCAGCACTTTGACGTCAAAGCTGCTGTCATCCGCCACAATCTTGTGGTGTTCCAGGGAGTCAATCGGGTCATCGGTCGTACCGACCATTTTCACGTTCATCTGCTTCATGATGCCGCGCGCACTGTAGCTTTTCTGTGCCAGCAGTTCATTGCCACGCTCCCAGATTTCTGCGGCGGTGGTCGGCGACAGCAGCTTGCCGGTAATGCCAAACGGACGGCGAAGTTCCAGGTGCGTCCATATATAGAGCGGGTTGCCGATGGTATGAGGAACGGTGGCGGCCCAGGCATCAAACTTTTCACGGTCAGTGGCATCACCGGTACACATACGCTCCGGCACGCCATTGGTGCGCATTGCGCGCCATTTGTAGTGATCACCCTTCAGCCAGATGTCATACAGGTTTTTAAACTGGGTATCCTGCGCGATCTGTTCAGGCGGCAGGTGACAGTGGTAGTCAAAAATCGGCTGGTCTTTCGCGTAGTCATGATACAGGCGACGTGCGACTTCAGTGTCGAGCAGGAAATCTTCAGTTAAAAACTGCGCCATCTTAGGTTCCTCACCTTGAGTTCAATTCTGAGTTATCTCTCAATGGTGCGAAGTTATCACACCAATTATAGTCATCGTCCAGCACTATTTAATGAGCCGAGCAGGCCAAATACTGTTATCACGATCACACAAAAAACCCCATCCAATTGAATATATTGATATTCATCAAATTTATGTGCTGCTGACTATTATCCACACATTCCAAATGTGGTTTTGTGATGTCATTCAAATTTTAAATCTGTATGACAAGTTATCTTTAGTTCGCCCGAACAAGAGCGTCAGTGACGACCTGCCACATCACTGACGCTTTTGTCCGGGACAACGGGGATAACAAAAACAAGGTAGTCACATCACGTACTCATCAGCAGCACAACCAGAAGCCCGCCTTTCGCGGTGTGCTCAGTGTGCCGCGGCCGCCAACGCGCAGCCAATACCGGATTATTTACTGGGAGAGAGTTAAATGGGTAAGATCAAAGGGTTACGCTGGTACATGATCGCACTGGTTACCGTCGGTACTGTACTAGGTTATTTAACACGTAACGCCATCGCCGCAGCAGCACCGACGCTGATGAGCCAACTCCATATCAGCACGCAGCAATATTCCTATATTATCGCCGCCTATTCGGCCTGCTATACCATTATGCAGCCGGTTGCCGGTTACGTACTTGACGTCATGGGAACCAAAATCGGTTACGCCATGTTCGCCATTATGTGGGCCATCTTCTGTATGGCGACCGCACTGGCCAGCAGTTGGGGTGGCCTGGCCATCGCCCGCGGCGCAGTAGGTATGGCAGAAGCCGCAATGATACCTGCGGGCCTGAAAGCCACCAGTGAATGGTTCCCGGCCAAAGAACGTTCTATTGCCGTCGGCTATTTTAATGTGGGTTCTTCTATCGGCGGGATGATTGCACCGCCACTGGTTGTCTGGTGCATCATTATGCACAGCTGGCAACTGGCCTTCGTCATTACCGGCGCCCTGAGCATGATTTGGGCTATCTGCTGGTTAATCTTCTATAAACACCCGAAAGATCAGAAAAAACTCAGCGAACCAGAACGTGAATATATTCTTGGTGGCCAAGAAGCTCAGCACCAGACCAGCAATGCTAAAAAAATGTCGGCCTGGCAAATCCTGCGTAATCGTCAGTTCTGGGGCATCGCACTGCCACGTTTCCTGGCAGAACCGGCCTGGGGCACGTTCAACGCCTGGATCCCGCTGTTTATGTTTAAAGCCTACGGCTTCGACCTGAAACACATCGCCATGTTTGCCTGGATGCCAATGTTGTTCGCTGACCTCGGTTGTATCGTCGGCGGCTATCTGCCACCGCTGTTCCAGAAATATTTCAAAGTAAACCTGATTGTCTCGCGCAAACTGGTGGTGACCATGGGTGCTCTCCTGATGATCGGCCCGGGCATGATTGGTCTGTTTACCAGCCCGTACGCGGCGATTGCTCTGCTGTGCGTCGGCGGTTTTGCGCACCAGTCACTGTCTGGCGCATTGATCACGCTTTCTTCCGACGTCTTTGGGCGTAACGAAGTCGCCACAGCCAACGGACTGACCGGCATGGCCGCATGGACCGCCAGTACTCTGTTTGCTCTGGTGGTTGGTGCACTGGCCGATACGCTGGGCTTCAGCCCGCTGTTTGCTGCGCTGTCAGTGTTTGACCTATTGGGTGCCATTGTTATCTGGACCGTTCTGCAAAACCGGTCGGCCGTCGAGCCTGACGCCCAGCCTCTGCACACGGCGAAAGCCTGATAGCAAAAATAAGCCCGGAAAACATCCCGGGCTTATTCGCTGTAACAGAGCGGTTATGCCGTCAGACAGATGTTCGACGGTGCAACCGACCTGCGTTCCTCGTATACTGGTATAACAAGTTCTACCCCGGCAGGCGATTGACCTTCGTCATTCAACGAGCCTTCCCGCTTGCGTTTATATCAATGAAGAGCAAAACCATGGAACCCACTGAAACCAGACGTCTGTACCAACAACTGGCAGCCACGCTCAAGGAGAGAATTGAGGGAGGCGTTTACCCTGTCGGTGAGAAATTACCCGCCGAACGCCTGATTTCAGAGGAGATGAACGTCAGCCGCACCGTGGTGCGTGAAGCTATCATCATGCTGGAAGTGGAAGGCTATGTTGAAGTACGTAAAGGGTCTGGCATTCATGTGATGTCCAACCAACAAAAGCATCTGGTCGTGACCGACAACGGCCTGGAATTTGGCGCCGCCGGTCCGTTTGAACTGTTACAAGCGCGGCAACTGATAGAGAGCAATATTGCTGAGTTCGCCGCCACGCAGGTCACCAAACAAGACATTATGCGACTGATGGAAATTCAGGAGCAGGCCCGTCTGGAAGACCGCTTCCGGGATTCCGAGTGGGATCTCAAGTTCCACATTCAGGTTGCTCAGTCCACTCAAAATAGCGCCATGGCGACGATCGTCGAGAAGATGTGGAGCCAGCGCCGTCAGAACCCGTACTGGCGCAAATTGCATGAACACATTGACGCGAAGTCGATCGAAAGCTGGTGTGAAGATCATGACCAAATCCTCAAGGCGCTGATCCGTCGTGATCCGCACGCGGCCAAACTGGCGATGTGGCAGCACCTCGAAAACACCAAACAGATGTTATTCCGCGCCACCAGCGATGATTTCGAGTTCAACGTTGACCGTTATCTCTACTCCGAAAACCCGGTCGTGCATCTCGACGCACCGACATTAAATGTCTCGTCGCTGCTGAACAACAAATAATCCCTCTGCTTCCGGCAGGCCGTTTTCTGCGGTCTGCTGTTCCTGCGTTAAAATATTTCCCCTGCCCGGTTAAATCCGTCCCCTACAGTGAACGTTTCCAAATAAAAGTTTTCTGAAATAAGAGTTTCTGAAAAAATGAATTCCAGACACACCTGTCAGCCATTGTCGAGTTGTGTCAGCGAGTGTAAAAGCGCGGCCCGCTGGGGGTTGCGAACTTATATCATTCAGTTTTAACAGGTATATTTACCTGTCTCAAACAGGGTAATTTTGTTACAGTTGCACGACTTTTCTTACCCTGAGCGCCATGGAAAGGCGTACTTATCGGTCGGGTTATTTCGCGTTGAGCCATGGTGCTCCGCAATGACTCCGGCGGGTTAACTGAAAATTATGGAGTCCCGCTAAAGTACATGGAAATCATTAGTTCGCTCATCGATGCCCTCTGGCAACAAGATTACGAAACGCTGGCCAATCCTTCTCTGGTCTGGGCTCTCTATATCATTTTGTTTCTGATTATCTTTCTGGAAAATGGTCTGCTTCCGGCTGCATTTCTTCCCGGTGACAGCCTGCTGATTTTAGTCGGCGTGCTGATAGCAAAAGATGCGATGAACTTCCCGCTCACCGTTTTCCTGCTGACCACCGCGGCCAGTCTCGGCTGCTGGCTGAGTTATATTCAGGGGAAATGGCTGGGGAACACTCGAATAGTTCAGGGCTGGCTGGCCCATCTCCCCGTGCAGTATCACGAACGCGCTCACCACCTTTTCCATAAACATGGCCTTTCGGCCCTGTTAGTAGGTCGTTTTCTGGCGTTTGTCCGCACATTGCTGCCGACCATCGCTGGGTTGTCCGGCCTGAACAATATGCGCTTCCAGTTTTTTAACTGGGTAAGTGGCCTGCTGTGGGTATTGATTCTGACGACGCTCGGCTACTTCCTCGGTAAAACGCCGCTGTTCCTGAAGTATGAAGATCAACTGATGAACTGCCTGATGCTGCTACCGTTGGTGTTGCTGGTCGGGGGGTTGGGTGGATCGTTGTTACTGTTGTGGCGTAAAAAGCAGTCTGACCGCCAGAATAAAGGTAATAAAGCACCATGATACTGCCGCGTTTCAAGTGCCCAGCAATGTGGCCGACGGCCTTATTCATACTGCTGCTGGTCGCTGCGGCGGTGGGCTTCGCCTTCTCGCGGATGCCACAAAATACCATTACTTTGCAGATACGCACCGCACACGCCGGGCAGACGTTGCCGGACGGTTTCTCCGTCTACCAAAGTCTTAATGAGCGCGGCATCCGTATCAAAAGCATTACGCCGCTACAGGACGGGCTGATTGTCCAGTTGGATTCTCAAGAACAACGCCTGCTGGCTGAACGCGCCTTGCAGGATATTCTGCCGATGGGTTTCTCTATCAAGCTGTGCGAACCGCCTAAATCCCCGCTTTGGATACAGAAATTCGGGGGCGATCAGCTTAAAATTGGCTGACCCTAAACGCGGTTTCGGATTCCTCCTTTAAGCACATCTATTTTTAGCTGTTATAATTTATTCTGAAATATCGAAAAAACGTATGCGTCACGCAAGACGCGCCAGGAAGAAACGTTCTACGTTTCACAATGATTAAGGAAGCTCTCACATGAAATTGCGTTTTTCTACTCTTCTCGCTTTACCCGTTCTCGTATTATCCAGCGCCGCTTTTGCCGCACCTCAGCCAGAGAGTTGTGTGACCAAGCAGCAGGAAATCCAAACTCAGCTCGATTATGCTCATCAGCATAATAATAAAAATCAGATCAACGGTTTAGAGAAAGCCCTGAGCGAAAGCAAAGCGCACTGTACCGATGCCGGTCTGAAAGCTGACAATGCCAAACGCGTCGCTGAAAAAGAGCAAAAAGTTCAGGAACGTGAGCAGGAGCTGAAAGAAGCTCAAGCCACAGGTAATAACGAGAAAATCGCCAAAAGGCAGAAAAAACTGGATGAAGCCCAGTCTGAATTACGGGAAGCACAGGGCAAATAACGTCCCTGTATTACTGTCCATTTTTACCGGTACATAGCGGATTTTGGTCGGGTTTTTGTACCCTTTATGAGTGGTTATCAGCGTATTCACAGTTGCACTCAGCCAGATATCCGCTATGTTAAAAGTTCGCATCAGTTAACGTATGGAGTGACTTACACATGGCTAATAACACCACATCAGAACATCTGCGCGCGGAACTTAAATCATTGGCAGATACCCTGGAAGAAGTACTTCACACTTCTACTGACAAGCCAAAAGCTGAACTCGACAAGCTGCGCGGAAAAGCAGAAAGCTTGCTGAAAGATACCCGTTCACGCCTGAGTGATACCGGCGACAAACTGGCCCATCATTCAAAAGAAATCGCTGGCCGCGCCGACGATTATGTTCATGACAAACCTTGGACTGGCGTTGGTATTGGTGCTGCCGTCGGCGTAGTGATTGGCGTCCTGTTAGCTCGCCGCTAATTATGGCTGAACACTCAAAAACGCCGCCGCAAGGACCGGGCAAAGGGATCCTCGACACCGCTTCACGTATCGTCACTGTCCTGGTGGGCATTGTTGAAACGCGTGTCAGGCTGGCTGTCATCGAGCTGGAGGAGGAAAAGGCCAATATTTTCCAACTCCTGCTGATGGCCGGTATCACCCTGATTTTCACCGCATTCGGTTTAATGAGCCTGCTGGTCGTGCTGTTCTGGGCCATCGACCCGGCTTACCGTCTGATGGCGATGGGAACGACGACCGGGGTGTTGTTATTCCTGGCAGTGGTTTTCGGTTTATGGACGCTGTCCAAGGCGAAACGTTCAACGTTATTGAGCATGACGCGTAAACAGCTGGATATTGACCGTACATTGCTGGAAAAGGATGACGAATGAGTACGCCTGACCGCGTTATCGAAAAGGTAAAGCTGCTGCGTAAGATTGACCGCCAACGTGCCGAGCTGGCTGTAGGGCGTGTCGAGTGGCTTGAAGCCACAGCAAAAGTGGATCGCGGCTGGGTGCAGTTGGTTGATATGCGAAAGTATCTGGTGCTTGGCTCCAGCGTACTGGCCATCTATGGCATTCGCCACCCGAGCAGCATGGTTCGCTGGTCGCGACGGGCGTTTGGCATCTGGGGTACGGTGCAGCTCTTCCGCCGTAACTTTATGAATCGTTAATCGTCATATCCCACTGAAAAAAAAATACATAATTCGGTTGTTTTTGTCTCTAAAAAGCACCGACTAAAAAAGAGGTCAGGCTGAACGATTCGGTCTGACCTCTTTTTTATGTTGCAGGCTACCCGTTCAATTTATTTGATGTTAATAGACAGTTTTACTTGCTAACAACCTCACAACTTTCGACTTATTATCTCGCCATCAACCTGACGCGGTAACGCATAGGGATAATACCCGAACGCACCGTTAATATATTTTTAGCCCACTTGGGCGACACTTTCCGGAGTCGAAGATGAACAAGGTAAATAACACCGTCCTGCTGATTGCACGTATCATAATGCCGATTCTTTTTATCGTTGCAGGTTGGGGCAAACTTCATGCCTACACCGCCACTGCCGGTTATATGACCTCAATGGGCGTGCCTAGCTTCTTCCTGCCCCTGACCATCCTGCTGGAATTTGGTGGCGGTCTGGCCATTCTGTTCGGCTTCCTGACCCGTACTACGGCAATCATCACCGCGGTGTTTACCGTTCTGACTGCCCTTATCTTCCACACTGATTTCGCAGTCCCGGTGAACCAGATGATGTTCATGAAAAACCTGTCCATCGCCGGTGGCTTCCTGGCCCTGTTCGTGGCTGGCCCAGGCGCATTCAGTATCGACCGTTTGATTAAGAAAAACTGGTAATCCCCCGCAACGGGAATGTACCGCTATACTGAATAAGATGATGGGCGATGTGATTATTCACCTCGCCCTTTTTTATTTCCTCAAGATCACCGGAATTAAAGGGATACATCATGGGACAACTGGTTGACGGCATCTGGCAAAACATCTGGTATGACACCAAGTCTACCGGCGGACACTTTAAGCGCTCGGAGTCGCAGTTTCGTAACTGGGTGACACCTGACGGCGAACCGGGTACGCACGGTAAAGGCGGTTTTGGGGCAGAGAAAGACCGTTATCATCTCTACGTTTCGCTGGCCTGTCCGTGGGCGCACCGTACGCTGGTGATGCGGACGCTGAAAGGGCTGGAAAAAATCATTCCGGTTTCAGTCGTTCATCCTCTTATGCTGGAAAACGGCTGGACCTTCAGCACGGACTTCCCGGCAGCCACCGGTGACGAGCTGTATCACCTCAATTTTGCCT
>BHES01000048.1 GCA_003864575.1 Enterobacterales bacterium
AATCATCGCTGCAGAACGATGTGGCAATTACTGAACAATGTCAGACAATTTATGAAAGCCGCTTCACCTTTCCCTGGCAACAAACATGGGTTAACAAAAGTGGAGCGGTATTAAGCGCAGTTATTTAGGGTTGAAAACAGACTCCATCACGAGGGAAAAACATGGCTAAGCGCATTCAATTTTCCGCCACCGGCGGACCCGACGTTTTGCAATATGTCGATTTTCAACCGCAAGACCCCGCAGCAGGTGAAGTTCAGGTCGAGAACAAAGCAATAGGGATCAATTATATCGATACCTATATGCGCAGCGGTTTGTACCCAACGGCCTCGTTACCGTCCGGGTTAGGGACCGAAGCGGCGGGCGTCGTAAGCAAAATCGGCAGTGGCGTCACCGGCATTAAGGTCGGGGATCGCGTGGTGTATGCGCAGTCAACACTGGGAGCCTACAGCGAAATTCATAACGTGCCGCAGGAGAAAATCGCCCTGCTGCCGAATGCCATCAGTTTTGAGCAGGCTGCCGCCTCGTTCCTCAAAGGTCTCACCGTTTATTATCTGCTGCGTCTGACGCACAAGGTCAAAGCGGGTGAAACGTTCCTGTTCCACGCCGCCGCTGGCGGTGTCGGGCTTATCGCCTGTCAGTGGGCTAAAGCGCTGGGAGCCAATCTTATCGGTACCGTCGGTTCGGATGAAAAAGCCGAACGCGCCACAGAGGCCGGTGCCTGGGCAACCATCAATTATCAGAAAGAGGATATTGTCGCGCGCGTCAAAGCGCTGACCGGCGGCGAGAAAGTCGGGGTGGTGTACGATTCAGTCGGTAAAGATACCTTCGAGCGCTCCCTCGACAGCCTGAAACCGCGCGGATTGCTGGTCAGTTTCGGCAATGCCTCCGGGCCGGTAAAAGATGTCGATCTGGCGATACTCAACAAAAAAGGCTCGCTGTTTGTGACCCGACCTTCGCTGAATGGCTACGTCACCACGCGCGAAGAGCTAAAAACCGCCAGCGATGAGCTGTTCTCCATGATAGCCAGCGGCGCTATCAAAGTGGAGGTCAGCGAGGCACAGAAATTCCCACTGTCGGAAGCTAAACGCGCTCATGAAACGCTGGAAAGTCGCGTGACGCAAGGCTCGAGCTTGTTGATTCCTGGGGAATAAGAGATGCAAAAAGGGCCTCCATAACTATGGAAGCCCTTTTATGCTGTCTGTCTCAGACGACCTCTGATTCAAGACGGGTACTGCTGTAGGGTACTGCCAGGTAAATCCACGGACGATGTCGCTTAAGCAACTATTTTGTGTCTCACGGATTTGATGAATTCATGTCGAAATGGCCTTTAGCCAATAACGAAAATGCATCCTAGCAGCCCGCCATGTTAAAAAATATGATTAATAAAACTTCAGCGCACTTTAAGCCGCAAGCTGTGATCGACGCCACATAAGTAAAAGTTATATCTGCAACGATTACATTTTATTGCGTACCCAGGCCGCTGATAAATCGATAATTTAACCTTCAGTTCTTTCACTACCCTGCGTTACGGCCAACGGCGGCCCTTATAACGCGGCAGTTCAGGCTTGTTGAAAGCCCGGTAAATCCAGACGACGGCGACCGCCAGAATCAACCATGGCAACATTTTTATAACAATTGCCAAAAACCCACCGAACATCATCAACGCAAACGCCACAATCAGCGCGGCAATCATCCCCAGCAACGAAATACCGGTCACCATCAGCATAAAGAAAAAGCCAAGCACAAAGAGAATTTCCAGCATCGCATGCTCCTTACAAACAGCGAGAAAACGGAGTCAGCCTGACAAATGCCATCTGAGGTACATAATGTATTACAAGAAACGTGCCAGAATGGAAATTGAACTAATACATTGAAAATAGAAGAGTAATATTGCCATCCGCGAAAAAAACAAATGACAACATCGTCATGCAGACTAACTTTTAGTGAATTTAACCCAAGGTTTTCAGACCTGACTCAACACTTTTTGCGGCTGGGTCACGAGCTGTAATGCCTGCTCAACCACGTCAACGCCCGCTCCCGGTTTATGCGCATTTTCGCTTAGATGGCGGCGCCACTGACGTGCGCCCGGCACGCTCTGGAAAATGCCCAGAATATGGCGCGTCATGTGCCCAAGATACGTACCTTTGGACAGTTCAGCTTCGATGTACGGATACATGGCTCGGATGATGTCTGGCGCGTTACGCTGCGGAGTATCCATGCCGAACAGCTCACGATCCACGTTCAACAACAGTCCGGGATTCTGGTAGGCTTCGCGCCCGACCATCACGCCATCCATGTATTGCAGATGTGTTTTAGCTTCTTCCAGCGTTTTGATACCGCCGTTAACCGCCATCGTCAGGTGCGGGAAATCTTTTTTCAGCTGATACACACGCGGGTAGTCCAGCGGTGGGATCTCACGGTTCTCTTTCGGGCTGAGGCCCGACAGCCAGGCTTTACGCGCATGAATAATAAACGTATCGCAACCGCCGTTTTCAGAAACTTGTTGTACGAAATCGCACAAGAATTCGTAGCTATCTTGCTCGTCGATCCCGATACGGGTTTTGACGGTGACCGGAATCGACACCACATCTCGCATGGCTTTAACGCAGTCCGCTACCAGCGAGGCTTGCGCCATCAGACAGGCACCGAACATGCCATTCTGCACGCGGTCAGACGGACAACCGACGTTAAGGTTGATCTCATCATAGCCGCGCTCTTCGGCCAGTTTGGCGCACTGCGCCAGATCGGCCGGATTACTGCCGCCAAGCTGCAACGCCACCGGATGTTCGGCATCCCCAAAGCCCAAATAATCGCCCTTACCGTGAATAATGGCACCCGTAGTGACCATTTCGGTATACAGCAGCGTTTGGCCCGTCATCAGTCGGTGAAAATGGCGACAATGACGATCGGTCCAGTCGAGCATCGGCGCGACGGAAAAGCGTTGGGCAGAGAATGGGGCTGAATGAGGTGTGGCGTTTTGAGTTTCTGACATCGACCTGAGATTCGCTGAAGGTGTTCGGGGCTCTCCGGCAAATGCAGTCAGCCTCTGCCGGAGGGTAATCGTGGATTATATCACAGAACAAAGATTCGGCATCCCGCCTCACCCCAGAGTTTCAAGTGCCTTGCGCTCCTGTGCCGTCTGGCTCAGTTGCTCTTCGAGCGCTTCCAGCGTAATGCCTTTGGTTTCAGGTACTTTCCACTGAATAAAGCCAAAACCTGCCAGACAAATCGCGCCGTAGAGGAAGAAGCTGCCTGCCGCTCCCAGCGCCACGTTGAGTAACGGGAAGGTATACGTCAGCACGAAGCAGGCTATCCACAACGCCAAGGTGCCTATTGCCATGGCTTTCCCGCGTACACGGTTAGGGAAGATTTCCGACAGTAATACCCAGGTGACCGGCGCCAGCGTTATGGCGTAAATCGCAATGGCGACCAGCACCAGCACTAACACTGGCAACCCCATCACACCAAAGGTATACGCCATACCAATCAGCATATAGATGACCGTCAACCCGGCTGCCCCGTACTGCATCAGACGTCTGCGCCCGATGCGGTCCACCAGCGGTAACGCCAGCAGGGTGAAAATCAGGTTAATCAGGCCAGTGGCGACGATCGATTTTAGGGTGTCGTTGATATCGAAACCGGCAGAGGCAAAAATCTCCTGCGCATAGTTAAAGATCACGTTGATGCCGCACCACTGCTGGAATACCGCCAGCACAATGCCAATCACCATGATCGGGCGGACTTTCGGTGCCAACAAGGCAGAAAACGCTACGTTTTGGTTCTCTGACCCAAGCGAATGGCGGATTGCCGCCAGCGTTTGCTTTGCGTAACCGGAAGAACCAATACGGTTAAGCACTTTTTCGGCCTGCGCATAGCGGTTGGCCTTCGCCAGCCAGCGCGGTGATTCCGGCACGACAAACATCAGCAGTAGAAACAGCAGAGCGGGAATGCCTTCCGCACCAAACATATAGCGCCAGCCGATCTGGCCGTTCCAGCTTTGCTGTATTTCTGCCTGAGTGGCTGCCGACGCCACCGGATCGGCAATCAGCAGGTTAATCAGCTGCGCCGCCAGTACCCCGATAACGATGGTCAGCTGATTGACCGCCACAAAGCGACCGCGTTTGGCCGCCGGACTGATTTCAGCAATGTAGACCGGCGCCAACGCGGAGGCCAAACCAATGCCCACCCCGCCAACAATGCGCCAGAAGACAAACCAATCGAAGTGCGTCGCCAGACCGGTACCGACGGCTGAAAGCGTAAAGGCCACCGCCGCCATAATCAGCGGCAGTTTACGGCCAAAGCGGTCGGAGAGAGAGCCGGAGACCAGCGCCCCCAGAATGCATCCGACTAGTGCAGAACTCATCGCCCAGCCGGAAGTGGCCGGGTCAGTAATATGGAAATAGGCTTCGTAGAATGGCTTCGCACCGCCAATCACCACCCAGTCATAACCAAAAAGTAACCCTCCGCAAGCGGCGACCAGGCAGATCATCCACACGTAGGGCATATTCAGGGACAGATCGTCATTCATCTTATTTTCCTTATGAAACAAGGCTGTCAGTCAAGGCTACTTCGCTGCGTAACCTCATATTCTGCGTAAGGCTTTCCCCTTGCGACAAAGGCACCAAACCACCGAGATCAGGCAGATGGTGCGCATTGGCCGCGTGGCTCATCGGTTCGATGCAAAAAAAATCAAAACAGTATTCAGGGTCAAATTCAGGATCAGACAGGAACAAAAACAGCACAGGACAGGGTGGCGTGGTCGTGAGATGTAAACGCTGGCATTTGGCCGGCCAACACACAGTGGCTCGCCCATCCCAGCCAGATAAGCCGTTATTCACCCAATGACGCGGCAAAGTGGACGCAGTAGAAAAATCCAGTTCTGGCGGCGTAACCGGCTGGAACTGGCCGCTGAGAAACTGCGTGTCCTCAAGCCAGTAGCCGCAGGTACTCGCCGTCAGTAAGGTGTCATTCGATAGCGGAAAGAACGGGTGCCATCCCAGCCCGAATGGCATCGGTGCGGCCGCCAGATTGGTGACGGCCAGCGAAAGCATGAGCTCACTCCCTCGCAATTCAAAAGTCTGCTGCGCCCGATAGTGGTAATTCTCATCCTGATGCTCAAAGGCCAGAACCAGTCGCTCCGCGCAATGTTCGAGGCATTCCCATGACGCCAGCCAGCCGTCACCGTGCAGATAATGGGCATCGGCGGTGTTGGGTTGCAGCCGGTAATGTTCACCGCCGTAAGTGAAAGCATTGCCCTTCACCCGGTTGCCAAAGGGCACCAGCGGGAAACAACCGGACTGCGCCGCAGGGGTTTGTTCGTCCTGCGCGCAGGGCCGGAGCAGATCAACGCCCTCCCCGGTATTTTTGGCCCGCAACGCCAACACGCTGCCTCCCAGCGACGATACGGTGAGCATTAGATACTGATTTTCCAGTCTAAACAGCGACATAGAAACTCCCAGGGCAGACGCATCTGCCCGTGTCGTCAGAGTTGAGGAATATGCATGAAGAGCTGCGCTTTACCGTGTGACGGTTCCAGCGCCAGAATCTGCTCCAACACCGCCCGATAACCGCTTTCATTCAGCCCGCGCAGCGCCAGTGCCTTCACCATCAGACCATGCAGTTGATTGGCCTGTTCACGATCGGCATCGAGCACCACCAGATCCGGCAAGGAAACGGCAAAGAAGTCACTGCGGATCGCCTGTCGCTCAGATTCAATGGCCCACTCCAGCATCTCCCCAAACAGCGTTTCCGCTTGTGAATGCTGGCCAAGCTGGCGCAGCGCCATCCCCTGATAGAACAAGTAATCGACCGGCTGATCGTTGTAGTAACGGCGTTCGGAGATTCCCCGATCACCGGCAGCGGCGCGCTCAAACCATTGCACGGCCTGTGCTTCCTGCTTCAGCCTATGGGCGCAAACCCCCAACCAGTAGTAAATATCGTTGTCGGTTTGCCCGACCAAACGCCCTTCGCCCAGGTTTAACGGGTATTCGAGCGCGGCCAGCAAAATGTCTCGCGCCTGTGCGGCTTGACCTTGCTCCAGCAGGGAAAAAGCCTGTAGCTGCGCATTCAGCAGATATTGACCGGTAATGCGTCCTTCACCGCCTTCCCACGGATGGAACTGCCGCGATTGCAGTAAATTAGCCGCTGCCGAGATTTTCCCGCACTGGTGATAGAGGCCGAGAAGTTCAGCGGTAAGGTCATCGCGCTGCGTCGTGACAGACAGGTGGTCTTCGAGCAGTGACAACCTTTCAGCGCTGGCAACCCGCGTATATTTGTTCAGTAAATCCAGTTCAAACAGCAGCCGCGCATCCTCAGGATTGAGCGCAAAGGCCTTTTCCAGGCAGTGCCGCGCCCTTGCGGCATCATGCTGTTTGTTCCACGCAAAGATCCCCAAACCACGCCATGCATCAGCGAATTCCGGTTCGAGTTCCAGACAGCGCTGCCACTGCGCCACTGCGACGTCAGTACTGCCTTTGCTGTAGTGGAAACAGGCCAAAAGATGACAGGCAAAGGCATCATCAGGGAATGTGGCCAGCATCTGTACTTCCGCAATGCTATTAGGGAAGCGTACGTTGTTGCCAAAAGCCTGCCGTGCGCGGGCCATCAGCGCCGTGCGATTTTGCGGATCCAGACTGGCCTGTAGGTATAAAGGTAGTGTTTCCTGACTGTCGATTATTTGCAGGGCTTCCAGCGCCAGACCGGACATGCCAAAAGAGAGCAACTGAGTGGCGATGTTCAGGGCATTTTCGCCGCGCTGGCCGGTGACCTTCAGCAACGCCGTGCGGGCCACTTCATCCGGTTGTTGCTGATAACGCAGGAAATGCAGCAAATAGTGCAGCGGAAAACGTTCCAACTGCTGCTCGCAGAAGAGCCATGCCTGCCGGTGCTGCCCCGTCAGTTTGAGCAGTAAGGCTTTCAACCCAATCAGGCCGTAATGCGAGGCCTGAGTTTCCAATCCCTGCTCACAAAACTGAAGCGCTTCGGCGAATTTTTCACGTCGGGTGGCTATCCGTGCCAGACCAAAATAGCCGCCAGATTTGGCATTGCCGCTCCACACCGCGCGGAAGAAATCCTCAAAGGCCGCATCAAATTCGCTCAATTGTTCCCGTGCGCTGGCCCGGATCAGACTTGCCAGCCCACACTGCGGATTTTTGTTCAATCGGTGGGCGCGGGCCAGGGCCGCATCGGCATAAGAAAAGGTGCGCGTGAAGTCAGCGCGGTTGTACTCCCGCGTTGCCAGCGCAAGATTGCAGCGGTAATCCAGCGGATCCAGTTCCAGGCCACGTTGGTAATAGTCCGGAGCTGCGTGGCTGGCGTGGTTGTACTGTTCCAGATGTTGACCAATAAACCAGGCTTCATCCGTCGAGTTAATTTCAGCCGGGGCCAGCGGCGCTTTGGCCGCTTCAGGTAGCGGTGTTTCTGTGGGCTGATGCTCCTGATAACTGAGGATTTCATGACCATCCTGATGGAGTAAGCGCAACGTCAGCGGCGTGCCGAACTCTCCCTGGAATGTACCTTGCAGGCTCTCACCCGGCGTCAGGGAGATCTCGCGATCCAGCAAAAGTACCCCATCATTTTCAGTGGCGATCACTACCCGTGCCTGTTGCAAAGGCACCACCGCATACAGCCCCCAGTCCAGTTGCTGCCCCGTCCGCTCCAGTTTTATCACGGCTTCGGTGCTGGCATTCTGAACCGTACCCAGACTGCTGTAAGGCATAAAATTCTGCACAAAACATTTTTCTTCATAGGCATCGAGCCAGGTGAAATCGGGCTGGTTATCCGTGAAAACGCCCGTCATAAGTTCGATATAAGGTCCATTGCGGTCCGTCAGATTACGGTCCCATGCCTGACCGAATGCACAGTTTCCCCAGGTCCACTGTTTTTTTCCGGGAGAAACGTGATGGTCAGCCACGTGCAGCAGCCCGCCCTGTTCGTCATGGCTGTAAGCGCCCACAAAGTCATAGTCTGACTTATCTGCCATGTAGGAGGTTGGGACCGGGATATTTTTGTAGCGTGAAATATCCACGCCACGCGAGTAATCCACTTTGTAGTAGGTGCCGGTGGCAATAGGGAAGGAGGAGACGTCGCGCTTACCGTGGTCAAATACCGCCGTGACATCAGGCGGGAACACGCTCTGGTGGTCATCTCCCCCTTTCACAGCAGGATTAGCCCACCACAGAAAATGGCGTGGGGTCGGATTGCCGTTATAAATTTTGGCGCTGATTTCCAGCAACGCTTTGTCCGGATAAAGCGTAAAACCCGTCATCACCTGTAAACCGCGCATCGGTTCGACTTCGCCAAGCCAGACAGTTTGTGCACCATTTTCATGCTGTTGTAGAGTGAAATCGACGGGCATATAGGTCGTTGGCCGATGATGCTGTGGCCAGTTAAACTCAATACCGCCGGAAATCCACGGGCCAAGCAGCCCGACCAGTGCCGGTTTGATCACGTCGTTGTGATAAACGAAGTCACGCTGTTTAATTTTGTCCCACGCACGATGTATCCGCCCGCCCAGCTCCGGCAACAACATGATTTTCAGGTAATCGTTTTCCAGATACAGCGCCTGATAGTCTTTCATTTGCAGGTTGCCGGTCAGCGTGTCGGTTACGCCATACGGATAAACCGCTCCTGACGACCCCTGATAAACACGATGGGACAGGAACATCGGATGGCTATCCTGTTTTCCCGTCATATACGTTGGTAATTCCACCTGTTCCTGCCAGACTTTCACGTTTCCGATCATGTGTTCCTCTCAACAATGAATACTGAAAAATTCAATTTCGTGAGTTTACGCAGCGAATGAGGCGATTTAATACGCTATCGTCACGCAATTCAGTAAGCGGGGTTTAGTGAATGGAACTCAGAGGGCTCAATAACCTGCGGGTGCGTCAATTTAATAAAAAGGTACTGATGACGCTGCTGTACCGCGAGAAAACGGCAAGTAAATCGACGCTGGCAAAATTATCGTCACTGTCGATCCCGGCGGTAGGTAAGATCCTTGATGATCTGGAAGCAGAAAAACGAGTCGTTCACAGCGAGATCAATCTACATTCACGCGGTCTTGGCGGCGGCAGCTACCAGGTCGCTTGTGCAGACGATTTCATCCTGTGCATGAACGTCTCGCCCTACCGGATTGAAAGCATTTTGGTGGACCCGCTGATCACGGCGCAAAGCGAGTTCCAGCTGACTAAAATAGCGGTAAAAACGCCTGTCGAACTGCTCGCCCAGATTGAGCGCTTATTTCACCAGTACCGTAAAAACTCCCCTGGCAAAAATATCCGGTTGGCATTGTCGATTCATGGGCAGGTCAATCCTATGACCGGTGTGTCACAGAACATGCCGCAAGCCCCGTGGGACTGCGCAATCGAGATCAAATATTTGTTGGAGGAGAAACTCAATACTGAAATCCTGCTGGATAACGACTGCATTATGTTGGCACTGGCCGAAAAATGGCAACGATCTGATATATACAGAGATTTTTGCGTTATCAATGTTGATTACGGCATTGGTTCTTCTTTTGTTATCAACCAGCAGATTTATCGCGGAGATCTGTTCGGAAGTGGTCAGATTGGACACACCATTATCGACCCCGATGGCAGCCTCTGTTCCTGCGGTCGTTATGGTTGCCTTGAGACGCTGGCATCCCTTTCGGCAATGAAAAAAATGGCACGTAAATTACTGAAGGTTGAAGGTAAAGAAACCGGCCGCACGCCGACCACGCAGGAAATTATTGATGCCTATCATGCGGGCGATGAAAATGTGAGGGTCATGGCTGGCACTGCAGCCAGAGCGCTGGGACTCAGCCTCTATAATTTTCTCAACATATTGAATATAAATCATATTTATCTTTATGGCAGAAGTTGCGGCTTTGGTGATAGCTGGCTTTCTACCGTCAGAGAACAGGGAGGATTTAACCCTTTTGATAAGACTGACGCGGTAAAAACCAAAGCCACGCATATCGGGCTGGGATCGCTCAGCCGTGAACTTCAGATCATGGGTATCGGATATTTATATGTCGAGCAGGCACTGGCGAAGATGTGCTGAATGATGACCCCTGTCAGTGAAACGCCGCATAATTCGGCGATTACCCCGAAGCATGGTAAAATCTGGCCTTGCTTGTTCAAAGCATTCAACCCAGCAGCGTATTCAGAGAACCTTTTATGACCCTGACGAACCCGGATCAATTACTCGCACAGGCTGAGAAACTTTGCCAGCAGCGCAATGTACGCCTGACACCGCAGCGTCTTGAAGTGCTGCGTCTTATGACGCAACAGCCCGGTGCCATCAGTGCTTACGATCTGCTGGATTTACTGCGCGTTAGCGAACCTCAGGCTAAGCCCCCTACCGTTTACCGGGCGCTGGATTTTCTGCTGGAGCAGGGTTTTATTCATCGCGTTGAATCGGCTAACAGCTATGTTTTGTGCCACCACTTTGAAGAACCAAGCCACACTTCGGCCCTGTTTATCTGTGACCGTTGTGGACTAGTGACAGAGAAAACCACCGACGGCATCGAAGAACGTTTGGCAAAACTGGCTACGGATTCAGGATTTGAATTGCGCCATTCCGTGGTCGAAGCGCACGGGCTATGCGGGGAATGTAAGGTTGTTGAACAGTGTGACAGTCATGAGCATTGCGAGCACGACCATACCATCGTCACTAAAAAGCGTTAATGTATCCAGGATTTCTGAGCTTGTGGTTTGTGTAAGGCGTGATGCGGGGAATAGTGCAGAAGGTTAATTTTCACTCAGGATCACAGTAAATCATCAGAGTTACAGCAAAGTCGGTACATCCCTGTACCTTGCATCCTGAAAGCGTTTCCGGGTAGAAGCAGCGTATTTCTCAGGATGCATCACTGATGCGCAAGGGGGAGTTGCGACTTACCAGTGATATTTGTTATCCGTTTCCCAGGACTTGAGTTCTTTCTCGGCTTCTTCTTTCTTGTAGCCGTAACGCTCCTGGATTTTGCCTACCAGCTGATCACGTTTCCCTTCCACCACAGTCAGGTCATCGTCAGTCGGCTTGCCCCATTTTTCTTTCACTTTACCTTTAAACTGCTTCCAGTTACCTTCGGTTTGGTCCTTATTCATAACGAATTCTCCTATTGCCTTGGGTTAGGTTGTCGTGTTTTCTTCAACACGCTAAGTGCTTACCACATGAATAAGAGTAGTTGAGAATTTGGTTTTTACCTCAGATGACAGCGGTAATCGCCACGTTTAGGATTATTCCAGAGTCGTAAATAGCGATAACAGCAAAAGATTTCACTCCCGGCGGTAAGAGGAATTTGTTTTACCGCCGGGGGGATTATTTAGATCCTGTTAGATCCAGTCGCCGTTACGGATAACGCCCACCGCAAGACCTTCAATACTAAAACTCTGTTCGCGCAGATCAACGACGATAGGTTCGAAGTCGCTGTTCTCAGGCAGAAGCTGAACGACACTGCCTTGTTTTTTCAGACGCTTAACCGTTACTTCATCATCGATACGCGCAACGACGACCTGCCCATTACGCACGTCCTGCGTTTTATGCACGGCCAGTAAATCACCGTCGAGAATACCAATGTCACGCATCGACATACCGCTGACACGCAGCAGGAAATCAGCGCTTGGTTTGAACATCGCGGGATCAACCTGGTAATGCCCTTCAATATGTTGCTGAGCCAGCAGAGGTTCACCGGCGGCCACACGACCAATCAGTGGCAGGCCTTCTTCTTCTTCCATCAGCAGGCGAATACCACGCGACGCACCGGAAACAATCTCGATAACGCCTTTGCGTTGCAGTGCTTTAAGGTGCTCTTCCGCCGCATTAGGTGAGCGGAAACCCAGGCGCGCTGCGATCTCTGCGCGGGTTGGTGGCATACCAGTGGTGGCGATATGATCGCGAATAAGGTCGTAGACCTCTTGTTGTCTGACTGTTAAAGCTTTCATCCCGCCCCCTGATTGTTTATACAGTATTGCTGTGAGTATATACAGGTAACTCCTGAATGAAAACCTAAGAGTGAATAAAAACAGATGCTAAAGTGAAATATGGAATCTGTATTCCGCTTTAGAACCAACGCGGCCAAAACACGCTGACCCAAGTGAAAACTGCCAGTATAATTGTCAGCAGAACCGCTGCCGACCCCATGTCTTTTGCGCGGCCAGACAGCACGTGGAATTCAGGCCCAATACGGTCGATAGCACATTCAACTGCGCTATTTAATAATTCTACGATGACCACCAGAACCAGAACGCCCACTAACAAGATGCGTTCAATGCTGGTCACATCGAGGAAAAATGACAGAATAAGGAAGGGAAGCACACCAATGGCCTCCTGGCGAAAAGCCGCTTCATTTTTCCACGCGGCACTCAGACCTTTTAGGGAAAAACCCGCGGCCTTCACGATGCGTGTAAACCCGGTAGATTCATTTTTCATGTGTTATTCGTCTTATCGAAAGGTTTGCGGCATTTTATACTTAAAAGCCTCCGGGTTGCAGCAAGCAAAGCGGCAGCCGGAAGGGCACAGCGTATCACCACAGACCGCGAATCCAGTTTCTGGTATCCTTGCGGCGAATTGCTAACGAAGAGGCTTCACGTTTTTATGTCAGGTTGGCGTAGACTTTATTATACCTTATTGAATTTACCGCTAAAATTGCTGGTAAAGAGCAAGGTCATTCCGACAGATCCGGTTACCGAGTTGCGTTTAGATCCGACTCGCCCGATCCTGTACGTTTTGCCTTATCATTCGAAGACAGATTTACTGACCTTGCGCACTCAGTGCCTGGCGCAGAATCTGCCGGATCCCCTTATTCCATTGGAAATCGACGGCGTACAGCTGCCGAGCCACGTTTTTATCGCTGAAGGACCGCGCGTGTTTACCTATTACACGCCGAAGATTGAGTCGATAAAACTGTTCCATGACTATCTGGATTTACATCGCAACAACCCGCAATTAGACATTCAAATGCTACCCGTTTCGGTAATGTTTGGGCGTGCGCCGGGTCGCGAAGGACAAGAAACGCCGCATCTGCGTGTGCTGAACGGCGTGCAAAAGTTCTTTGCTGTGTTGTGGCTGGGTCGTGACAGTTTCGTGCGCTTCTCCAATACCGTATCGCTGCGCTATATGGCAACTGAACACGGCACGGATAAAATCATCGCACAAAAACTGGCCCGTGTAGCGCGTATGCACTTCTCGCGTCAGCGTTTAGCGGCCGTTGGCCCACGCCTGCCGGTACGTCAGGACCTCTTCAATAAATTGCTGGCGTCCAAGGCGATTGAGAAAGCGGTCGAAGACGAAGCCCGCAGCAAAAAGATTTCCCATGAAAAGGCCCAACAGAACGCCATTGCTCTGATGGAAGAGATTGCCGCTGATTTCTCCTATGAAGCCGTGCGCCTGTCGGATCGCGTATTAAGCTGGACGTGGAACCGCCTGTATAAAGGCATCAACGTCAATAATGCCGAACGAGTACGTCAGCTGGCGCTGGACGGCCAGGAGATCGTGTATGTGCCCTGCCACCGCAGCCACATGGACTATTTACTGCTCTCTTACGTGCTTTATCATCAGGGCCTGGTCCCGCCGCACATCGCTGCCGGTATCAATCTGAATTTCTGGCCAGCAGGCCCGATTTTCCGCCGTCTGGGCGCATTCTTTATTCGCCGTACTTTTAAGGGCAATAAGCTTTATTCGACGGTATTCCGTGAATATCTCGGCGAGTTGTTCACCCGCGGCTACTCGGTTGAATACTTTGTTGAAGGGGGCCGTTCGCGCACCGGACGCTTGCTTGAACCGAAAACTGGCACGCTATCAATGACCATTCAGGCCATGCTGCGTGGTGGCTCACGTCCGATCACGCTGGTGCCGATTTACATCGGTTATGAGCATGTGATGGAAGTCGGTACCTATGCCAAAGAACTGCGCGGCGCGACGAAAGAGAAAGAAAGTTTTATGCAGATGATCAACGGTTTACGCAAACTGCGTAACCTCGGTCAGGGCTATGTTAACTTCGGTGAGCCGCTGCCTCTCACTACTTATCTCAATCAGAATGTACCGACCTGGCGTGAATCTATCGACCCGATTGAAGCCCATCGTCCAAGCTGGCTGACGCCGACCGTGCAGGACATCGCGGACAAAATCATGGTGCGCATCAATAACTCTGCTGCAGCCAACGCCATGAACCTGTGCTGTACCGCACTTCTGGCTTCGCGTCAGCGTTCACTGACCCGTGAGCAGTTGACCGAGCAGCTCGACTGCTACCTGCAATTGCTGCGTAATGTGCCTTATACCGCGGATTCTACCGTGCCAAATCTCACGGCCGACCAGCTTCTCGACCACGCGCTGAACATGAATAAGTTCGAAGTCGAGAAAGACAACATTGGTGACATCATCATTCTGCCGCGTGAGCAGGCCGTTCTGATGACCTATTACCGCAACAATATCCATCATCTGCTGGTCCTGCCGTCACTGATTTCCAGCATCATCATGCACCACCGCACGGTGACCAGTGCCGAGCTCCTGCGCCAGATATCGCTGATTTTCCCAATGATGAAAGCCGAACTCTTCATGCATTACAGCAAAGAAGAGCTGCCGACCGTGCTGGAAGTGTTGTGTGCAGAGCTGGCGCGTCAGGGGCTTATCAAGATCGATGGGGAAACGCTGACGCTTAATCCACTGCGGATCCGTCCACTGCAACTGCTGGCAGCCGGTGTACGAGAAACGTTGCAACGCTACGCGATTACCCTTTCGCTACTCAGCAATAATCCGAGCATCAGCCGCGGGGCGCTGGAGAAAGAGAGCCGGATTATGGCGCAGCGTCTCTCCGTACTGCACGGTATCAATGCGCCAGAGTTCTTCGACAAAGCGGTGTTCACAACACTGGTAGGAACGTTGCGCACAGAGGGTTATATCAATGATATCGGTGATGCTATCCCTGAACATACGCGGGAAATCTACACCATTCTCAGTGATTTAATGACCCCGGAAATCAAGCTGACTATCGAAAGTTCCGGCATGCCGTCTGAGCTTCCGCAGCCTTCCGCTCCCGCAGCGGAAGCCAAAGTGGATGTGCGGGATACCGATCACTAAGTCAACCTGCCTGCGGGTTAGCTGCCTTCGTTGAAGATACGATCAAAAACGCCCGGTTCTCTTTGTTGAGAGCCGGGCGTTTTTTATAGCAATCTGAATCTTCCCTTCGTCAGAAACTGAAGTGCGGCAGACTCATCAGGATGCCGAGGAACAGGACCAGCCCGACATAGTTATTCTGGCGGAAGGCGAGGAAACAAGCATCGCGGTCACGTTTGGCGGTGAGTTTATGCTGATGCGCAAACAGTGCCGCCGCCAGCAATAACGACCAGTAGAACGGTGCACTGAGTTGTGTCAGATACCCGACCGTCGCCATCAGCGCCAGCATGGCTAATTGCAGAATACCGTTAATAAGATTGTCGAAACGCCCAAACAGGATCGCCGTCGACTTAACGCCTATTTTCAGGTCATCGTCACGATCCACCATGGCGTATTGCGTATCATAGGCCACAGTCCAGCAGATATTGGCGGCAAACAGCAGCCAACAACTGAGCGGTACGGCTTCACTTACCGCTGCAAAGGCCATTGGAATCGACCAACCAAAGGCCGCCCCCAATACCACCTGCGGTAAATTACTCACCCGCTTGACGAACGGATAAATCCACGCCAGAGCTAAGCCGGCCAGCGACAATAATATCGTCATGCGGTTGAGGGTCAGTACTAGCAGGAAAGAGGCCAGCACCAGGCTGACAAACAAGATTTTGGCTTGTTTACTGCTGATAGCGCCACTTGGCAGCGGGCGATTGGCCGTTCGCTTGATATGACCATCAAATTTACGGTCGGCGTAGTCATTCACCACGCAACCGGCTGCACGCATAAAGAACACGCCCAGAACGAAAACCAGCATGATTTTCAGCGATGGCATTCCACCGCCGGACAGCCACAAAGCCCACAGGGTCGGCCACAGCAGCAGCAATGAACCAATGGGTTTATCAATACGCATCAGGCGGCAGTAATCGCGCCAATGGCCCTGAGAAAGGCTAACAGACACCTTTTGCTCCCCTTGTTGATTGGCCTGACTCATCCCTTCTGCACCTTGTTTTCAGGGCAATGTACCGGTGATTCAGGCAGAAAAATTTCAGTCAGCAGCAATGGCTTATCGGACAGGCGCAAACGAGAACGACGCGCCCACAGGTCGCCCTGCTCATGTTCCAGCTGGCCGAGGTGAATATAGTCGCGGGTCAGCGTGTTGCCGCCAAAAAGATAGCGGCCCAGCGGTACTGTGCCCAGATCCACCAGCGCCAGGTCCGGACCGGTCAGTGTCTCTTCCGGAATGACCGTACGGCCAAGCAGCCAGGGCTCGTCATCCGCAAACAGCACTACTTCACGCACCCAGTAGCGTGCGCTATCTGGCAACTGCTCCGCCTCGCTTTCACCCAGTTCTTGTCGTGTGACAAAGCATTCGCGCTGAGGCAGCACCGTGACGGTGACGCCCTGCTTTTCAAAACGGCGGGTCATAGAGCCCATTTCCATCAGCCAGTCGGCGACATCAGCAGGAACATGCTGCGGATCGTCAAACCAGTGGATAGGTGGCTGCGCGGGGGAATGAGACTCAGACATTACGAACTCCGTGATGGGGAAACATTCAGCTCCCCTATTAACCATCAGCCTCGCATTCTAACCCAGAATGCGCCAGCAGCAATCGGCCTTGCATAACGCATTTACTCGCGACGCAGGCGTTCACCGTTAGCCAGAAACAACGTGACCACCAGCACCAGGATTGCGCAGGCGTAGACCAGCGTATCGTACGGGCTTTTGTGATCGACAATAATCAGACGAATGATGGCCGTAATACCGATGTAAATAAAATAGCGCAGTGGGAAGTGATACCCCGAGGAAAAATACTTCACAATCAGCGCGATAAACTCGAAATACAGGAAGTAAATCACGATGCCTTCAATCAATAAATAGGATGAAGACTGGTCATTATTTACGAACAACACCATGGCCAGATGGTAAGTTTCCCGACCCAAAAAAAGCATCAGGATCGCCGCCAGCCCCAATAAGAACACGTTCAAAACCCGCTGCATGATGACGGCTATCATCGTTGCACGTTTAGATACTGCCATGTGATCTACATCCCACTTTTGTTATTAATACCCGCAGAATAACACAGTGCCCGCAGAGAAAAAGTGACATTAAAAAAGGGCCAGCCTGTTAAAGCTAACCCTTTTATTTCTGACGTGGTTTCACCTATTTCCAGGTGATTATGCGCGCCAGTTCTTGAAGCGATTAATCAGGCCATTGGTCGAGCTATCGTGGCCTTTCACCTCTTCGCTACCGGAAAGTTCTGGCAGGATGCGGTTCGCCAGTTGCTTACCTAATTCCACTCCCCATTGGTCGAAGGTATAGATATTGAGGATAGCGCCCTGGGTGAAGATTTTGTGTTCGTACATGGCAATCAACGCACCCAGGCTGTACGGGGTAATTTCGCGCAGCAAGATAGAGTTGGTCGGACGGTTACCTTCAAACACTTTGAACGGAGCAACATGTTTCACGTCTTCAGGCTTTTTGCCTTGTTCCGCAAACTCTTGCTCTACCACGTCCAGGGATTTACCAAAGGCCAGCGCTTCGGTCTGCGCAAAAAAGTTGGAGAGCAGCTTGGCGTGGTGATCACTCAGCGGATTATGGCTGACCGCTGGTGCGATGAAGTCACAAGGGATAATTTTTGTGCCCTGGTGAATCAGCTGATAGAACGCATGCTGGCCATTTGTGCCTGGCTCGCCCCAGATAATTGGGCCAGTTTGGTAGTCCACTGGGTTGCCGTTACGGTCAACGAATTTACCGTTGGATTCCATGTTACCTTGCTGGAAATAAGCAGCAAAGCGATGCATGTACTGGTCGTATGGCAAAATAGCTTCGGTTTCAGTGCCGTAGAAATCGTTGTACCAGATACCGATCAGCGCCAGCAGAACCGGCAGGTTCTTCTCCGCAGGGGTTTCTGCGAAGTGTTTGTCCATTGCGTGAGCACCGCTCAGTAATTGTTCGAAGTTTTCGAAGCCCACAGACAGCGCAATCGACAGGCCGATAGCGGACCACAAAGAGTAACGCCCGCCGACCCAGTCCCAGAATTCGAACATGTTGTCAGTGTCGATACCAAATTCATCCACCGCTTTACCGTTGGTAGACAGCGCGGCGAAGTGTTTCGCAACGTGTTTGGCATCGCCAGCCGTTTGCAGGAACCAGTCACGCGCGCTGTGGGCGTTGGTCATGGTTTCTTGCGTGGTAAAAGTTTTTGACGCCACCAGGAACAACGTGGTTTCTGGCGACAGGTCTTTCAGCGTTTCGGCGATATGGGTGCCGTCAACGTTAGAGACGAAATGCATATTCAGGTGGTTTTTGTACGGACGCAGTGCTTCAGTCACCATGAACGGGCCAAGGTCTGAACCGCCGATACCGATGTTCACAACATCAGTGATCGCCTTGCCTGTATAACCTTTCCAGTCACCACCGATAACGCGTTCGGTGAAGCCTTTAATCTTCGCCAGTACTGCGTTAACTTCCGGCATGACATCTTTGCCATCGACCACGATTGGCGTATTGCTGCGGTTACGTAATGCTACGTGCAGTACTGCACGGTCTTCAGTACGGTTGATCTTCTCGCCAGAGAACATCGATTTGATTGCACCCTGAAGATCGGTTTCTTTCGCCAGCGCTTGCAGTTTGTTCAGAGTTTCGGTGGTGATGCGGTTTTTGGAGAAATCCACCAGCATCTGGTCTTCAAAGGTCGCCGAAAACTTGGAGAAACGGTCGCCATCTTCAGCAAACAGATGACTAATTTGCACATCTTTCATCGTATCGAAATGCTGCTGCAGGGCTTGCCAGGCAGCGGTTTGAGTTGGATTGATATTTTTCATAGCAATACTCTTAGGCTGAGAATAAAAGGTGACATAACTCACTTGATTGTATCCCGTTATACCGCAGATGAGATGCCTTTTCTTGCGATAGGCCATATCTGTGAAACTACTGTTAACACATCTATGTTTTTGTAAAGCCTTCTCTATAATTCAGGTTAACTAGATACTGTGTAACTTGTTACTTTTCAGATGCTGACAAATCAGTATGGTAATCACTGTAGTAGAAAGGATATCGCTTATGGAGTTATCAGCCCCTCTGATGCTGGTTATTATTGGTCTTGGTTCACTGGCAGCCCAATGGCTAGCGTGGTTGCTCAAGCTGCCAGCCATTCTTCCTCTGTTGCTGCTCGGCGTGTTATTAGGCCCGGCCACACACGTTATTCAACCTGACGTTCTGTTTGGCTCGCTCCTGTTTCCGCTGGTGTCACTCTCCGTGGCCATTATTTTATTTGAAGGTGCGCTGACGCTGCGCATCGATGAAATCCGCGGTTTTGGCGGCGTCGTCCGCAACCTGGTGACTGTCGGAATGTTAACAACGTTTCTGGTGATAAGCCTGGCGTGCTGGTGTCTACTGGGTTTGACGCCCGAACTTTCCGCACTGGTAGGCGCTGTCACGGTAGTCACCGGCCCGACGGTCATTGCACCGCTTATGCGGGTCGTCAGGCCAAATGCTGCGATTAATCAGGTTTTGCGCTGGGAAGGGATCGTTATTGATCCAGTAGGGGCAATTTTCACGCTATTAGTCTTTGAATTTATTATCCTGCGCCAGCATGCAGAATCACTGACTCACCTCATCTGGACGCTGGGTACCACGGCTGCCGTTGGCCTTATTACCGGCGCGCTTTTCGGTTACTTACTGGGGGTGGCGCTCCGTCGTGTTTGGTTGCCAGCTTATCTACAGAACCTGGCGGTGTTGGCCATTATGCTGACAGCGTTTGGTTTATCGAACGCACTCGCTGATGAATCCGGTTTGCTGGCCGTGACGGTCATGGGCATTTGGCTGGCAAACATGCGCGATGTTGACACCCGCGATATTCTGGCGTTTAAAGAAGAGCTTTCCGCCATTCTGATTTCCGCGCTGTTTATCATCCTCGCGGCACGTCTGGATATACATGCCCTCATCAATATGGGCTGGCCGCTGATTTTTTTACTGTTGGTTGTCCAGTTCGTCGCTCGCCCGCTGTGTATTGCGGTGTCAACCTGGCGCTCAACGCTGCATTGGCGCGATCGTCTTTTGCTGTGCTGGATCTCTCCCCGCGGAATTGTCGCGGCGGCGGTCAGTTCGTTATTTGCTCTGACGCTGCAACAAGCCGGTTATCCGCAGGCAGATAAGCTGGTGACCATCGTCTTTGCAATCATCATCGGTACGGTGGTACTGCAAAGCCTGACTAGCGGCGCGATGGCAAAATGGCTACGGGTACAGCAAAAGATGCCGCGTGGCGTGCTGATTATTGGCGCCAATAGCGTAGCCAGAATGTTGGCTCAGGTGCTCATTAAACAGGATATTCCGGTGCGACTGACCGACAGCAGTTGGGAATATTATCGTCAGGCGCGTATGGAGGGTATTCCGGCTTATTACGGTAACGCTTGGTCAGAACATGCGGAAAACTATCTCGATTTAAGCAGTACATCGCAGGTTCTCGCCCTGTCGCCAAACCGGCACCAAAATGCCCTGGCGGTTTATCATTTCAGCCATATTTTTGGTGCCCACCGGGTCTTTGCGATTCGTTCCGGTGCCGGAATCAAAGGTGCTGGAGGCCAGGAAAGCCGTCGTTTCCGCCGTCATGAAGTGCTGTTCAACGCCGAAGCCAATTATTCACGTCTAAGCAGTTTATTGGCAAAAGGTGGAACCATCAAAGCCACACGCCTTAATGAGAGCTTTGGCTGGATTGATTATCTGGAAAAAAACCCCGGCGTCATCCCGCTTTTTGCCGTGGAGGAAAACGGGCAATTGCAGGCATTACAAGAAGAAAACAACCCGCCGATCCCTTGTACGCTCATTGCCCTGGTACAAAATACGTCAGCCACGGCGGTTGAACGTTGACAGATGCGCCATAACCCGTTATTCCTAAGCACCTAACTCACACGCGCATTTTTATGTTGTGTGAGCCAGAAGAGGCGCGTCGCCCAGGCAGTGTATCGGAGGAGCCGAAATCCTACGAAGATACATCAGGGGGAGCGGCGCCGAGGTCAGAGGCTTTCGGCAGGCTGAAGACCGACTACAGGGGCTGAATCCCCCGGGTTGTCACCGAGATACCTGTGAGGGTATCGGCAAGGTGGAGCGCTTCTGGGTGTATCGTAGCATCTCTACGCCTGCTCCCGTTTCCCGCTCTCCCCCTAGTGCCAATTCTTATGGAATAGACGGTCGTCGCATCCCGGCGCCCCTGACACGAGGTTTACCATGAATTACGCTGTATCCCGCAACGCCAATCGTCCCCCTTTGGGCACTACGGTCGTAGCCAAATTTGGCGGCACCAGCGTTGCGGACTTCGACGCCATGAACCGCAGCGCCGACGTCGTTCTCTCGAATCCCCATGTACGCCTGGTGGTCCTTTCTGCCTCGGCGGGCATTACCAATATTCTGGTTGAACTGGCTGTAGGCCAGGACACTGAACGCCGCGTTTTCCTGCTCGACGAGATCCGCCGCATTCAGTCTGCCATTATCGACAAACTGAACAGACCGGACGTGATCCGCGACGAAATCGGCCGCATGCTGGACAACATAAGCATGCTGTCAGAGGCGGCAAGCCTGGCAACGTCCACCGCACTGACCGACGAACTGGTCAGCCACGGCGAACTGATGTCCACCCTGCTGTTTGTTGAAATCCTGCGTCAACGCAATGTGCCCGTTGAGTGGTTTGACGTGCGTAAAGTGATGCGGACCAATGACCGTTTTGGCCGCGCCGAACCGGACACCGATGCGCTGTCCGAACTGACTCTTCAGCAATTGCAGCCTCGTCTTGAGCAGGCGCTGGTGATCACGCAGGGCTTCATCGGTTGCGAAGGCAAAGGCCGCACCACCACGCTTGGCCGTGGCGGCAGCGATTATACCGCCGCCCTTCTGGCTGAAGCACTGAGTGCCGCACGGGTTGATATCTGGACCGACGTTCCGGGCATCTACACCACGGACCCCCGTGTAGTGCCTGACGCCAAGCGCATCGACCGAATTGCTTTTGAAGAAGCGGCTGAAATGGCCACCTTTGGCGCAAAAGTGTTACACCCTGCCACACTGTTACCGGCAGTACGCCGTGGTATTCCGGTGTTTGTTGGCTCGAGTAAAGACCCTTCTGCTGGCGGTACGCTGGTATGCAATACCACCGATAATCCGCCGCTGTTCCGCGCTCTGGCACTGCGCCGTAAACAGACGCTGGTCACGCTGCACAGCCTGAGCATGTTGCATTCACGCGGTTTCCTCGCCGAAGTGTTTGGAATTCTTGCTCGTCACAGTATTTCGGTGGATTTGATCACCACGTCAGAAGTGAGCGTCGCACTGACGCTTGATACCACCGGTTCAACCTCTTCCGATGACAGCCTGCTGACAACCTCACTCCTGACTGAGCTGTCGTCGCTGTGCCGCGTTGAAGTGGAAGAAAACCTTGCGCTTATCGCCATCATTGGCAACAAACTATCGCAGGCCTGTGGCGTCGGAAAAGAAGTTTTTGGCGTGCTGGATCCGTTCAACATCCGCATGGTTTGTTACGGCGCAAGCAGCTACAACTTGTGCTTCCTGGTCCCGGGCAACGATGCCGATCAGGTCGTCAAAACGCTACATCGCAACCTATTCGAATAAAAACGGGCGCGGTGCATTTCAATGCCGGGCCTCAGTGCCCGGCTTTTTTATGCGCCCGGTTTTATGCTGCTATGGCAACGCTTTACCTGCAACATCACATAATTAAAAACAACAAAGACCAATAAGGGATCCTCACCATGTTAGCCAAAATAACCCGCCTGTTCCCACTGTGGGCCGTGCTGCTCTCCGTCGCCGCCTACTATACGCCGGACACTTTTACCCCTATTGCCCCGCACGTTGCGACCCTGCTGATGCTTATCATGTTCGCGATGGGCGTCACCCTGGAGTTCGGTGATTTCAAACGCGTGCTGTCACGCCCGGCACCAGTGGCCGCCGCCACGTTCCTGCACTATTTGATCATGCCGCTGGCGGCATGGGTGCTGGCGAAGCTGTTTCACATGCCAGCAGATTTGTCGGCGGGAATGATTTTAGTCGGCAGCGTGGCGTCGGGAACCGCATCCAATGTGATGATTTATCTCGCGAAAGGCGATGTAGCCCTGTCGGTAACGATCTCTGCCGTCTCCACGCTGGTCGGTGTTTTTGCTACTCCGCTGCTGACCCGCTTCTACGTCGACACCCACATAAAGGTCGACGTGGTGGGCATGCTGTTAAGCATTCTGCAAATCGTCGTGATCCCTATTTTCGCCGGTCTGGTGATTCATCATCTGTTTACCAAAACGGTTAAACGCGTCGAGCCACTGCTGCCGGCGTTCTCGATGATCTGCATTTTAGCCATCATCAGCGCCGTGGTCGCGGGAAGTCAGGGCTTTATCGGCTCCGTCGGTCTGGTGGTCATTGCGGCCGTGATCCTGCACAACGGCATTGGTTTGCTGAGTGGTTACTGGGGCGGGAAACTGTTTGGCTTCGATGAAACCACCTGCCGTACGCTGGCGATGGAAGTCGGCATGCAGAACTCAGGGCTGGCAGCGACGCTCGGAAAAATGTACTTCAGCCCGCTGGCCGCGTTGCCAGGCGCACTCTTTTCGGTATGGCACAACCTGTCGGGTTCACTGCTGGCAGGCTACTGGTCTGGCAAACCGGTTGAGAAGAAAGAGAAGTAATACAGCAGGATAAAAATGAGAAAGGCGCCGGTCAGGCGCCTTTTTTATGGCTGTCAGGCAGGCTTCACCAGATCGACTTCATCACGTTCATCGTCTTCTTGCGCGTCTTTATCCAGCACGTTATAGGCCACGGCGCAGAACAAGGAGTTAAGACGTTTCATATCTCCCAGCAGCCCTAAATGCAGCGAACTGGTTTCGATACTCTGCACGTTGTGCTGATGCAGGCGGTCAACGTGCGCATGTGCATAACGGCGGTCCAGCAGGCGGAAACGATGCTTGGAACGCCGCAGGCGGCGCGCGCTGGTCAGGTCATTTGACAGGAATACCGACAGGCTCAGGCGCAGGTTATCTACCAGTTTTTCATGCAGCGAGTCCAGCTCAGTCAGCCCTTCAGCCGAGAACGCGCGGCGGGCAGCGTGAGATTTCGCGGCGATATCCGCGGTCATGCGCTCGATAATGTCACCGGCCTGCTCCAGGTTCAGCGCCATTTCAATGATTTCAGCCCAGCGGCGGGAATCATCCTCACCAAGCCCTTCTTTGTTGATTTGTGCCAGATAAAGTTTGATCGCGGTATAGAGCACATCAACGTCATCATCGAGGCGACGGACTTCGCGGTCTTGCGCCAGCTTGCCGTGCATCACTTCATGATTGAGGATCAGCATATGTTCGACCACATCTCCCATACGCAGGGTTTCGCGGGCGGCATTGGCGAGTGCCAGCGTCGGCGTATCAATAGCGCTGACATCCAGGTGCCGCGGACGCAGACGCGGGTCATCTTCCGGTACGTCAGCAATCATCAGTTCGCAAATGCGGGCCATCGGGCCGGACAGCGGCACCATCGCCAGGCAGCGGATCAGGTTGTAGAACATGTGGAAATAGATCACCAGCTCTTCATCCGGAATGCCGAGCCGTGCCAGTTGGACCGAGAGAGGGCCGATAAAGGGTAATACAATCACGCAGCCAATCAGCTTGAACAACACGCTGCCAAGCGCCACGCGACGCCCTGCCGCATTCTGTTTACTGGCGTTGATCATCGCCAAAAGCC
>BHES01000049.1 GCA_003864575.1 Enterobacterales bacterium
TTCATCAGCATTACGAAGCAAGGAATTGATTCCTATCGCTATCGTCATGCCACATCTAATCATTCCCCTCTTGCACAGTTAGTCCTGATGGATGGGCCTCGCCGTGAAATTGTTCAACGTGGTAAAGACATCAGCTATTTTGAAACGGGCTTACAGCCGTTTACACTGGATGGTGACCATATCGTCGACTCTTTGCCGGGTATTGTTTTCAGTGATTTTGCGCGTTTGACGAAATACTATGACTTCATACCAGTTGGCAGAGCTCGTGCAGTGGACCGGCTTAGTCAGGTGATCCGGGTTGTATCACGTGATGGTACCCGTTTTAGTTATGTGATCTGGGTTGATGAAAATACCAAGCTTCCACTGCGGGTTGATCTTCTTGATCGCGATGGTGAGACGCTGGAACAATTCCGGGTCATCTCGTTTGTCGCCGATGATGCTGTCAAAGAATCCCTGGCCACTTTAGAGAAAGCTACGCTACCTCCGGTGCTTTCTGTACCTGCTGGCAATAATGCGCAATTCACCTGGCAACCAAAATGGTTACCTGATGGCGTGGCTGAAGTGGCGCGTAGTCGTAGAAACTTACCAAATATGCCGGTCGCGATAGAATCACGTCTTTATTCAGATGGGCTTTTCAGTTTCTCGATCAACGTGAGTGCGACAACCAGTGCTCCTTCTGAGCAGTTGGTCAGGCAGGGGCGTCGAACCGTGCAGACTGAGATCCGCAACGCGAATGAAATTACGGTTGTCGGTGAATTACCGCCGTCGACGGCTAAGCGTATTGCTGAAAGTATTGTCTTTGCTGCACAGTAAAAAGGTCAGGTAATCAAGATGATGAAAGAGTGGGCCACCGTTATTTCGTGGCAAGATGGTATTGCTACGTTGCGTTGTGAGACGCAAGCGGGTTGCAGCAGCTGCCATTCGCGATCTGGTTGTGGAGCCCGGGTTCTCAATGAACTCGGCCCGCAAACAGAACATAATCTTTTGGTTAACATCGCCGAACGCCTCGAGCCAGGCCAGAAAGTTGAGCTAGGCATCACTGAGGGCAGTTTATTGCGCTCCGCCTTTTTGGTCTATATGACCCCGTTAGTGGGCGTTATTCTGGGTGGTGGCTTGCTACAGTGGATGACGCAGGGAGATCTTTACTCTGTGTTGGGCGCGGTTGCGGGTGGGATCGTCGGTTTTGTTGCCGCGCGTGCGCTGGCCGCAAGACTGGAGAATCAGGCGGGTTATCAGCCTGTGATTCTCCAAATAGGTCTGCCTCCTGACGCATTTCGATTTCAGCACGATAACGGACGCCTTCCTTCCTGAGTATCTCTTTGTCAATTTCTGATCGGGATTCGGTTTTGAATCATATGCTCGATCAGTGCGATGAAAAGATCGGCGCTGAACAGGGATGTATAGAGTACGGAAAAGAGAATACGTCCATTGGTGTCAAGCAGCCGGATCATCTGGCTGTTACTTCCCCCGCTAATATATTGAATATCCTCGACAGGAATACATAGTCCTTCATCTGAAGTAATAAAACGTGCACTCAGACGTAATTTTTTTTCATTTAACATCAATAAATTACGGCAGAAAAATTGGTGCAGTTTGCATTGTGACGCGGCCAGATAGGTGAATGAAAAATTCCCATCGTTTGCCAGAATAGCCAGTGCCTGCGGGCCCCGCGACATCAGTTGTTCATTCTTGATAACTTCAATCAGGCGCTCAGCATGAGCGATATTTGGGGTGATTTCATGCCAGGATTTATCATTCCCTTCGCGAAATGCCATAGTATCTAATATTTTGCGCGTATATTTCCCGGCTCTGTACCGATATATCTCTGTGATTTTGTCGAAAGGCACAAAGCGATGTTTTTGGTCTCTTTCGTTAATGACCGATATTCCATTCTCGTGCAATTGGTAAATTTGCTTAGGTCTGGTGTAGTGTCTGAGGGCAAATAATAGCGCGCCTAATCCAATGCTGAAAATAGCAGACAAGGTAATAATATGCAGACCACCGCTGCCTGTTCTTCCCAAAGCAAGAAGAAATACGACCTGTATTGCGCCTCCCACCATTAACAATGTGGCAAGAACCATTGTGATCCAGGAATTGGCTCTGGCAAACCCATGCTGACTGAGCAACCGTCCTTCATTGATCATGATGCTAACCTTGTGACCGGATTGAGAAAAATAAGACAAAGCAAGTGTTCAACTAAATCGAAATAGGCAATGGATAAATTCTTTTATAACAGTTATTTAAAGTTTTTTTTACTGATGAGTAAATGAGCATTTTCCTAAAACCCTGCAGCTCAGTGGTTAAGGTAGATATACGGGAAACGCCACAGCGCAGAGTTGTTTACAACTTATTGCAATCGTTACGACCCGCTTTCACGGGAAGATAGGCATAATCCTCAGTTAGGTGGCGGGGAGACTAGGTTTTCACGGTCCTCACATGTAGAATGCTGCGACTCAGGCGAAAGACAGCCAACCTACAAACCGTCGCTGTGTTGTTATGGCGAATGATTCAGAAATACCAAGGTAGAAAATCTTTATAATGAAGAACATAAGAAACTTTTCCATCATCGCCCACATTGACCACGGTAAGTCGACGCTGTCCGACCGCATTATTCAGATCTGCGGCGGCTTGTCCGATCGTGAAATGGAAGCGCAAGTTCTTGACTCAATGGATCTGGAACGTGAGCGCGGGATCACCATCAAAGCCCAGAGCGTGACGCTGGACTACAAAGCGAAAGATGGCGAAACCTATCATCTGAATTTCATCGATACCCCAGGCCACGTCGACTTCTCTTATGAAGTTTCGCGCTCTCTTGCAGCCTGTGAAGGCGCATTGTTGGTGGTAGATGCCGGTCAGGGCGTAGAAGCGCAGACTCTGGCAAACTGCTACACCGCGATGGAAATGAATCTCGAAGTCGTGCCGGTATTGAATAAAATTGACTTGCCAGCAGCCGATCCCGATCGCGCGGCTCAGGAAATTGAAGATATCGTCGGCATTGATGCTACGGACGCTGTACGTTGCTCTGCAAAAACCGGCGTGGGCGTTCCTGATATTCTGGAACGTCTGGTGCGTGACATTCCGCCACCAGAAGGTGATCCAGAAGCTCCTCTGCAGGCACTGATCATCGATTCATGGTTCGATAACTACCTTGGCGTGGTTTCTCTGGTCCGTATTAAGAACGGCACCATGAGAAAGGGCGACAAAATTAAAGTCATGAGTACGGGCCAGGTCTATAACGCTGACCGTCTGGGTATCTTCACGCCAAAACGCGTTGATCGCGATATGCTGGGCTGTGGGGAAGTTGGCTGGCTGGTTTGCGCAATTAAAGACATCCTGGGCGCGCCAGTAGGCGATACCCTGACGCTGTCGCGTAATCCGGCTGAGAAACCGTTACCTGGTTTTAAGAAAGTAAAACCTCAGGTTTATGCGGGCCTGTTCCCTGTCAGCTCTGATGATTACGAAAACTTCCGTGATGCGTTGGGCAAACTCAGCCTGAACGATGCTTCCCTATTCTATGAACCAGAAAGTTCCACCGCGCTGGGCTTTGGTTTCCGTTGTGGCTTCCTTGGTTTGCTGCACATGGAGATCATTCAGGAACGTCTGGAGCGTGAATACGATCTGGATCTGATCACCACGGCACCGACCGTAGTGTATGAAGTGGAAACCACCACTAAAGAGACCATTTACGTTGATAGCCCGTCTAAGCTGCCTGCGCTAAATAACATCGAAGAACTGCGTGAGCCAATTGCTGAATGCCACATGTTGATGCCTCAGGAATATCTGGGTAGCGTGATCACTTTGTGCATTGAGAAACGTGGCGTACAAACCAACATGGTTTACCACGGTAATCAGGTTGCGCTGACTTATGAAATTCCAATGGCCGAAGTGGTTATTGATTTCTTCGACCGTTTGAAATCAACCTCTCGCGGTTATGCGTCACTGGACTATAACTTCAAGCGTTTCCAAACGTCAGACATGGTACGTGTTGATGTGCTGATCAACGGTGAACGTGTTGACGCCCTAGCGCTGATCACCCACCGCGGCAATGCCCAGTTCCGTGGTCGTCAGCTGGTAGAAAAAATGCAGGAGCTTATCCCGCGTCAGCAATTTGATATCGCAATCCAGGCTGCCATTGGTGGACATATCATCGCGCGTGCCACGGTCAAACAATTGCGTAAAAACGTATTAGCGAAATGTTATGGCGGCGACGTTAGCCGTAAGAAGAAATTGTTGCAGAAACAAAAAGATGGTAAGAAACGCATGAAGCAAGTGGGCAACGTTGAGTTACCGCAAGAAGCGTTCCTGGCTATTCTCCATGTTGGTAAAGACAGCAAATAAGCCCTCAATAAGTTCGTAGGAGTATGCATGGCTAACATGTTTGCCTTGATTCTGGCGCTTGCAACGCTGGTTTCCGGGATTATCTGGTGCCTGGATCGTTTCAAGTTCGCTCCCGCTCGTCGGGCGAAAATTGCCAGACTCAAGGTCGAAACCGCCGGTGCGGTTGACGAAAAAACGCTAAATAAAGCAGCTAAACAGCCAGGTTGGGTAGAAACCTGTGCCTCTGTTTTCCCTGTATTGCTGGTGGTATTTGTAGTGCGTTCGTTTATTTACGAACCCTTCCAGATTCCATCCGGTTCGATGATGCCTACCTTGCTGATTGGCGATTTTATCGTCGTTGAGAAGTATGCCTACGGCCTGAAAGATCCGATCACGCAAACCAAGCTCATCCCGACGGGTGAACCTAAACGTGGTGATGTGGTGGTATTTAAATATCCACTCAATCCTAGCCTGGATTACATCAAGCGTTTGGTGGGTTTGCCGGGTGACCGCGTGACCTATGATCCTTTCAGCAAGGAAGTGACCATTCAGCCAGCCTGTAACAGTGGCCAGAATTGCAGTACGGCTTTGGCTGTCACTTACGATGCTGGCCATGCGAGTGATTTCGTGCAGACCTTTGGTCAGGCGTCCGGCAGCGAAGCAAGTAGTGGTTTCTTTGAAACTCCAGCTTCAGCCAGCGTGCCGCAAGACGGTATCCGTCTGCTGGCTCGTCAGGAAACTCTGGGTAACGTCACTCACAATATTCTGACCGTGCCAGGTGCACGCGATCAGCTTGGTGCTTACTACCAGCAACCTGGCCAACCTATGGGTACCTGGGTGGTTCCTGCCGGCCATTACTTCATGATGGGCGACAACCGTGACAACAGCGCAGACAGTCGTTACTGGGGCTTTGTGCCAGAGAAGAATCTGGTCGGTCGTGCATCTGGTATCTGGATGAGCTTTAAAAAGCAAGAAGGTGAGTGGCCAACGGGCGTACGCCTGAGCCGCATCGGTGGAATTCATTAATTCAATGCTGCCTATTTCCGCAGCATTATATTTCCACACGTTGTAGAATACTCTTTCGAGCGATAAAAGTTGGCTCCCTGAATTTTTGTTAAAATAAATGGGGAGCCACTGCAAACGAAACAGCTTTGGATTTGCTTTAGGCGAAGCAGGCCTGTTCCGTATGCTGAAGTTTTTGACGCATTCTTGATCTATTGGTAACTCATGAATCCCATCGTAATAAATAGGCTTCAGCGAAAGCTGGGCTACACTTTTCAACTGCAGGAACTCTTATTGCAGGCACTGACTCACCGCAGCGCCAGCAGCAAACATAATGAGCGGTTAGAATTCCTGGGTGACTCCATCCTTAGTTATGTCATCGCCAATGCACTTTATCAACGCTTTCCCCGTGTTGATGAAGGCGATATGAGCCGGATGCGTGCGACGCTGGTGCGTGGCAATACCCTGGCAGAAATGGCGCGCGAATTTGACCTCGGTGAATGTTTACGTTTAGGGCCGGGAGAATTGAAAAGTGGTGGTTTCCGCCGCGAGTCCATTCTTGCTGATACGGTGGAGGCGCTCATTGGTGGCATATTCCTAGACAGTGACATCCAAAACGTCGAAAGACTGATTCTCGAATGGTACCGCAGTCGTCTAGACGAAATCAGTCCCGGTGATAAGCAGAAAGACCCAAAAACCCGTTTGCAGGAGTTTTTACAGGGCCGCCATCTGCCATTACCTTCTTATCTGGTTGTGCAGGTTCGCGGTGAAGCGCACGATCAGGAGTTTACTATCCACTGCCAGGTCAGTGGTTTGAATCAACCGGTTGTAGGAACCGGTTCAAGCCGCAGAAAAGCCGAGCAGGCGGCAGCGGAACAAGCGCTGATACAGCTGGAGCTTGAATGAGCGAAGAAAAGAATTACTGTGGTTTTGTAGCGATCGTGGGCCGTCCAAACGTCGGTAAATCCACCTTGCTGAACGAATTATTGGGGCAAAAGATCTCCATTACTTCGCGTAAACCGCAAACAACCCGTCACCGTATTATGGGCATCCATACCGAAGGCCCTTATCAGGCTATTTATGTTGACACCCCAGGGTTGCACATTGAAGAGAAGCGGGCGATTAACCGCCTGATGAACCGCGCTGCCAGCAGCTCCATCGGTGATGTTGAGCTGGTGATTTTCGTGGTTGAAGGCACCCACTGGACGCCTGACGACGAAATGGTCGTTAATAAATTGCGCGACAGTAAAGCGCCGGTTCTGTTGGCTATTAACAAAATCGACAATGTCACTGACAAGTCGAAGTTGTTGCCACACCTGCAGTTCCTCAGCGAGCAGATGAATTTCATCGACATCGTGCCAATGTCTGCCGAAAAAGGCATTAACATTGATACGCTCGCCGGCATTGTTCGTAAACGTTTACCAGAAGCGGATCATCACTTCCCGGAAGACTACATTACTGACCGTTCACAGCGCTTTATGGCCTCTGAAATCATCCGTGAAAAACTGATGCGTTTCTTAGGTGAAGAACTGCCTTACTCGGTTACGGTGGAAATCGAACGTTTCGTGACCAACGCGCGCGGTGGCTATGACATCAATGGTTTGATTCTGGTTGAGCGTGAAGGCCAGAAGAAAATGGTTATCGGCAACAAAGGGTCGAAAATCAAAACCATTGGTATCGAAGCGCGTCAGGACATGGAAAACATGTTTGAAGCGAAAGTCCATCTTGAGCTGTGGGTCAAGGTTAAATCCGGTTGGGCAGACGATGAACGTGCGCTGCGCAGCCTGGGTTACACCGACGACTTATAAGGTCCGCGCCTATGGAAGGCTGGCAACGCGCATTTGTTTTGCATGGGCGACCTTACAGTGAAACCAGCCTGATGCTGGACTTCTTCACTGAAGGACAGGGGCGGGTGCGCATTCTTGCAAAAGGAGCGCGCGGCCGCCGGTCCAATCTAAAAGGTTGCTTGCAGCCTTTTACGCCTCTATTAGTTCGCTGGAGCGGGCGGGGAGAAGTGAAAACCCTGCGTAACGCCGAGCCGGTTTCCCTCGCACTTCCTCTTTCTGGTTCGATGCTCTATAGCGGCCTCTACGTCAACGAGCTGGTTTCCCGCGTGCTTGAGCAGGAGACTAACTACTCTTCGTTGTTTTTCGATTACCTCCATTGTTTACAGAATCTAGCAGGGACCAGCGGTTCGCCCGAGCATCCTCTGCGCCAGTTCGAACTGGCTCTGTTCAACCATCTTGGCTATGGGGTGGACTTCCTGCATTGCGCGGGGAGCGGTGAAGAAGTCAGTGACACCATGACCTATCGCTATCGTGAAGAAAAAGGATTTATTGCCAGCTTGGTTATCGATAATACCAGCTTTACCGGCCGCGACCTCAAGGCGCTGGCCAGCCGTGAATTCCCCGATGCGCTCACCCTGCGAGCTGCTAAACGTTTTACCCGCATGGCGCTGAAGCCCTACCTGGGTGGCAAGCCACTGAAAAGCCGCGAACTCTTCCGTCAGTTTTTCGTTAAAAAACCCGACACGCCCTCTGACAATTCCGCCGGCTAAATTACCTTTCGGGGTACCCGTCACGCGGGTTGAAGGTGTAAACTGCGTCCATTAGCTGCATTGTTTCCCTGTAATTAAACTCTATAACCAATCTGGAGCTGTCATGGCTGAATTGCTGCTGGGCGTTAACATTGATCACATCGCGACACTGCGCAATGCGCGTGGTACGGCTTATCCTGATCCGGTTCAGGCCGCGTTTATTGCTGAGCAGGCTGGTGCCGACGGTATTACCGTTCATCTGCGCGAAGATCGTCGTCATATCACTGACCGCGACGTGCGCCTGCTTCGTCAGACCATCCAAACCCGTATGAATCTTGAAATGGCTGTCACCGATGAAATGGTCGGGATCGCCTGCGAAATTGAGCCACATTTTTGCTGCCTTGTGCCGGAAAAACGTGAAGAAGTGACGACTGAAGGCGGTCTGGATGTCGCCGGTCAGATAGACAAAATGACCGTGGCGGTTTCGCGTCTGACGGAAGCCGGGATCTTGGTTTCGCTGTTTATCGATGCAGATTTACGCCAAATCGATGCTGCCGTTGCCGTTGGCGCACCTTACATTGAGATCCACACCGGTGCCTATGCGGATGCGAAAAATGATCTTGAGCGTCGGGCTGAACTTGAACGTATCAAACAGGCAGCGGCCTATGCGGCAGGTAAGGGGTTGAAAGTGAATGCCGGTCATGGCCTGACTTACCATAACGTACAGCCGATCGCGGCGTTGCCAGAGATGCATGAGCTGAATATCGGCCACGCTATCATCGGGCAGGCGGTGATTGACGGCCTGTCAGGCGCCGTACGCGAAATGAAAGTGCTGATGCGTGAAGCGCGCCGGTAATGGCGATTCTCGGACTGGGTACCGACATCGTTGAGATCACGAGGATTGAAGCCGTGGTTGAGCGCAGCGGCGACCGCCTGGCGAAGCGCATTCTCTGCGACAATGAGTGGTTGCTCTATCAGAATCACCAACAGCCGGTGCGGTTTCTTGCCAAGCGTTTTGCCGTGAAAGAAGCCGCGGCGAAGGCGCTGGGAACCGGCATTCGCAACGGTTTGGCGTTTGAACAGTTCGAAGTGGTTAATGACTCGTTGGGGAAACCTGGCTTGATCTTCCACGATCGGGCGGCGGAAATGGCACAAGAGTTAGGCGTGAAGGCGGTCCACGTGACGCTGGCCGATGAACGGCGTTATGCGTGCGCCACGGTCATTATTGAGAACTAATGAAGTGCATCACGCTGTATTATCAAACGGCGTGATGCAATACGACAAACTTATCCCACAACTGATCGCTGGATTCGCTGTGTTGCGGATCGATGATGATGGTGTTATCGATCGGGCAGACGCTCTGGCAGGTCGGTTTATCATAGTGACCAATGCACTCGCTGCAGCGGTCGCTGTCAATCTCGTAAATCTCAGCGCCCATTGAGATCGCCTGATTCGGGCATTCCGGCTCGCACATATCGCAATTGATACAGCGTTTTGTAATTAATAAGGCCACTTCAATCACTTACCTTTTTCATTTTTTAAATCAATTGATGATATATCTTCACTATAATCGGCCGTCTGTGGGTTGTTAGTGTAAAACACAGATGTACTTACCTGCATAGCACAAAACCGCAACACAGACTGAAAATCATCACCCCAAAAGCCCCATGTACGAGCTTGTCGTGCATGGCCTCAAGGTAAGGTGTTTCAATGCCGGGACTGTAACACAGAACCTTGAAAAGCCCAATAACGACGACTTTTTGACCGTTTGGGGCGGTTGTTAAAGCTTAGTTACGGGGTGTTGCCCAATTTAATGACTGCTAAACTATCTTTCAAATAAATAGAGTATTCGGTATTGGAAATGATGGGTTTTATTCCCTTGTTAACCATGTTCTGGAGAGTTATATTATTATTATTCTCTTCACCATAGCCATGCGTTGTTTGTGTAAGACCTTTATTAATTAACTGAAATGATGCCAAAAACTGTGAGGCAGGACTGAGGAAGTCATCAATTAGTGGTTTATTCTCTATGAGCAATTTTGTGCGTTCATTGATGTTAACTTGCCCGGTTGTAATAATGGTTTTTATATCTTGATGATTTATTACATCTCTGGAAATCATATTGAAGACAAAGTCTTCATATTCACGCTGTGACTTGATGGCACTACTTAATTGAGCACCGAAAGCAAATGCTGTGATGACAGGGATTAATGAAAGGTATTTCATTCTTGGGCAAAGATAAACGATAGGGATAGCAATAATGACCAGTAATACTGAAAATGAAACCAGCGTCCTTGGGAACACAGGAGCATCTTGCAAAAAGATAGTTGGTCCCATAAGGGAAGTTAAGAAAATAAAGCATGAAATAACAGCGTATATGAAAAATGGAATAATAGTTTTTTTGTGGCGATAACTGTTAATTATTGCGAAAATAGCAATGGCTAATGCGGGTATTAAAAAGTAAATATATACTGGGCCATAAAAATAATCCAAAACAAGGTTGTAAAGACTTTTTATAGTGTTAGATATTTTTTCAACCCCCTCAGCATTTGGACCTATTAGTTCTGAGCGGGAGTTGTTTTTGGCCCCAAATAGTAACATGTAGACAAGGTAAAAGAGTATGAAAATGACAGCTTTCTTTAATATTAACTTTATAGATTGATGTGCTGTTGAGTTTTTTTTGAGCCCAAATATTATAATATCTACTGCAAGCAAGCCGATGAAAATATTAGCACATGGCTGGTATAACGTTAAAGCCAGTACACCGGATATGATTTTTACTGAAGTTTCATGAACTAGGTTTTTGTCACTATACGTATAGGCTAAAACAGCCAAGAGAAAAGCCAGAGCCATTCCTGGAGAGTCATATCTATACGCGACATTTTGCAAAAAATAGGGATTAAAAATGAGAAGTGCCGCAACAAAAATTGGATGCGGAACGTCCATTTTCATTAAATGATTCTTCAGTAATAAAGACGACGCACCTATAAATAGGCAGGATATAATCATGGTGTAGGGGAATAGATCAAGATTATAGTGGCCACTGGCAGATAAAATTCTCATCAAAATATCAGCTATTGGTCTCCCTACTCCACGCCATCCATATTGGCCAGTGATTGCCCTATCTAGATCATCTCTGTAAAATACCCCAGCCTGAATAAGAGGGTATATAAATAACAGCGCCAGCCCTGAGTACAATGCTAATGTTTTCTTTTCATTTTTGCAGAACATGTCGAGTCTCATCTTATTTTTTCACTATATAACGTGGTCTACGCTTAGTCTCAATATAAATTCTACCAATATACTCACCCAGTACGCCGATCCCGATTAGCTGCACTCCACCGAGAAACAGGACCGATACCAGTATTGACGAGTAACCTGCCACCGGATTCCCCCAAACCAGTTTATTAATGATCATCCATGTACCATAAAAGAATGACAGGGTGGCGACGAGGAAGCCAATATATGTCCAGACTCTCAGAGGGAAGGTTGAAAAACTGGTCACACCCTCAAGCGCCAGGTTCCACAGTTTCCAGGCATTGAACTTTGTTTGACCAGCTACTCGTGCCGCACGTGTGTATTCGACAACATGAATATTTCCCCCAACCCAACTCAATATACCCTTCATGAAAAGATTGCATTCTGGCATCAGTTTAATGTTTTCGACAACTTCCCGCGACATTAGACGAAAATCACCGACATTTTCCTCAATCTTCGGATGACTTATCTTATTGTGAAGCTTATAGAACCACTCTGCCGTCTTTCGTTTCAGACGCCCATCGGTTGAACGGTCAGAGCGTTTGGCAAGTACCATATCCGCACCGGTCTGCCACTTCTCAATGAGGTATGGGATAACTTCTATGGGATCTTGCAGATCGACATCGATAGGGATCACCGCGTCACCAGTCGCATGACTAAGCCCAGCGAACAGTGCAGCTTCTTTACCGAAGTTACGCGTGAAAGAGATGGGGATGACGAGTGGGTCAGATAGCCTCAGCGTTTTGATCATCGCCTCAGTAGCATCTTTGCTACCGTCATTGATGAATACAATTTCGATTTCATATTTTTTGAGTTCTGCGCATTCACGTACCGCTTGGTAAAAAAGGGGTATTGCCTCTTCTTCATTAAGAACAGGAACAATCAGAGAAATTTTCACTTTTTCACCTTGAAAACAATGAAATTTGAGTAGATAAAGCCAAATACCAGGCTGACTACTGAGAACACGATAAGCGTTATTACAGGGGCTGCATTAAATTTATCAGCTAATTTCCCGACACCTGCTGCCATCAAGCCCATAAAAAAGACATAAATCACATAGCGAATGGTGGTTGGATTCGCGTTGAATGTCCAACGCGCATTGGCAAAAAATGAGAAGGTGACAGCAACACAAAAAGCTGCAAGGTTGGCTAATAACTGGCTGGTGTTCTGCGAATATAAAGCAGCAAAAACCAGCCAATGTATCAGTGTATTTATCACACCTACCGATGAGTATCTGGCAAATAGTTTTAGCATAGTGAAAGGCCGGGCATACCCTTGGCACCTTGTTCAGCGTTTTCTTGTCCAATCATTTTATCAGCCACCACACGAGACGGGAAGCCGGAGATACTGTCGTATCCTGGACAGGCGGCGACAAATTGAACGATACAATGGACCAGGTGACATGACCCGGATCAAACCAGCTTCTTTACCAGTTCTTCGCTATGTTTGATCCTTTCCGGTGCACGGGCGGTATCTTGTTGAATCAGTGCCATAAAAAGCAGATCGGTGAGCGAGTATTGCGCGGTGGTGGCTGAAACCGCCGCACCCCGTGTCGCTGGTAATTCCGCAACAGTGTAGAGGCAGTGATCGGCCAGTTGCTGGAGTGCGTTGGGAGAGAATCCGGTCAGTGCCAGCACTCTGGCTCCGCTTTGACGCGCCACGTCGGCTGCCAGATTGATCTCCCGCCGCTCGCCGCTAGACGAAATCGCCAGCAGTAAATCATCCTCTGACAGCGCCTGAACCGTTGCCAGCAGTACATGAGTATCCGATTCTGCAATGGCCGTCAGCCCAATTTTTAGCAACTTATAGGCCAGGTCTTTCGCAACCAGACCCGATGCACCGATGCCAGTGAGTATGATTTTTCTTGCTCCAGATAGCATCGCCAGCGCCTGTTGCAGCCGTTGCTCGCTGTTGATATCCAGCGTGGCACGTAGGGCGGACTGCTTCTCCACCAACAGTTTCTCTCCAACCACTTGTAAAGTGTCGGTGCTGATAATCTGGTTATGTACGGTAACGGCCAGCTCTTTTTGCGGCAACGCCAGGGCTTCGCTCATGGCCAGTTTCAGTGCAGGAAAACCTTTGTATCCGAGCTTTTGGGCAAATTTGACCACGCCTGACTGGCTGACGCCCGCCAGCTCTGCCAGTTTTTGCGAACTCAGATGCCGTGCCTGCTCAGGATGCTCCAGCAGAAAATCCGCCAGCCTGCGGTCGTTTTGCGCCAGCGTCGGATAGATCTGGCGGATGCGGATCATGCTGCTCATTTTTTTAGTTCCTTGCCCCGGTGCCTGCGCACATCACGAAATAACAATTATGTTAGCTAAAGTAGCAAATATTTCTCGCCTTTAAGAATAAAATATTCAAATATCGATTCATGTTTATGAATTAAAAATTCACGAGGTAATGTTATGAACTTAGGATCCCTGGTTTCTGAAAGCCGTAACCCAGCAACAATGGGCCTCGACGAGATGTCGACGCTGGATATGGTGGCTGCTTTCAATTATGAGGACAGCAAAGTCCCTGAAGCGATTCGCACCGTGTTACCCCAGGTGGCGCAGGCTGTTGATATGGCAGCCGCCTCTTTTAAAGCCGGTGGACGTCTTATTTACCTGGGGGCCGGCACCAGCGGACGCCTTGGCGTGCTGGACGCTTCGGAATGCCCGCCAACCTTCGGGGTGCCGCACGGCATGGTAATTGGCCTGATTGCCGGTGGCCCCGGCGCACTGCTTAAAGCGGTCGAAGGAGCAGAAGACAGTGAAGCATTGGGCGTTGAAGATTTAAAGAATATTCAGCTTAGCGCTGCCGATACCGTCGTCGGCCTCGCTGCATCGGGTCGCACGCCTTACGTTATTGGTGCACTGCGTTACGCCAGCGAACTTGGCTGCGCCACGGTGGCTATCTCCTGCAACCCTGATTCGCCTATAGCACATGAAGCGAAAGTGGCAATTTCTCCGGTCGTCGGGCCCGAAGCGTTGACCGGTTCAACTCGTATGAAATCGGGGACGGCACAAAAACTGGTGCTGAATATGATCTCCACCGGCGCGATGGTGAAAACCGGCAAGGTGTATCAGAACCTGATGGTGGATGTGAAAGCCACGAACGTCAAACTGGTCGATCGCGCCTGCCGCATTGTGGTTGAAGCGACGGGTGCAGCCCGCGCGGACGCAGAAGCTGCACTCGCACAAACCGAATTTGAAGTAAAACCGGCGATTCTGATGCTGCTTAGCCAGATCAGCGCCAAAGAGGCCATACAGAGACTGGTTAAGCACCACGGCTTCTTACGCGCGGCGCTGGCGGGCTGATGCATTATTGGTAAAGGGGAAAAAGCATGGCGACGGCAATGGATAAAACGCAGATCCTGGCAACGCAAATCCTGCAACGTGTGGGCGGTGAAGGCAACATCAGCAAGCTGGAAAACTGCATGACTCGCGTGCGGGTTGAGGTCATTGATGAGCAGCAAATGGATCTGGCTGGCATTCAGACCCTGACGGGTATCAAAGGCTATATCAAGCAGGGTGAGCAACATCAGTTTATTGTCGGCCCCGGCGCGGCGGCCAAAGTGGTCGATGCCATGCGCGCGCAACTGGCCGGCAGAGAAAATACTCCGCCGTCCGATGCGATTTCCCGTAATAAAGCTCAGGCTAAAGCAAAATATTCCGCGCCGATGAGCGGGGCGTTGCGTCAACTTGCCGACGTTTTCATTCCGCTGATCCCTGCGTTTATTGCTTCGGGTCTGATCATGGGCATTATCAATCTGCTCAAGCGGCCTGATATTGCCGGTTCACTGGCGCTCGATTACCCCAATATTCTGGGCCTGCTGGCGATATTCGGCGGTGCCGTGTTTGCCATCATGAATATTCTGGTCGGTGTGAATGCCGCGCGGGTATTCGGCGGTTCTCAGGCAATGGGCGGCGTGATGGCGGGGATCCTTTCCAGCCCGGCGCTGGCGCAAATCACTCTGTTTGGTGAAGCCCTGCAACCCGGACGCGGCGGGGTGATCGCCGTCTTATTCGTCGTAGCTCTGATGTGCTGGCTGGAAAAACGCCTGCGTCAGTGTTTGCCTGAATCTGTCGAATTGATCCTCAACCCGCTGATCACCACGCTGGTGACGGCTACGCTGGCGATTGTCATCCTTCAGCCGTTAGGCGGCGTTATCTCAGATGCCATCGCACACGGCGTGAATATGGCCATCGATAAAGGCGGTTTGGTGGTGGGCGCACTGCTGGCCGGGTTCTTCCTGCCGCTGGTGCTGTCGGGTCTACATCAGGGACTGGTGCCTATTCATGTCGAACTGATCCAGGCACATGGTTCGAACCCTTTACTGCCTATTTTAGCCATGGCGGGTGTCGGGCAGGTGGGGGCGGCGATTGCCGTCTACATGAAAACCCGCAATCCACGCCTAAAAAAAGTGATTAAAGGTGCGCTGCCGGTGGGTATTCTCGGCATCGGCGAACCGCTGATTTTCGGTGTAACCTTACCGCTTGGTCGGCCATTTATTGGCGCCTGTTTGGGTGGCGCAGTGGGTGGTGCATTAATCTGTTACTGGAAGGTCGCTACGGTGATCACCTTTGGTATCTCCGGCTTGCCGCTGGCGCTGACCATTGTCTCAGGAAAAGTGATGTTGTACCTGGCGGGGATATTGATTACCGTAATAGCCGGTTTTATTTTCACCTGGATGATGGGGTTCAACGATCCCGAGGAGTAACGCATTGAGCGCGAAGGCGGATCGACGAGTAATATTTTTTGACCTGGATGGAACGCTTCATCAGCAGGATATGTTCGGCAGCTTTATGCGGTTTTTGCTATGGCGGATGCCGCAAAACCTGTTGCTGGTAGTACCTATGTTGCCAGTGATTGGCCTTGGGATGTTGGCACAGGGCCGCGCGACGCGTTGGCCGATGAGTTTATTGCTGTGGTCGATCACTTTTGGCCACAGTGAAGCCAAACTTAAAGATCTCGAATTACGCTTTGTTAACTGGTTTCGCCAGAAAGTCGTGGCCTTTCCCGTGGTGCAGATGCGCTTACGCGACTACATCGAAAGTCAGGACGCCGACGTGTGGTTAATCACCGGTTCGCCGGAAAATCTGGTGCAGCAGGTGTATAACGCTTCGTCTTTCTTGCCGAAGGTTCGTCTGGTGGGAAGCCGTATAGCCAGAGGTAAAGGTGGCTGGGTGCTGCCGTTACGCTGTCTGGGCGAAGAGAAAGTCGTTCAACTTGAACAGCGTATTGGTTCGCCGCTTAAACTCTACAGCGGGTATAGCGACAGCAAGCAGGACAACCCGCTGCTGTTTTTCTGTGAGCACCGTTTTCGTGTCAGCAAGCAGGGTGAGTTGCAGCAGTTGGAGTGAAATTATCATGAATATCAACAGGCCGGATAATCAGGCCTGTTGATGTTAATACGTACTCAGCATCCCTTCTTGTTCTTAAAATGCCGCTTTGAAAATATTGACGACGTCCTGATGGGTGCCCTGAATTGGGTTAGTCAGTCCGCAGGCATCGTTCAACGCATTGGTCGCCAGAATGGCAAAATCTTCCGGTTTAACATTGAGCTCTCGCAGACCTGCCGGAATATTGACATCGTGAGCCAACTGACGAATTGCGTCGATACACGCTTTGGCACCCTGTTCGTCGGTCATATTATGGGTATCAATGTGCATTGCGCTGGCAATCTCTTTCAGACGAGGGCTGGCAACGCTGGCATTGAACTCCTGCACGAAAGGCAACAGCACGGCATTGCATATACCGTGTGGGAGGTTATAGAAACCGCCGAGCTGATGGGCCATCGCGTGTACATAACCCAGGGACGCATTATTGAATGCCATACCCGCGAGGAATTGTGCGTAAGCCATATTTTCGCGAGCCTGCATGTCGCTGCCGTCATTGACTGCACGGCGAAGCGAATCGGCGATCATGGTGACGGCTTTTAGCGCGCAGGCATCAGTGATTGGATTGGCAGCGGTGGACACATAAGCTTCAATAGCGTGGGTCAGTGCGTCCATCCCGGTGGCCGCGGTCAGCCCTTTGGGCATACCCACCATCAGGTGCGGGTCATTAACGGACATTAACGGTGTGACGTTTTTATCAACAATCGCCATTTTAATGTGGCGTTCTTCATCGGTGATGATACAGAAACGCGTCATTTCTGAAGCCGTTCCCGCTGTCGTATTAATGGAAATCAGTGGCAGCTGGGGTTTAGCTGAACGGTCCAGACCTTCGTAATCCTCAATTTTTCCGCCGTTGGTTGCTAACAGTGCAATCCCTTTTGCGCAGTCATGCGGTGAACCGCCGCCCAGTGAAATCACGCAGTCGCAATCATCTTGTTTCAGAATGGCCAGACCCTCGCGTACGTTACGGGTGGTCGGGTTAGGGTTGGTGCCGTGGTAGACGCTGCTTTGCACGTCGCTTTTTGCCAATAATTCCTGAACTTGTTTAACCACACCGATATCAAACAGCACTTTGTCTGTGACGATCAGTGCATGGTGAAAACCGTGCTGTGCGATGGTGGCGGCGGCGTCATTCAGAGCACCGGAACCAATAACATTAACTGATGGGATGAAGAAAGTGGAGGTAGCCATATTGTCATTCCTATTGTTCGTTTTTATGAGGTACGCGTTCACTTTAATATTATTACCGGTAACATTAATTGATCTGGCGCAATCCTTGTCGAATCATAGAGGATAAAAAATGATAACCCTCATGAATTGCAATGTTATTATTTGAAATCATTAGTGATTTTTTCATTGTAAAAGCTTTATGAGTAGCAAGCTAATTGTGTAATTAATAAGGTCTTTTTTTTACGTCTAGATTTGATGATAGGCAGACTGGGTTGCAGGAGAAGCGGAAGGTATAATGGCAGCTGAATCAACGAGTCTGAGGTGAAAGTGGCAGAGCAATACAGTGATGAAGATTGGATGCGATACGCATTGAATCTGGCCCTTAAGGCGCAGGAAGAGGGTGAAGTCCCGGTGGGGGCCGTTCTGGTACTCGACAATCAAGTGATTGGCGAAGGCTGGAACCGGCCCATCGGGCATCATGATCCTACCGCTCACGCTGAAATCATGGCACTTCGCCAGGGCGGGCAGAAAGTACAAAACTACCGTCTGTTAGATGCCACTCTGTTTGTGACGCTGGAACCTTGCGTGATGTGCGCCGGCGCGATGATTCACAGCCGTATTCATCGGGTGGTTTACGGCGCAGCGGACATTAAAACCGGCGCAGCGGGATCGTTGCTGGATATTTTAGGCCATCCGGGGATGAATCATCAGGTGCAGATCACGTCCGGCATTCTCGCAGATGACTGCTCAGCCATGCTGAGTGCGTTTTTCCGTCACCGCCGAAGCCAGCACAAAGCCCTTAAGCTGGCGCAGCGTGCTGCGCAAGCTCCCGAAGACCAAACCTGATATTAATGCGCAGTGGTCAGTACCTGCGTTGGACTCACCGTCGGGTAACCGGCGCCTAATTGAGCCTGTAACGCCGCTTCCTGCGCCTGTTTTTTCTCTCTTTCCATCAGATATCCCACCAGGCTTAACTGATAGCGGCGGATGTTTTCGACGTATTTATAAGCCTGCGTACCTCGTGCATAACCATAAGTTGTCCGGCTGAAATAGCGCTTCTGATTTAGCATCGGCAGACGCTGTTTCACATCCAGCCAGCTGTCAGGATTACCTTTCTGATCGGCCGTGAGTTTGCGCGCATCCAGCATGTGACCGTAACCCATATTATAAGCAGCCAGCGCAAACCAAATGCGTTCATCTTTGGGGATCGTTTCCGGCATTTTGTCCATCAAGCGTGACAGATACAGGGCTCCGCCCTGAATACTCTGCTCAGCATCCGTGCGGTCATCAACATCCAGACCTGAGGCGGTCGCCCGGGTGAGCATCATCATGCCGCGCACGCCGGTCGGGGATGTCGCCAGCGGATCCCAATGTGATTCCTGATAGGAGATTGCTGCCAGCAGCCGCCAGTCGATATCACCGGCATATTTCTCAAACAGCGGTTGCAACGAGGGCAGGGTGGTGTCGATCGCTTTGAGGAAGGTTCGGGTATCGACGTAATCAAATTCACCCACGTGACCGAGGTATTTTTCCTCCAGCTTTTCCAACGTACCGTCTTCGGAAATCTGACTGAAGAAATCCAGCATGGCGGCATACAGGCTGTCATCGTCAGGTTTTTTGCTGAAATACCAGGTTACGGGTTCGTCGGCGGTGACGTTAAACGCTACAGCTAAACGCGGATAGACCCGTTGCATGAGCGCGACGGTCACGGAATCGCCCAGCGTATAGTCGAGTTTTCCTTCGGCGACCTGTTGCAGTAAGTCGCTCGGCGAGAGCCTGTTGGTTTCACTCCACTTTAAATCCGGGTATTTTTTATTTGCCGCCTGAAGCGCCACGATGTGTGCCGTACCAGAGGAGACCATCAACGACCCTTTGATCTCTGCCAGTGATTTTGGACGCACGGATCCCTGGCGGTACAACAATTGCTGTGACACCGAATAGTACTCAGGTCCTGTTCGGTAGTTTTTCAGGCGCTCTGCATTGTAGATAAGGCCCGACGCCAGGATGTCAGCTTTGTTGTTGTCGAGGTCATTAAACATCGATGTGATGTTGTCATGTGACGCTATCACCAGCGTTACACCAAGATAGTCAGCAAAGCGCTTTGCCAGCTCGTAATCGAATCCGGGGCTGCCGTCGGGGCTGTTGAAAAAAGTCAGTGGAGAATTAAGCGTGCTCACGCGTAATTCTCCACGGGATTTTATCTGTTCCAGTTGGTCGCCTTCCCCCCGATGCCAGGGTATGGTTGGCCACAAAGCCAACGCCAGCAACAGGGCAGCAAGACCGACCAGAAAGTAGTTTAATTTTATGCGCGTCAAATAGTTATCTCTCTGCGGCGCTATTATTTTAATGAGCTCAGGCTCTGTCATTACTATGGTTATATTCCCAGTGTCGACGCATTTTGCTCAACAAAGCGACAGCCTGCAACTTTATTCACAATAGCCATTAGAATTGTAGGTTTACTCGTTAATATAAATATTCCCTACGCAAACGGTTTCGTCAGGCTCCGGCTTTCTCTATAATAGCCCGCGTTTTCCCCCTGTTGCGCCCAATGAAGCACTGTGGTCAGTTGCTTCGAAGACGAGAGATCTGTGATTATGGAAATACTGCGTGGTTCGCCTGCTTTGTCGGCTTTTCGTATTAATAAGTTATTATCCCTCTGTCAGGATGCCCGACTTCCGGTCAGTGATATTTACGCCGAATATGTACACTTTGCCGACGTCAGTGCCCCGCTGAGTCCGGACGAACAAACCAAATTAAAACGCCTTCTCAAATACGGTCCTTCTCTCGCTGAACACGCTCCCGTCGGTCGCTTATTGCTGGTGACTCCTCGTCCGGGCACCCTCTCTCCCTGGTCTTCCAAAGCCACTGATATTGCGCACAATTGTGGTCTGTCCCAGGTATTACGCCTCGAGCGCGGTCTGGCATTTTACGTCCAGGCCCCAATGCTGACCGACGAACAATGGTCGCAACTGGGCGTGCTGCTGCACGACCGCATGATGGAAACCCTGTTTGAAAACCTGGAAGAGGCCCAGGCGCTGTTTGTCCAGCATCAGCCCGCTCCGGTTCAGTCGGTGGATATTCTCGGCGAAGGCCGGGGTGCGCTGGAAACGGCCAACATCAAATTGGGTCTGGCGCTGGCGCAGGATGAAATTGACTATCTGATGGACGCTTTTACGTCGCTGGGGCGCAACCCGACCGACATTGAGTTATATATGTTCGCTCAGGCCAATTCGGAACACTGTCGGCATAAAATTTTTAACGCCGACTGGATAATCGATGGTCAGGAGCAGCCTAAGTCGCTGTTCAAGATGATCAAAAACACCTTTGAACAGACGCCGGACCACGTGTTGTCAGCTTATAAAGATAACGCCGCCGTAATGGAAGGTTCGCAGGTAGGACGCTTTTACGCCAATGCGGCCGATGGTCTTTATGACTTCCATCAGGAGCAGGCGCATATCCTGATGAAGGTTGAAACCCATAACCACCCGATGGCGATCTCTCCGTGGCCGGGCGCAGCAACGGGCTCTGGCGGTGAAATCCGTGACGAAGGCGCTACCGGGCGCGGTGCTAAACCGAAAGCGGGGCTGGTGGGCTTTTCCGTCTCCAACCTGCGAATTCCGGGTTTCGAACAGCCGTGGGAAGAGAACTTCGGTAAGCCGGATCGTATCGTAACCGCGCTGGAGATCATGACTGATGGCCCTCTGGGCGGCGCAGCATTTAACAACGAATTTGGTCGTCCGGCGCTGCTGGGCTACTTCCGAACCTACGAAGAGAACGTTAATAGCCACAACGGCCCGGAGCTGCGCGGTTATCACAAGCCGATCATGCTGGCAGGCGGTATCGGCAACATTCGTGCTGACCATGTGCAGAAAGGTGAGATCACTGTTGGCGCGAAACTGATTGTACTCGGTGGTCCAGCGATGAACATCGGCCTGGGCGGCGGTGCGGCTTCTTCGATGGCCTCCGGCCAGTCAGACGCCGATCTGGATTTCGCCTCGGTACAGCGCGATAACCCGGAAATGGAACGCCGCTGTCAGGAAGTGATTGACCGCTGCTGGGAGCTGGGCGAAGCCAACCCGATTCTGTTTATTCATGACGTCGGCGCCGGTGGTTTGTCCAACGCGATGCCTGAACTGGTCAGCGACGGCAACCGTGGTGGCCGCTTCCAACTGCGTGACATTCTGAATGACGAACCGGGCATGAGCCCGCTTGAAGTCTGGTGTAATGAATCACAGGAGCGCTATGTGCTGGCGGTTTCTCCGGCCCAGCTGGCACAGTTCGATGCTATTTGTCAGCGTGAGCGCGCCCCTTATGCGGTGATCGGCGAAGCGACAGAAGAGATGCACCTCTCCCTCGAAGACAGTCACTTCGGCAACCAGCCCATCGACATGCCGCTGGATGTGCTGCTGGGTAAAACACCGAAAATGACCCGCGACGTCACCACGCTCAAAGCGGTGGGTGACAGCCTGAATGCCGAAAATATTCAGCTGACAGAAGCCGTGAAACGCGTCATGCATCTGCCCGCCGTGGCGGAAAAAACCTTCCTGATCACCATCGGCGACCGCACCGTCACCGGCATGGTTGCTCGTGACCAGATGGTGGGCCCATGGCAGATCCCAGTCGCCGACTGCGCGGTGACCACAGCCAGCCTCGACAGCTACCACGGTGAAGCGATGTCACTGGGCGAACGTGCGCCTATCGCGTTGCTGGACTTCGCTGCTTCAGGCCGTATGGCCGTGGGCGAAGCGCTGACCAACCTGGCAGCCGTCGAAATTGGCAATCTGAAACGCGTGAAGCTGTCTGCTAACTGGATGTCTGCTGCCGGTCATCCGGGAGAAGATGCCGGTCTCTACGCGGCAGTGAAAGCCGTCGGCGAAGAACTCTGTCCTGCTCTGGGGATCACCATCCCGGTCGGCAAAGATTCCATGTCGATGAAAACCCGCTGGCAGGAAGGCAACGAACAGCGCGAGATGACCTCGCCATTGTCTCTGGTGATCACCGCATTTGCCCGCGTGGAAGACGTGCGTAGTACGGTGACGCCACAATTGCACACCGACCAAGGCGACACCGCATTACTGCTGGTGGATCTCGGCTGTGGGCACAATGCGTTAGGGGCTACGGCGCTGGCGCAGGTTTACCGCCAACTGGGCGATGTCCCGGCTGACGTGCGCAGTGCTGAGCAACTGGGTGGTTTCTTCAACGCCATGCAGGCGCTGGTCGCCGAACGCAAGCTGCTGGCTTACCACGACCGCTCTGACGGCGGCCTGCTGGTGACGCTGGCCGAAATGGCGTTTGCTGGCCACTGCGGTCTGACGGCGGATATCGCCGCGCTGGGCAAAGATACGCTGGCGGCGCTGTTTAACGAAGAGCTGGGCGCAGTTATCCAGGTGCGTGCTGAAGATCGTGCGGACGTCGAGCAAACACTGGCTCAGTTTGGACTGGGCGATTGCACCCACTATCTGGGCCGTGCTGAAGCGGGTGACCGCTTTGTTATCACTAATGGCGACAAGCCGGTGTACAGCGAAAGCCGCACCACGTTGCGTACCTGGTGGGCAGAAACCACCTGGCAGATGCAGCGTCTGCGTGATAACCCGGAATGTGCCGATCAGGAGCATGAAGCCAAAACCCATGACCGCGATCCGGGTCTGAACGTTAAGCTGAGTTTCTCTCCTGAGGACGACGTGGCAGCGCCTTATATTGCGAAAGGCGCGCGCCCGAAAGTGGCCGTGCTGCGTGAGCAGGGTGTTAACTCTCATATTGAAATGGCCGCCGCATTCCATCGTGCAGGCTTCGATGCGGTAGACGTACATATGAGTGACCTGCTGGCAGGCCGCCGTGATTTACAGGATTTCCACACGCTGGTGGCGTGCGGCGGTTTCTCTTACGGTGATGTATTGGGCGCGGGTGAAGGTTGGGCGAAGTCGGTGTTGTTCAACGACCGTGTGCGTGACGAATTCGAAGATTTCTTCCATCGTCCGCAAACGCTGGCCCTGGGCGTTTGTAACGGCTGTCAGATGATGTCCAATCTGAAAGAACTTATTCCAGGCGCAGAACACTGGCCACGCTTTGTGCGTAACCTTTCAGATCGCTTTGAGGCGCGTTTCAGCCTGGTTGAAGTGACCGCCAGCCCGTCGCTACTGATGCAGGGGATGGTCGGGTCACGGATGCCAATCGCGGTGTCACACGGCGAAGGCCATGTAGAAGTGCGTGATGCAGTACATCTGTCGCAGCTTGAACATGCCAATCTGGTGGCGCTGCGCTTTGTAGACAACAACGGACGTGTGACAGAAGACTATCCGGCAAACCCTAACGGCTCACCGAATGGCATCACAGCGGTGACCAACCTGTCAGGTCGCGTGACGGTCATGATGCCTCATCCTGAGCGCGTATTCCGTACCGTCAGCAACTCCTGGCATCCACAAGAGTGGGGTGAAGATAGCCCGTGGATGCGCATGTTCCGCAATGCGCGTAAACAGCTTGGTTAATGTTTGACTGGGCGTAAAAAAAACCGGAGTGCTTTTTGGCTTCGGTTTTTTTTTGGGTTAATTATTTCCTTTATTTACTTGTGGGCTTAAAAAGAAAATAGATTATGAATGTAATTCACTGGGCATTAAATGCTGAAAGTAACTAAGACTTTTCTTGTTATTAAGGCTGGGTGGGCCAGAAAATAAGGATTTATATATTTACTTACAAATTGGAACCTACCTGTTTATACCCGTGGTCATTGAAAGTGCTTGATTATCCAGCTGATAAATATCATGCTCAGCGCGATGAAAATAGAGCTGACTGCAAAACAGAAGATTGCCCTTGAAGAGCTACAGCGTCAAAGTCGTGACC
>BHES01000050.1 GCA_003864575.1 Enterobacterales bacterium
CGCTTCGGGGTATAGGGGCTATGATCGGCATTGCTCAGTCCGGTTGTGGTGTTTGGCGATTGATCAGATCGCTCAAATCGGATTGAGTTCCCTCCAGTGATCTACTATTAAGCGCAGTTATTTAGCCAACGTAGCTGCGGCTTGAAGTATGAAGGGTATATTGCTATAGCAGGACGTTCACCCGTATTATTGCCCGTCATTTTTTAAGGGTTGAACGTCATGCGTGTATTACTGGCTCCGATGGAAGGCGTACTGGATCCTTTGGTCAGGGAACTTCTGAGCGAAGTGAATGATTACGACTTATGCATCACTGAGTTTTTGCGTGTGGTCAATCAACTGCTGCCCGCCAAATCCTTCTATCGTCTCTGCCCCGAACTGCTGAATCAGAGCCGCACGCCTTCCGGCACGCGGGTGAGAGTGCAATTGCTCGGCCAATATCCGCAGTGGCTGGCTGAAAATGCCGCGCTGGCGGTGGAACTTGGCTCATACGGCGTCGATCTCAACTGTGGTTGTCCTTCCAAAACGGTCAACGGCAGCGGCGGCGGTGCAACGCTGCTCAAAGATCCTGAACTGATTTATCAGGGTGCCAAAGCCATGCGTGAAGCGGTGCCTGCTGAACTGCCGGTGACGGTAAAAGTGCGGCTGGGCTGGGATTCACTGGCGAAGAGTTTCGAAATTGCCGATGCGGTCCAGCAGGCCGGTGCCACCGAACTCACGGTTCACGGCCGGACCAAAGAGGACGGTTATAAAGCTGAACGTATTAACTGGCAGGCTATCGGCGAAATTCGCCAGCGCCTGACAATTCCGGTGATCGCCAACGGCGAGATCTGGGACTATGCCAGCGCTCAGGCCTGTATGCAGGTGACCGGTTGTGATTCGGTGATGATTGGGCGCGGTGCGTTGAACATTCCTAACCTCAGCCGGGTCGTGAAATATAACGAGCCGCGCATGCCGTGGCCAGATGTGATGACGTTGCTGAAAAAATATACCCATCTGGAAAAGCAGGGCGACACTGGCTTATACCACGTCGCCCGCATCAAACAGTGGCTGGGATATTTACGCAAAGAGTACACCGAAGCCACTGAATTATTTAGTGAAGTGCGCGTGTTGCAAACATCGAAAGAGATCGCCGAACGCATTAATCGCTGATCGTTTTCCCTGATTTCTCCACGCGCTGCTTCAGGTACGAAAGCAAATGGAGAAATATCATGGATAACAAAGATATCGGTCTAACCCACATCGCTTTTTCCGTCAAAGATCTCGATGACAGCCTGGCGTTCTATGAAAAGTTTGCTGACATGAAAGTGATCCACCGGCGCGGAGAGCGCGCCACCGACGCAAGGCCGGTAGCCTGGATAAGCGACCTGACCCGTCATTTTGCCATCGTGCTGGTAGAAAATCCTGAATCTGCGGATACTCAACTTGGCCCTTTTGGACACCTCGGCGTGGCCTGTAAATCAAAAGAAGAGATGGACGCCAAACTGCAACTGGCCCGCGCCGACGGCGTTCTGCGCAAAGAGCCTGTCGATAGCGGCCCACCGGTAGGTTATTGGGCATTCCTCGATGATCCTGACGGCAATACATTGGAGCTTTCTTACGGGCAGGAAATCAGTTATCTGATCGAAAATAATTAACACCTGCGACTGTTTAATCCGTCGCAGAGAAATTTTGCGACGGATGTTCTAAAAGCCCCCCTGCAAGTGTTCACTTACTCGCCAGACCACGGTACCCGTGAGGTTGTGACAGACTTTGTGACAAATGGCTGCAAAAAATCCGAGTGTCTTCCCGCGCCTCCTCCCTTATAATTCCCCCGCAGTCCCGATGCTCCATTGTTGACAACCTTTTTAAATACAGAGCAATGCATGTGAAAATCCGTCTTTTGGTTCTGAGCCTGTTGGCTTTCAATGCAGGCATGATGTCTGTCTCAACCGCCACGGCTGGCGAAAAACATGCGCCTGTTGTCGCGCCTATTGTGCAAATTGCTTCCGGCAGTGCCATGGTGGTTGATTTAAAATCCCACGAAGTGATTTATTCCCGAAATCCCGATCAGGTACGGCCGATTGCCTCACTGACAAAACTGATGACGGCGATGGTCACGCTGGATGCCAAGCTGCCGCTGGACGAAGTGATTTCGGTGGATATCCATAACACCAGCGAAATGCGCGGCGTCTTCTCCCGTGTGAAAGTGAACAGTGAAATTACCCGTAAACAGATGATCCAGCTGGCGCTGATGTCGTCTGAAAACCGCGCTGCTGCCAGCCTGGCGGCCCACTATCCCGGCGGGTACGATGCCTTTATCCGCGCGATGAATGCCAAAGCCAAACAGCTCGGCATGACGCAAACCCGCTACGTGGAACCCACGGGGCTATCGCCACGTAACGTCTCCACCGCGCGTGATTTGACCCGTCGGCTGCTGGCCTCACAGAAATACCCGCTGATTGGCGAACTGAGTACGACTGCTGAAAAAACCGCCGTCTTTGCTCATCCGGCCTATGCGTTGCCGTTTCGTAATACTAACCATCTGATCATGAACCCGAGCTGGAATATTCAGCTGACCAAAACCGGCTATACCGATGATGCGGGCCACTGTCTGGCGATGCGCGCGACCATCAACGGCAAACCAGTCACGCTGGTGGTGATGGACGCCTTTGGTAAATACACCGCATTTGCGGATGCCAACCGTCTGCGCACCTGGATGGAAACCGGTAAAACGGTCCCTGTGCCGCAAATCGCCAAGACCTACCGCAAGACCAAAGATCAACAACGCACTCAGCCGAATATCGAACAGGCTGACGATTAACGTTGTCGAAAACTTTGTTTTACAAGGCTCTATGAAAAACGGCGCTGCATAATGCAGCGCCGTTTTTGTCTGTGTCTCGCGTCTTGATTTCCCGCTCTTTATTTACTCTGAGGACATTTACTCTCATGATCGGGCAGGAGAGACGTTAGAAAATCAGTTTAAATACGCCCGTCAGCGTCAACAGACCGACGATAAAGATAATGGCGATGATCCAAAGAATAATTTTCATACTCAGTCCCTCAACAGTGTGATGTAAGCAGTGATCATCGTTAAGCCGATGATATCCTTCACTGAGTATAGACAATGTCAGGAATTCTGCTGTAACCCCGCCTCATATTGCTTCTTGCGCAGGTACTCAATGGCGACGCGAAGCCCGCAGCGGGGGCTGGTTAATGGCGCACCACACTGCGTGAGGCTCGCCGCACCCGCCATAGATGCCTGCGCTAAAGCCACCTTATCGATGCCCTGCTGGAAGGCTCTGTCAGCCGCAGCCGCTACGCTTTGCACATAGCCCGCGGTATCGCCCGCCATGAATTGCTGCCAGGCGCCTTCTACCAGAGCAAACTCAACTTCCGCTTGCGGATGGCGGCTGACACGTTCAAACAACTGTTGCGTGGGTTGCCGGGTGGTTTCCACCGCGTAGAGCACCCGGGTTTTGCCCGCTTTCGCCATGGCCTGCGTGGCCAGAGCTTCATCCACCCGCCAGACCGGCACCGTTGAACGTGCTGCGGCATCCGCCGCTGCCGGACCGAGCGTGGAGCAGGTCAGCAGGACTAAATCGGCGGTTTGTGCCAGTTCAGTCAGGGCATCGCAGGCTTGCAGCTGAATGTGCGGGGTCAGTTGTCCGGCGGCAACGGCCGCAGCCAGCAGATCAGGGCGGCAGTGATGCGATAAGGTATCCGGTGTCAGGCCTAATTCTTCGGCAGCAGCGTCAAAAACGGCGATGTTGCTGTCGGCGGTATGTAAACAGGCAATACGCAAAATAGCTCCAGGATCAGCGGGGTCAGAATCATAGGTTAATGGCTTTTCGCCTCCTGTGGTGGATATTTTTGCGCCTGCGTGCGGTGCCATTAATCTGGTATTTATTCATACATTAAATAAATGTATTATTTGGTTCGTTATCGAAGTTGCGAATGACAAGGAATCTGCCACAGGGACGGTGGGAAATGGACTACATAGACCGACAATTCAACTTCCTCCTGTAAAAAATTGTTAATTACTGTTGAATATTGATTCGGTGATGGCAACTGCATGATTTTAATTTATTTTTATATGTACCATTTGGTACGAAAAATAATACTTTTTCCTAACATCTTCGTATAATCCTCTTCACAAATTGCGCGATCCTGACCCTGGGACGCGGTGTTAGTCAGTTGCAATGTGCGTCTACAGGAGAATTAACGTGAAACGCAGACACTTTCTGACCTCAATGGCGGTGCTGTTATTCAGTACGGCGTTGAAGGTAAAAGCAAAAATTATCTCCGGCGGTGTGCCGTGGATAGTCCACGCGGTGCGACCGCCAAAGCCGGTTGTCGCCGGTGAATGGACATTTTTCTCACCGGCTGAAGTCAGCCTGGTGGAAGCCATTGCCGATCGCATCATTCCCGCCGACGACCTGAGTATGGGTGGGAAAGAGGCCGGTTGTGCACTGTTTCTAGACCGCCAGTTGAGTGGCGATTACGGCAACGCAGTCACCGTTTACCGGTTGGGCCCGGTGGTTCCCGGCACGCCGTCGCAGGGGCCACAGTTCAATGACACGCCGGCGCAGCGCTACAAACTGGGGTTGGCGTCAATCAATGAAGTCTCCAAAGCCAAAAACAGCGGCAAAAACTTTGCTGAGCTGAGTGGCGAAAAACAGGACGACTTATTGCGCAAAATTGAATCCGGCGAGATGGCCCTGCCGGGGATCAATGGGCAGCTGTTCTTCAACATGCTGGTGCAAAATATGCGTGAAGGTTTCTTCTCCGACCCGCTGTACGGCGGCAACAAAGACATGACCAGTTGGAAAATGCTCGGATTCCCAGGGGCGCGCTATGACTTTCGCGACGTGATTGACCGTCGCGGCGAGGACCTGCATATCCAGCCCGTCAGCATGTTAAGCCATTATCCAAAATCATAAGCAAGACCGGTATTTCAACGGCCCGTGATTTCGGCAATGTGAATTTTTGAGCAAGTATTTAAGAGCACAACATTATGAATAAAATCAGAGAAAAGGTTGACGTGGTGATCGTCGGTCTCGGTTGGGCCGGATCGCTAATGGCGAATGAACTGACGCTGGCAGGACTGAACGTGGTAGCGATTGAACGGGGTTCATGGCGCGACACCAGCAGCGATTTCCCGACCACTATCGATACCGATGAGCTGCGCTTTGTCAGCCGCCGCGCGATCATGCAGCCGCCTGCGGTCGAAACCCTGACCTTTCGCAACAACCCGATCCAGCAGGCGCTACCGCTGCGCGAGTGGAACACCTACCAGTTCGGCATGAACGTGGGCGGCGCGGGTACGCACTGGAATGGCATGACCTGGCGTTTTCTGCCTTATGACCTGCAAAGTTACAGCCAGACCGTTGAGCGCTACGGTAAGGGCAAGTTTTTGGACGGAATGCAGGTACAGGACTGGGGCGTGACCTACGCCGACATCGAACCTTTCTACGATAAATTTGAGCGCTACGCCGGGACCTCGGGTAAAGCGGGCAATATCAAAGGCGAAAAGATCGAGGGCGGTAACGTCTTTGAAGGGCCGCGTAGCCGGGACTATCCGCTGCCGCCGCTCAAGCGTACCCAGCTTTCCATGATGTTCGACAAAACGACCCGTGAGATGGGGTATCACCCGTTTGCGGTACCGGCGGGCAATACCTCCGGGGCTTATACCAATCCGCTCGGCATTAACATGGCGCCTTGTACTTACTGCGGTTACTGCGAATTCTTCGGTTGTGGCAACTGGTCGAAGAGCAGCCCGAACGCCTGTATTTTGCCTGCGCTGGTTCAGCGTCCTAACTTCTCGGTGATCACCGAATCTGAAGTGCTGCGTGTGAATCTCTCCGCAGATAAAAAAACCGCGACCGGTGTGACCTATATCGACAGCACTGGTGACGTGTGGGAACAACCTGCGGATATCGTGGTTATCTCCGCCTATCAGATGGACAATGTGCGCCTGATGCTACTGTCCGGCATCGGTAAGCCTTACGACCATAAAACCGGTGAAGGTGTGGTGGGGCGCAACTATGCCTACCAGACGGTTTCCGGTGCGGGCATGTTCTTTGAGAATGAAATGATGAACCCGTTCATCGGCGCAGGCGCGCTGGCACAGGCGATTGACGACTTCAATGGCGACAATTTCGACCACACCTCCCACGATTTCATCGGCGGTGGCGTGGCGCTGGTGCACTCCACCAACGGACGGCCTATCGGCCAATCCAATAATGTACCGCCGGGCACCCCGCGCTGGGGCTCGGACTGGAAAAAAGCCGCGAAAGAAAGCTACCAGAACTACAACAATATCTACTGCATGGGTAACAGCTACCCGCACCGTGATGTCTTCCTGGATCTCGACCCGCAATATAAAGACCGCCACGGCCAGCCGCTGTTGCGTGTGACGTTCGACTGGATCGAAAACGACAAGCGTTCCGCGAAATTCATGGCCGATCGCTCAGTGGAAATCGCGCACGCTATGGGCGCGAAGACGGTGGTACGTCAGGAACCGACCACCAAACCGTTCTCACCGATGGACAATCTCTCCTCTCATACTACCGGCGGGGCGTGCATGGGCGATGACCCGAAAACCAGCGCGGTAAACCGTTATCTTCAGTGTTGGGATGTCCACAACACCTTCGTGTGCGGTGCATCGGCATTTGCCAATAACGGTGGGTATAACCCGACCGGCACCGTGGGCGCATTGACGTTATGGGCGGCTGAGGCGATTAAGACTCAGTATTTGAAAGCACCGGGTCCGCTGGTGAGGGTCTGAACATGAGTGTGAAAAAAGCAGTTGCAGGGATCGTCGGCGTGTTGGTGATCGCAGGTCTGGGGTTTGTCGGGTATAAAACCTGGCATAACGGCCATCAGACATACACGTTTCAGGCGCCATTGGCCGCTGACATGGCCGGTAAAACCGTCATTGAGCGCGGTAAATATCTGGCACAAGCCGGGGACTGCGTTGCCTGTCATACCGCGCCGGGCGGCAAAGCCTTTGCTGGTGGGCTGGGGCTGGCGACGCCATTTGGTACCATCTATGCCACCAATATCACGCCGGACAAACAAACTGGCATTGGCGGCTGGACCGATGAGCAGTTCATGAATGCGGTGCGCAATGGCAAAGGTATTGAAGGGCAGAATCTCTATCCGGCCATGCCGTATAACGTCTATGCCAAAGTCAGTGATGCCGACCTCAAAGACATCAAAGCCTATCTGGACAGCGTACCGGCGGTACATTACGACGGCCCGAAAACCAACCTGCCGTTCCCGTACAATATCCGTCTGATGATGTTTGGCTGGAACCTGCTGTTCCTGGATACCGCGCCGTTCAGGGCGGACCCAAATCAGTCTGCGCAGTGGAACCGTGGGGCGTATCTGGTCGAAGGGTTAGGTCACTGCACCTCCTGTCATACGGCGAAAAACCTGCTCGGTGGCGATGATTTCGGCGTCCATTTACAGGGTGGCGAATTGCAGGGCTGGTACGCGCCAGAGATCACCGGCAACACCCGTCAGGGAATTGGCGCGTGGAGCGACGATGAGGTGGTGCAGTACCTGAAAACCGGTGCTAATGCCCGCACGGTGGCTTCAGGTCCGATGGCCGAAGCGGTGGAAAACTCACTGCAACATCTGAATGTCTCTGATCTGCAAGCCATTGCGGTTTACCTGAAAAGTTTGCCGGGCAGCAAAGATAAGACAACACCGCTCACCGCCGACATCGACGTGATGGCCCGGGGTCAGCAGGTTTATGCCGACAACTGCGTCGCCTGCCATCAGAATTCTGGTGAAGGTGTCGCCAACATGGTGCCTGCGCTCAGGGGCAATAACGGCGTACAGGCGACGTTGCCAACCAACATCCTGCACGTGCTGATGACCGGCGCCAAAGGCGCAGTCACCGCCAGTAACCCAACCGGTGCTGCCATGCCAGAGTTTGGTTGGAAACTGAATGACCAGCAGATGTCAGATGTTAGTACTTACATCCGCAACTCCTGGGGTAATCAGGCTTCAGCGGTCAGCCCGGATGAGGTGTCGAAAGCGCGCACGTCGTTAAATGTGGCCGGGGCGCTGCATGAGCCTCAGAGGCAGTAGACCGAAATTTTCTCAGTTAATATCTCAGTTAACAGGGCCGCGCAAGCGGCCTTTTTCTTGTGAGTTATTCAACTAATCAATGCAAATTCCCCAACGATAGATACAAAAATAATCAAGATGGAGCCGAGCAGTAAATTGATTTGAGCTGAGGATATATCCAGTACATGCTACGTAAGCGAAATCAAAGATAAGCGATGGACGTTTTTCATAAGGATGCGAAATGGTATTGCAATACCGCCACAGTATGCGCTGCCCCGAATGGCAGATACCCAACTTCACCGGGTTTTACTGCTGCTCATTCAAACCACCGTCGCTAAAAAGACCGGGAAATTTACCCCATGCAGACTTCATGCGGCGAACTATAATTAAATCAGGTCGCCACCTTCTATATGCCCCGACACGTTGTGTTCCATGGCAACACGGAAGGATATTTTACCCGCGCCGCTGGCGGCTTTCGGCGTTTATGGGGGTGTACTATGGTCAATCATGTCTGGGGACTGCTGTCCCATCCTGGTCCGGAACTGCAAAAAATTCAACGTGAGCAGGAGACTGTCTCACATCTCTATTATCATCACGTCATGCTGTTGGCGCTGATCCCGGTCGTGTGTTCCTTTATCGGGACCACACAGTTGGGGTGGAATTTTGGCGATGGGCAGAACCAGTTGGTTTCCATGTTCACCGCGTCTTATATTGCCGTGATTTTCTACGTCATGATGTTAGCGGCCGTGGTGCTGATGGGGCGGATTATCTACGGAATGGCGCGTCGTTATGACAGCCGCCCGACGCTTAACAGCTGCATTATCTTTGCCGGTTATGTGGCGACGCCGATGTTCCTGAGCGGCATTGTTGCGCTCTATCCGATGGTCTGGGTGTGTTTGTTTGTCGGGCTAATCGGCTTGTGTTACAGCGGTTATTTACTCTTCCTGGGTATTCCGAACTTCCTCAACATTGACCGCCATGAAGGCGTTCTGTTCTCCACGTCCACCCTGGCAATCGGCATTTTGGTGCTGGAGTTGCTGTTAGCACTGACCGTGCTGATGTGGGGTTTTAGTATGAAACTGTTTTGATGTGACTGCCCCCGCCAACCGGCGGGGGGTCTTCATTGGATAACCTATTTCCCCCGCGCTAACATCCTTCGGTACAGCACCGGCAGTGAAATCACGACGATCAACATTGCACCGACAATCACCGACATCACAATGCCCGGCACGTTGAGCAGGCTCAGGCCGAAGGTCAGCAGGCCCATCAGAAACGCGGCGATGATCACGCCGGTCATACTGCCTGAACCGCCAAGAACGCTAACGCCGCCGAGCACGGCCATGGTGATCACGCTCAGCTCCCAGCCGAGGGCCAGCGTCGGGCGCGTACTGCCCAGGCGCGAGGTCAGCAAAACCGCCGCCAGCCCGGACATCACCCCAACCAGCACGAAAAGCGCGAGGTTGTGGCGTTTCACGTTAATCCCCGAATACCACGCCGCGACCGGATTATTGCCGATGGCGTAAGTGCGTCGGCCAAAGTTGGTTTTGTGCAGCAGGAAATAAAACACCGCACCGAGCCCCAGAAACAGCGCAAATTCAAACGACAGGGGTCCCCAGACGTACCCTTGTCCGAACCAGGCGAAGCTGGCCGGATACTGATTCAATGATTTATCCCCCAGCAGCACATAAGTGATGCCGCGAAACAGGCTCATAGTCCCGATGGTAATGACGATTGACGACAAATTCAGGCGCGTGACCAGCAGCCCGTTAACCAGACCACACAATAAGCCCACGCTCAGCCCGACGCCGACCAGTGCGGGTGTGGGCCAACCGGCCTGTGCGCAGAAGCCCATCATGGTTGAGCTGAGCGCCATCGTTGAGGCCACCGATAAATCAATCTCGCGGGCGATGATAAGCATCGCCATCGGCAACACGATGATGGCTTTTTCCGTAAAGTTGAACGTCGCGTCCGAGAGATTCCAGATATTGAGAAAGTAGGGCGAGGCGAAGGCGCTCACCACAAATACCAGCAGTGTCACCAGCAGTAAAAAACCTTCCCAACACATCAGTCGACGTAGGAAAGGCGTGACTCGCAGAGGCGAGTTTTCATTCATCGTTGTACGTGACGTTAACGTCTTATTCATGATTTGGCCTCTGATTCAGGTCGTACAGCGTGAACCGACGGAGCATGGCGCAAAATCAGCCGTCCTGTCCGTTTATTCGCGCTTTCGTTGAGGATCACCGCAATCACAATGACGCCGCCGGAAATGGCCATTTGCCAGAACGGCGAGACGTCGATCACCGGCAGGGCATTGTTAATCACGCCGAGGAACAGTGCGCCGAGCAGGCAGCCAACCACGGAACCGATGCCGCCCATGGTACTGATCCCGCCGATGACACAGGCGGCGACAATCTGCAATTCGAAGCCGTTAGCCACATCCACGTAGGCGACCGCGAAGCGTGAAATCCACAAATACCCGCAAAAACCGGCCAGTGCGCCGGAGAGACAGAAGCTGACGAACTGCATCTTTCCTGCGTTGATGCCGGTGTAATACGCCGCCGTGGCATTGCCACCTGCGGTATACAGCGCCCGTCCGGTGCGGCTGTAGCGCAGGAAATACGCCACTAAAATCAACGCACCGATGGCACACCAGCCGAGCAGCGGCAGGCCGATAAAGGTCGCACGCGGCAGGCTGAGGAAATCGGGGCTCATCTGATGGGCGTTGATCCAGCCTCCGTTAGTCAGCAGGAAAATAATGCCGCGATAAATACTCATGGTGCCCAGCGTGACCACAATCGGCGGGATGCCAATTTTCCACACCAGCAAACCATTTATCGCCCCCATCGCCAGCCCCAGCAGCGTTGCCAGCAACACCAACGACCACACCGGAATATCCGGGTGATGGAAATTAATCAGCGCCACAATCATGCCGGTCAGCGCCAGGTTGGCCGCCATCGACAGATCAATGCCTTTAGTGAGCAATACCATCATCTGGCCGAGCGCCAGAATGATCAGAATCGAGGTATCGTTGAACATCTCCAGCAGATTGCCGAGCCCCAGAAACTCAGGCGAACGGGCACCGACGCCGAACACAATCAGGACAATTACCCCTGCCAGCAGCAGCTCACGGTATTTCAGCCGGTTTTTCATTATGCGGCCTCCCGTGGCGCACCGCTGGCGGCGCTGACAATCATTTCGGCGCTGGCTTCACCCGCGTTAAATTCAGCCACCATCAGGCCTTCGTGCATCACGATAATGCGGTCCGCCATGCCCATCACTTCGGGCAGTTCGGAGGAGACCATGATCACCGCCAGCCCGCGCCCGACCAACTCGGACATAAACTGATGCACCGCCGCTTTAGAGCCAATATCAATGCCTTTGGTCGGTTCATCCAAAATGATGATGTCAGGTTGGGTGGCCAGCCATTTGGCAATCACCACCTTTTGCTGGTTGCCGCCGGACAGTGTGCCGACCGGCTGTTTCCAGCTCGAGGCTTTGACCTGTAACCGCTTGGCGTAGTCATCGGCCAGCGCCCACTCTTTTTTATCATTCAGCACACCGCGCGCATTGAGCTGGCTGAGCTGCGGCAGGCTGATGTTCTGGCTGATGGATAAATCAATGATCGCGCCCTGTTTCTGCCGCTCTTCCGGCACATACACAATGCCCGCGCGAATGGCCTGCGAAGGCCGTGAAAAATGGTGCTCTTTGCCGTTGATCAGAATTTTCCCTCGATGGGGTTGCGTGACACCAAACAGCGCCTGCATCAGCTCGGTCCGCCCCGCGCCAACCAGCCCGTAAAAACCCAGGATCTCGCCTTTGCGCAGTGAGAAATTGATCCCGGCGAATTCGGTCGGATGGCTGAGGTTTTGCACTTCTAGTACCGTTTCGCCCGGTTCACAGCTCACTTTCGGGTAGGCCTGGTTGACGTCGCGGCCTACCATCATGGTGACCATTTGGCGCTCACTGATGCCGCTGATTTTGCCGGATCCCACATAAGTGCCATCGCGCAGCACGGTGTAGTGATCGGAAATGGCAAAGATCTCGTCGAACTTGTGTGAGATAAACAGAATGGCTTTGCCCTCGGATTTCAGGCGTTCGACGATTTGGTAAAACTCGATGATTTCGTGCTGCGACAGCGCGGCGGTGGGCTCGTCAAGGATCACCACCTGCGCATCAAACGACAGCGCGCGGGCAATCGCCACCATGTGGCGCTGCGCGATACTCAGTTCTTTCAGCGTGGCGTGCGGATCAATATTCACTTCCAGCCGCGTCAGGATAGCGCGCGCCTGTTGATGCATCGCGGGCCAGTTCAGGCGTTTGAACATTCCCGAATACACGTAGTGGCCGACAAAAATATTTTCGGTGACGGAAAGCTCGTCAAACAGCACGGTTTCCTGATGAATGGCGGTGATACCCATCTTGTGCGCTGATTCCGGATTGGGCAGTTTTATCGCAATGGCTTTATAGCGTAATTCGCCTTCTTCCGGCTGGTAAATGCCGGTCATGACTTTCACCAGCGTTGATTTACCAGCGCCGTTTTCGCCAATCAGGGCAGTGACTTTTCCCGGATATAAATCCAGGTGGACGTTGTTCAGCGCCCTGACGCCCGGAAAGACTTTGCTGATACCCTGTAATGACAAAAGCGGAGTTGCGGAGTCATTCATACCTTTCCCCTGTCTGGCAAAATACAACAAAACGGCTGACCAGCACGCCGGTCAGCCGCATTCAGGATCAGAAAATTTTAGAGAATTTATCGATGTTGCTGGCGTCATAAACAAAAGGTTCGGCCATTGCGCCGCTGCCGTCAGCCTCCAGTTTCACCTTGCCTAAACGGCCCATGCTGGCTTCGGTTTTGGTGGCAGTGCCTTTAACCAGATCATAGGCCAGATAGGTGGCGGCGTAGCCGAGATCGATAGGGTTCCAGATAGCAAAACTTTTGGTCGCGCCGGATTTGATAGCACCGGCCATTTCAGACGGTAGCCCCAGGCCGGTCACGTACACTTTACCGATTTTTCCCTGATCTTTTACTGCCTGCGCGGCGGCCACAATGCCGACGGATGACGGCGAAATAATGACTTTCAGATTCGGATAGGATTTGAGCAGGCCGACGGTTTCGCGGTAGCTTTTATCCGACAGGTCATCGCCATAGGCCACGGTGACCAAATTGACGGAAGGGTACTTTGGCAGCACCTTTTTCATCTCGCTAATCCACAAATTCTGGTTGGTGGAGGTCGGGGTGGCACTGAGGATCGCCACGTCGCCTTTTTCTAGATTCAGCGCTTTCAGCGCATCGGCGGCAAGTTTGACGTTCGTTTCACCGATCAGCGCATTATTGGATGGATTGAGGTGAATTTGGCGGCCCGCCTGCGCCAGGCCAGAATCCCAGGAGACCACTTTAATACCGCGCTGCATGGCTTTTTTCAGCACCGGCACCAGCGCATCCGGGTCATTGGCAGAGACGGCAATCGCATCGACACCTTGCGCAATCAGGCCGTTCAGCACGTCGATCTGCGCTTCGGCCGTCGTGGTAGTCGGGCCGGTGTAAATCACTTTCACATCACCCAGTTCTTTGGCGGCCTGTTGTGCGCCGACGTTAGCGGCTTCAAAAAATCCGTTGCCCAGCGATTTTGCCACCAGTGCAATTTTCACTTCTGCCGATGCCGCGCCTGCCAGCAGGATACTGCTCGCCATCAGGGTGAGGCTCAGTACATGTTTTAATTTCATTCTCTGCACTCCACATCAGTTCGTAAAAAGAAACGTTCGAAAAAAGACAAGTTCGCAAAATGAAACGTCCGCAAAAAGTGTAACGACCAAAAATTGCCGACGCGCCAGGCGCATGATCACGACTCTAGGGGGTTGCTGACAGGCTGACCTTTCCGCGAGTGCCAGTTGCCAGCCAACAATGGCAAAGACACAAAGGTATGGGAGAACAATCTCACAAATTGATAACAATCTTTTATCAGGCAGGTAAAGCGGGCAGAAAACCACGGGCTGTGAGGGTCAAAAAAATCGCAGGCTGAGGGGGCGTAAAGCGGCGTAACGCACAGAATTATGCCGAACAGCGGCAGGAAAGAGAGGTTTTGTTCAAAAGCGGCTGGTTGGTCACAGTTTCAGCCCGATGACGGCGTCCGTGACGACTAAGATATTACAATAATGTTAATAAGGAGTTGGAAATGACGGTGTTACGCAGTAGTGATTATTTCCCTTCAGGAGATTTTCCGGTCGCCATTGAGCCGCGTCATCCCCATGACACCTTTCCTGAGCACCATCATTTAGATTTCAATGAAATTGTGCTGGTAGAGCAGGGCACCGGGACACACGTATTTAATGATAAGCCGCTGATCCTCAGTGCGGGCAGCGTCTGTTTTGTGCGTTACCGCGATCACCATCTGTATGAAAACACCGATAATTTGCATCTCACCAACGTACTGTACCGCAGTCCGGAGGCTTTCCGTTTTCTCAATGGCATCAACGAACTGCTGCCGCAGGAAGTCGGGGGTGTTTACCCGGCGCACTGGCGTATTAATCCGGGGCAAATCACGCAGGCCAAAACGCTGATAGAACTGCTGGCGCGCAAACCGACCAACCAGTTACCGGAATCGCAGGCGCAGCAGGAGCTCTATTTTATGCAGTTGCTGTTGTTGCTGCGCAAAGGCAGCCGCGATGTCGGCTATGGCGGGCAGGGTGGCGAGCTGAATAATCTGCTGGACTGGATGAACGAACATTACGACGAAGAGATCGACTGGATGGTACTGGCCGAACAGTTCTCTATGTCGCTGCGCACCTTACACCGACAGATGAAGCAACAAACCGGCTGCACGCCGCTCAACTATCTCAACCGTCTGCGTCTGCTCAACGCCCGCAACATGCTGCGCTTTAGCGACAGTTCCATCACCGACATCGCCCATCAGTGTGGTTTCTGCGACAGCAACCATTTCTCGACGCTGTTTAAGCGTGAGTTTGGCTACGCCCCCCGGACTCTCCGCCAATAAATACCCGGCATATTTCGAACGGCAGATGCGTTGGCTACGCTCGTTCACCCGAATCACTTACTTTTGTAAGCTCATCGGGATTCTCTCGCTTGCCGCCTTCCTGCCGCTCGAACTCATTTGGGTAGTCGTCCTTATCCTCTTGCTCCTTCCAATATGCAAAAACGTTATGTCGGTCAGGCCGACCATGGCTTTTTTGCCATTTTTAAACGTTAACTGGCACTCATGCAAAGGTAAAAATCCGGCTGATAGAACAGGCTATTAAAACTTCACAAAAAAGAGCTGTTTTATTAACAATTCGTTCATCACCTCTATCCGGATTGGGAGATTTCTTACATGAGCACCCTTCAGAAACGTATGTATATCAACGGCGAGTTTGTCGAAAACACCGGCGGGAAGTGGATTGACGTTATGAATCCGGCAACGGAACAGCGGATTTCACAGATCCCGGAAGGCACGGCCCAGGATGCCAAAAAAGCCATTGATGCTGCACAAGCGGCGCAGCCCGGCTGGGAAGCGTTACCCGCCGTTGAACGCGGAGTATGGTTGCATAAAATCGCGGCCGGTATCCGTGAACGGGAAGCCGAGCTGACGGAAACCATTATTGCCGAAGGCGGCAAAACCTACGGTCTGGCGCAAACTGAAGTGCTGTTCACTGCTGATTATTTGGATTACATGGCGGAATGGGCGCGTCGTTACGAAGGCGAAATCATCCAGAGTGACCGCCCGAACGAGAACATCTTTGTGTTCCGCAAAGCCATTGGCGTGACCACCGGGATTCTGCCGTGGAACTTCCCGTTCTTTCTGATTGCACGTAAAGCGGCACCGGCGCTGATCACCGGCAATACCATTGTTATTAAACCGAGCGAAATCACGCCCAACAACGCAGTGATTTTCGCTGAAATTATTCATAAAATCGGCCTGCCAAAAGGCGTGCTGAATATCGTGACCGGCTACGGCCCGACGGTCGGCCAAGAGCTGGCGGGCAATCCGAAAGTGGGGATGGTCAGCCTGACCGGCAGCGTCGCCGCCGGTATTGCCACCATGACCGCTGCCGCACAGAACGTCACCAAGGTATCGCTGGAACTGGGCGGCAAAGCCCCGGCTATCGTCATGAACGACGCCGATCTTGATCTCGCCGTCAAAGCCATCGTCAGCTCACGCATTATTAATAGTGGGCAGGTTTGTAACTGCGCCGAGCGCGTCTATGTGCAGGAAGGAGTGTACGACGAATTTGTTTCGCGTATCAGTGAAGCGATGAAACAGGTGACGTTCGGCAATACGGCGGAGAAAAAAGAGCTGGATATGGGGCCGCTGATCAGTGCTGCTGCTCTACAACGGGTGGAAGACAAAGTGGCGAAAGCCGTATCACAGGGCGCAAAAGTGTTGCTGGGCGGTAAACGTGCCGGGGGCACCGGCTTTTTCTATCCGCCGACGCTGCTGGTGGATGTGAAACAGGAGATGCCGATCATGCACGAAGAGGTATTTGGTCCGGTGCTGCCCGTCGCCGTATTCAAAACGCTGGAGGAGGCGATTACCATGGCGAACGACAGCGAATACGGCCTGACCTCGTCTATTTATACCAGTAACATCAATACTGCGATGAAAGCGCTGAAACAGCTGAAATTCGGTGAAACCTACATTAACCGTGAAAACTTCGAGGCCATGCAGGGGTTCCATGCGGGCTGGCGTAAATCAGGCGTGGGCGGTGCCGACGGTAAACACGGTTTGCAGGAGTATCTGCAAACGCATGTTGCCTACCTTCAGTTCCATTAAGCCACGATGTTGAAATAACCGGCCAAACCACGTCAGCGTATGTAAAAAGACGGTGGCGTGGAATGCCGGATACGGCGGGGGCCAAAACGGATTTGGCTTAGCCGCGCCAGTTTTTCAGCTTACTGGTCTTGCCGATCCCTGGGTTGAAACTGTTGGTTGGGTCGGCTTGCTGGTAGAAGGCTTTCATGTGGGGTTTCGCGATATACAGATGCCCGACGTTATGCTCTGCGGGGTATTCGGCTCCTTTGGCGTCGAGAATTTCCAGCATCTGATGTTTCAGTTTTTTACTGTTCGCCCCTTTTTTGACGATGTAATCCTGATGGAAAACATGGCACATAAAGTGGCCGTAATAGAGTTTCGCGACCAGCTGATTATTGATTTCCGGCGGCAGGGTTTCGAACCACTCTGTGTCGTTGCGGCGCAGGGCGATGTCCAGCGCAAGGATGTCTTCGACCTCTTTTTCGTGTACCGCATGATAACGCACTGCCGCACCCGCGGCGGCAAAGCGGTGCAGGAATGCCTTTTTCCCTTCATCCTCTGAACAGACAAAGAAGTCACCTTCGTTTTCCGTAAAGAAGCGGGTGAGGAAGCTCTGCGCTTCGGCGATCCCTTCACCAGACATTTTCAGCAACAGGTGATGCTCATAGCGGTCGCGGTATTTTTTCATCCGCGGCGGGAGGTGGTTGGGCAGGGCTTTACTGATGCACTGCATCACGCGGTCGCTGAAGTTTTTCGGCAGAAACGGCACTTTGCTGATGTGGGCGTCAAACTTGCCTTTGGCACTGAACATGTCGGGCATTTTGTCGGTGCCGAGTTTGTCGATCATCATGAAGGTGTCTTTGCCATAGACCTCGGTGATGTCGAAAATATCGCGGTGCATATATTCACCGGCCACCGGCAAGTTTGTAAAATCCCGTAGGATCTGACGGCGCAATTCGGTCAGCACGGCGGTGCTGTTGGTACCGATGTAAAAGACTTGCTGCTGGCTCTCGGCCGGGAAGGTGTCGAGACGGACGGCGAAGACCGCCAGCTTCCCGGCACAGCCGGAGGCTTCGAACAGGCGGCGCTGGTCAGCATTGAAACGCGACGGCGTGTCGGCTTCGACGTCCCGCACCCGCTCGGCGTAGTCATGGTCAGAGGCTTTGCGCTGGTCGTGGCTGATGTCTTCGTCTTTGAAATTGCCTTTTTCCAGTCGCGTCAATATCTCTTCCGGCGTATCGCCGAGTGCGATGCCCAGATGGTTAACCAGTTGCAGCTCACCCTGAGCATCGATTTGCGCATACAGCGCCATCTCGGTATAGGCCGGGCCACGTTTCACCAGCGAGCCGCCGGAGTTATTACAGATGCCGCCGACCACGGAGGCACCGATACAGGAAGAACCTATAACAGAATGCGGTTCACGCCCGTAAGGTTTGAGGATTTTTTCCAGCTTATATAAGGTGCTGCCGGGGAAACCAATCACCTGATTCCCGCCATCGAGCAGTTCGATATGGTCGAGTTTCAGGGTGCTGAAAATCACAATGTCGCGGTCATAGTCGTCGCCGCTCGGTGTCGAACCTTCGGTCAGGCCGGTATTGGCGGCCTGCATGATGACAATTTTGTCGGCCTCGACGCAGGCTTTCAGCAGTTGCCACTGTTGCAGCAGGGTCTGCGGAAATACCACCGCCAGCGCTTTCCCACCACCGGAACGAAATCCTTTACGGTAGCGTTCCGTGCTGCTGTCGCCCGTTAATACGTGACGGCTGCCGGCAATGTCTTTCAGACGCGAAATCAGCCCCTGATTGTCCTGATGCATGTTCATCTCTTCTCCTTCAGTTTATCGACCCGAATCCATCATAGACGTAAATGCCGCCGAAGGCAGGGAGGCGCGTCACCGGACGGCCATTAAAGCATCATCAATGTGTCATAAAACTCGCGCTTAATGATTGCCAGAATCTGTAAGCAACCGAGAGACAGCATCATGGCGCAAGCTCAACTTAAGCTGGCACAGGCTGAATATCCTCAAGCCAGGCCGCAGCAACAGAACAAAGTACTCGATGTAAAAGGGCTGGTGAAATCCTATAAATCCGGCCAGCGCGTACTCAATGACATCAGCTTTGACCTGCATGCCGGTGAGTTTGTCGCCGTGATTGGCCGTTCGGGGGCGGGGAAATCCACCCTGTTACACGTGCTTAACGGCACCATTCCGCTGTCAGACGGCAGCGTGGTGTGCCACTACGAAAACGGCGAGCAACAGCAGCTGGCCGGGCTAACCGGCAAATCACTGCGCCGCTGGCGCGCCGGGTGTGGGATGATTTTCCAGGATTTCTGCCTGGTACCCCGTCTTGACGTACTGACCAACGTGTTGCTTGGTCGCCTCAGCCAGACTTCAACCTTCAAATCCTTCTTCAACCAGTTCGACGACGAAGACCGCGCCCGCGCTATCTCATTGCTCGAATGGTTACATATGCTGCCGCACGCCTTGCAGCGCGCTGAGAATCTCTCCGGTGGTCAGATGCAACGCGTGGCTATTTGCCGTGCGCTGATGCAGAACCCAAAAATCCTGTTGGCCGATGAGCCGGTGGCGTCACTGGATCCGAAAAATACTTTGCGCATCATGAATGCGCTGAAAAAAGTCAGCGAAGAGAATATCGCCGTGATGGTTAACCTGCATTCGGTCGAATTGGTTAAAGACTTCTGTACCCGGGTGATTGGTATCGCGAAAGGGCAGATCATCTTTGATGGTCATCCCGATCAATTAAATGATGACATTCTTCACCAGTTGTACGGGGAAGAGGGTGAATTACAGCATTAGATTTTGTCACAATAAATAATCTCGTGAAGTTATTTGGATTTACTTATCTCAACTTTCTCTACTCTATAAAGGGTCATGACTACATGAAGAATTTATTACGTCTGGCGGTACTGGTAGCAGGGTCAATGACCGCAATGCACAGCATGGCAGAAGATGCGCCAAAAGAATTAAATATGGGTATTCTGGGTGGGCAAAATGCCACGCAGCAGATTGGCGATAATCAGTGTGTAAAAGATTTCTTTGATAAAGAATTGAATGTTGATACCAAACTGCGTAATTCCTCCGACTACTCGGGTGTTATTCAGGGGTTATTAGGCGGGAAAGTGGATATGGTATTAAGCATGTCCCCTTCCTCTTTCGCCTCGGTCTATATTAATAACCCGAAAGCCGTAGATCTGGTGGGTATTGTCATCGATGACACGGATAAATCCCGTGGTTATCACTCTGTTGTGGTGGTTAAAGCCGACAGCCCGTACAAAAAACTGTCTGACCTGAAAGGGAAAGCCTTTGGTTTTGCCGATCCAGACTCAACGTCAGGGTATTTGATCCCAAACCAGACCTTCAAGAAAGAGTTTGGCGGTAATACGGATAATAAATACAACAACTTCTTCTCCAGCGTCACCTTCTCCGGTGGCCATGAGCAGGACATTCTTGGCGTGCTGAACGGTCAGTTTGCCGGTGCTGTGACTTGGGCATCGATGATAGGCGATCGCGAAACCGGCTATACCTCCGGCGCATTCAACCGCATGATCCGCATGGAACATCCGGATCTGATGAAAAATATCCGCATTATCTGGGAATCACCGTTAATTCCTAATGGCCCGATTTTAGTGCGCAGTGATTTGCCACCGGCCTTTAAAGCCAAACTGGTTTCAGCGATTAAGAAACTGGATAAAGATGACCACGAATGCTTCGTGAAAGCCGTCGGCGGTAAACAACACATTGGCGAGACGTCACTGGCAGAGTATCAACAGATAATAGACATGAAGCGCGAGCTGACTAAAGGCAGCCGCTAATAGGCTTAGCTCCCTCCCTTTCGCAGGGGGAGGAGAAAAGCGAAAAGCCGCCTACTCCCTCCCCTGCGAAGGGGAGGGTTGGGGTGGGGTATTAAGGACAATTAAGAAAGCAAATACTTTTATCATTATTGTCTTTTGTAATACCCCCTCCTGTCCTCCCCCTTCGCAGGGGGAGGAATAATGATTATCTGTTAATCGGGTATATTATTTTGAATAAATACTTCAATCGTTATTACCAGCAAATACGCGGTAAGCAAAAGCGTGAGGCATTGGTCTGGTCTGGACTGATGCTGGTGCTTTATTTATGGTCAGGCAATGTTTCTGAACTCAATTTGAAAACGGTATTTCTTTCGGCCCCTCATTTCTTTGATTATATCGGTGAAACGGTGCCGGTATTGCACTGGTCATTATTATTCGCGGACGGTCATACCGAAGGCTCATTGGCTTATTGGGGATACCGGCTGAATATTCAGTTGCCGCTGATTTGGGAAACTATTCAGCTGGCGCTTTCATCGACCATTTTATCCACCGCGCTGGCAACGTTACTGGCGTTTATGGCGGCTAATAATACCGACTCGCCGAAATGGCTAAAACTCAGTATCCGCACCTTTGTCGCTTTCCTGCGAACCATGCCGGAACTGGCCTGGGCGGTGATGTGCGTGATGGCTTTTGGTATCGGCGCGATCCCAGGCTTTATTGCCCTGACGCTGCATACCGTCGGCAGCCTGACCAAACTGTTTTATGAATCGATTGAAACGGCATCGGACAAACCGGTACGCGGCCTGAAATCCTGTGGGGCAGGGCGTCTGCAACGTATGCGCTTCGCTATCTGGCCGCAGGTCAAACCTATCTTCCTGTCGTACAGTTTTATGCGTCTTGAAATCAACTTCCGTCAGTCGACGATCCTCGGGCTGGTGGGCGCGGGCGGCATCGGCCAGGAGCTGATGACCTCCATTAAACTTGACCGCTACGACCAGGTCAGTATGACGCTGCTGTTAATCATTCTGGTGGTTTCCTTCATGGACTTCTTATCAGGCAAACTGCGTAAGCGCGCAGTAGAGGGCACCTTCTGATGCTGACTGAAGCACTGGCACCGTCGGCCATCGCCGGCATTAAGCGCGATCATCCGCAGTTATTCTCAGCCCAGCGCCGCTACCTGCGTTATCTCGGCGTATTTGCCGTGCTGATCACCCTTTATTATCTCTATTTTTTCACCTATTACGGGATCCCGTGGGACGCCGTGGTGCGCGGTACCAGCCAGATTGGGCGCTATTTTCTGCGTATGTTTGTCTGGAATAATTTTTCAGAGTGGCCGTTGATGTACTACTTTGGGCAAATTGCCATGACCTTGGCGATTGTGTTCGCCGGTACTATCACTGCCTCATTTCTGGCGTTGCCGCTGTCGTTTCTGGCGGCGCGTAATGTGATGTCCACGCCGTTGCTGCGCCCGATTTCTCTGGTAGTTCGCCGCCTGCTGGACGTGTTGCGCGGGCTGGATATGGCGATCTGGGGGCTGATTTTTGTACGCGCCGTTGGCATGGGTCCACTGGCCGGTGTGCTGGCGATCATCATGCAGGATATGGGATTGTTGGGTAAGCTTTATGCGGAAGGTCACGAGGCGGTAGAACGCTCGCCAAGCCGCGGTTTGCGTGCTTTGGGGGCCAATCCTCTGCAAACGCATCGCTTCGGTATTTTCACCCAATCTTTCCCGACTTTCCTGGCACTGTCTCTTTACCAGATTGAATCGAATACCCGTTCGGCGGCGGTATTAGGCTTTGTCGGGGCGGGCGGGATTGGCCTGGTATATGCCGAGAATATGCGGTTGTGGAATTGGGACGTGGTGATGTTTATCACGCTGATTTTGGTGGTGATTGTGATGACGATGGATAAAATCTCCTCGATTTTGCGCGCCAAATATATTCATGGCGAAGACATCGATCTGTTTGAGCCACCGCGTAAACCCAAAACACCGGTTAAGCTTTATCGCCCGGAATAATCCGTTTCTTTCTTGATAAAAAAGGCGGCTCCTTTTACGGGATGCCGCCTTTTTTTACGTCGCCGTCAGACGGCGCTGTTATTCGTCGAAATACCAGTAACCCTGATTAACCAGGTCGGTTAATACCACGACAAACTCCGGATCCTGCAAGGCAGTCCCCAGCTCTTTCTTGCCGATCAACATATAGCGGCACAGCGCATCCGCCGCATGATGGTTGGATGTTTCCAGTGGTTCGCTGTTAACGAAGAAACGTTCGCCCACGTTCAGCACACGCAGACCGCTCAGGCGGGTCAGGCTATCACCCTGCATTAACGCATCCACGATTTCCTGCGCTTCATACGGTGGCTCGGCCGGTGCGATGTCCAGTTCGTGACGCGGTGTGGTGGCGAAACGGCCAAACCACTGCTTAAAATCTTCCGGCTGGTCAATCAGCTGATGCATCATGCTGCGCACGCGTTCCAGCTCATATTCTTCGACTTTGCCCACGTGATCGCGCAGCGTCAGGTCAGGATCGCTGTAGTGTTCACCACCGAGATCGTTTTCCAGGGCGTAGTCAGCAAAGCTGCTGATTAAATCCCGGCTGTTCGGGCCACGGAAACCAACGGAATAGTTGAAAGCCTCGGTGTGCGTGACTCCGTCATGCGGGAAACCCGGCGGAATATAGAGAATGTCGCCCGGTTCAAGGTCTTCATCAATAATCGGTGTAAAAGGCTCGACGTGTAATAAGGCCGGATGCGGGCAGAACTGTTTGAGCGGTAATTTATCCCCGACGCGCCAGCGGCGGCTGCCCATCCCCTGAATGATAAACACGTCGTACTGGTCGATATGCGGGCCAACGCCGCCGCCTGGCAGGGAGTAGGAAATCATCAGATCATCCAGACGCCAGTCAGGCAGTACGCGGAAAGGGCGGACTAACTCCGCAGAAGGCGCGTGCCAGTGGTTAACCGCCTGCGCCAGCAACGACCAGCCGGTTTCACCCAGGTTGTCGAAGTGCTCGAAAGGCCCGTTGCTTGCCTGCCATTGACCATTCTTGTAGCTGACTAAACGGCTGTCTACTTCGGGCTCCATCGCCAGCCCCGCCAGTTCATCCGGCGTAATGGGGTCGATAAAATCAATGAACGCTTTTTTTAAGATAACAGGGCGTTTCTGCCAGTATTTTTCTAAGAATTCTTGCCAGTCCAGATTGAGTTCATAAGCCATGTTGAGTTACCCGTGGGAAGACAAACGGCCATGATTATAAAGAAGGGCAGGCAGGTGGCGCTTTGTCATGCATCAAGAGATCACAAGACACCATAAAGGGGCTTTGTTGAATAAATCAGATTTTGATAAAGGTGCTCCTCATTGCTCATTTTCTCAGGCAACTCTTACACTCTTCGGCATTCCTGCAAGCGTCATTTTATTTAAAGCCCGGATCATGGACATAGCC
>BHES01000051.1 GCA_003864575.1 Enterobacterales bacterium
GAACCGCTCTTTCTGAGTGAGATGTTTTCCCTGCATGCAAAGGGATCTCCAGTAGGGCCAGAACGGTGATTTTATCCGAGTCTGGCCAGTGGGTCACTTTGTTGCATTTCGACTGGGAATGGGGCAACGGTTTCCAGACGGCCACGGCAAGTGTGACGACGGTAAGCGACCCCAGCATGACGCGGTGGGGCCGTGGAAGGTTGTTATACGCCAGAGCGATAGAACGGACTATCAGCTGCACTTTAATACTGTCCTTTTAATCTTACTTCAGGCAGCTCACGTATTGGTTAGTCAGATGTGACAGGAAGTTCACATAACTGTCCTTACCCAATGCGATCCCGTTCCCCAGCGGGTCCAATGTGCCCATACGCACTGTTGTTCCCTGGGCAACGGCATTAATTACGGCCGGCCTGAATTGTGGTTCAGCAAAAACACAGACTGCCTTTTGCTCAACCAACTGAGTTCGAATGAGATGTAATCGCTGTGCACCGGGTTGAATCTCGGGATTGACCGTAAAGTGGCCAAGTGGCGAAAGGCCGAAGTGTTTTTCAAAGTAGCCATAAGCATCATGAAAAACGAAATATCCCTTACCCTGTACAGGCTGCAGCATCTTACCAAGGTTTTTGTCAACTTTTGTCAATCCCTCTTCAAAGTGAATTAAGTTGACGTCTAATTGGTCTTTCTTTTGTGGCATTAGTTCCACTAACCTTGCATGAATTGCGATCGCAGTCTGTTTTGCAATCTCCGGCGACATCCAAACATGCATATTGTACTCACCGTGATGGTGATCATCGGCGTGCTCATCCTGGCTGTGTTCATGCTCATCGTCGTCATGATCGCCTTTCTGTAACAGTGGCGTCACGGTGCTTAATGTCGCGATTTCCACCTGACGGTTCGGCGGTAACTGTGCGGCAGGTTTGGACATAAAAGCTTCCATCTCCGGCCCTACCCACACCACCAGATCGGCACGGCGCATTTTTTGTAAATCGGATGGACGCAGCGCGAAGTCATGAGGTGACGCGCCATCGGGTAACAAAATTTCTGTCGGCGTTACGCCATCGGCGATGGCCGAAGCGATAAATCCCAACGGACGAACAGAGACCACAACAGAGGCCTGCGCAATGTTGAACGTACAGCCTGAGACTAACGCGGCGGCTAATAACATCCGTTTAAAGGTTTTGCTGTTCTTTCTCATAAGGCGTTAACTCATCATCGTTAAGGTGAAAACTGGTTTTTTGGGCGAAAACGCAATATTATAACATTCGATTTGCTCTGCAAGACATCACTGACATGCCTACTTTAGCCACACTACATAATATCTCTGTCACTTTCGGCTCCCGGCGCGTGCTCTCGGATATTTCGCTGACATTGCAACCCGGAAAAATACTGACCTTACTCGGCCCAAACGGCGCGGGAAAATCCACGCTGGTCCGCGTAGTGCTCGGTCTGGTTGCCCCCACCAGCGGCACAATGACCCGCCAATCCAATCTGCGCATTGGGTACGTGCCGCAAAAACTCCATCTTGATGCCACCATGCCGCTGACCGTCAGCCGTTTTATGCGACTAAAACCCGGCGTCAAGCGTCAGGATATTTTGCCTGCGCTAAAACGCGTACAGGCCGCCCACCTTCTCGATCAACCGATGCAAAAACTGTCCGGCGGTGAAAACCAGCGCGTTTTGCTGGCCCGTGCGCTGATGAACAGCCCTCAGTTGCTGGTCCTTGATGAACCCACTCAGGGCGTAGACGTCAACGGACAGCTGGCGCTGTATAACCTGATTGACAGTCTGCGCTGTGAACTCGGCTGCGCGGTACTGATGGTGTCCCATGACCTGCACCTGGTCATGGCGAAAACCGACGAGGTTTTATGCCTGAACGAACATATTTGCTGTTCTGGTTCGCCGGAAGTGGTGTCGATGCACCCGGAATTTATTGCCATGTTTGGCAACCGGGGCGCAGAGCAACTGGCCATTTATCGCCATCATCACAATCATCGTCACGATTTAAAGGGAAAAGTTATTTTGCGTAATAGCGGAGGCCGTGACGCATGATTGAATTATTACTGCCCGGCTGGCTGGCCGGTATTCTGCTGGCGACGGCAGCGGGCCCGTTAGGTTCATTTGTAGTCTGGCGACGCATGTCTTATTTCGGCGATACCCTCGCCCATGCCTCCCTGCTCGGCGTGGCTTTCGGCCTGCTGCTGAACGTCAATCCGTTTTATGCAGTGATTGTGGTGACCCTGCTACTGGCCTTGTTATTGGTGATTCTCGAACGTAAACCGCATCTGGCCGTCGATACCCTGCTGGGTATTATGGCGCACAGTGCGTTGTCGCTCGGTCTGGTGGTGGTCAGCCTGATGTCCAACGTCCGCGTCGATCTGATGGCCTATTTATTCGGTGATTTGCTGTCGGTCACCCTCAGCGACATCTGGATGATTGGCGTTGGCGTGGTGGTGGTGATTAGCGTCCTTTGTTGGCAGTGGCGTTCGCTGCTGTCGATGACCATCAGCCCTGAACTGGCACATGTGGATGGTGTTAATCTTCAGCGTTCGCGCATTATCCTGATGTTAGTCACCGCGCTGACCATCGGTCTCGCCATGAAGTTTGTCGGCGCACTGATTATCACTTCGCTGCTGATCATTCCCGCTGCGACGGCTCGCCGCTTTGCCAAAACACCGGAGCAGATGGCGCTGGTTGCCATTGCCGTCGGCATTCTGGCCGTCACTGGTGGACTGGCCTTCTCGGCGTTTTATGACACACCGGCCGGACCGTCAGTCGTACTGAGCGCCGCAATCATGTTTATGCTCAGCCTGACAAAAAAACAGGTGGCATAATTCTTCAAGCGTTCAATTTTTCGCGTTATGAAGAGATCGCCAGGTAAAGGCTATAAAAAACGGACGCCCAATGTGGCGTCCGTTTTTTATACAAGAAATCAGCGTATTGAGGTCTATTCAGGTCGCGTCATACCGAAGTGTTTATAAGCGTGGTTGGTTGCCATACGGCCACGCGGCGTGCGCTGAATAAAGCCTTGCTGGATCAGGAAGGGTTCAATCACGTCTTCGATGGTTTCGCGCTCTTCGCCAATCGCCGCAGCCAGGTTATCGAGGCCAACCGGACCCCCGGTAAACTTATCGATAATCGCCAACAGCAGTTTGCGGTCCATATAGTCAAAACCTTCTGCATCGACGTCCAGCATATCCAGTGCGCCATTGGCCGTCTCGCCGTTAATCGTCCCGTCACCTTTCACTTCCGCGAAGTCACGCACACGGCGCAGCAGACGGTTAGCAATACGCGGCGTACCGCGTGAACGGCGGGCTATCTGGTGCGCACCTTCTTGTGACAACTCCAGCCCCAGACACAATGCGCTGCGCCCGACGATGTGCTGTAAATCAGCAACCTGATAGAATTCCAGACGCTGTACGATACCGAAACGGTCACGTAATGGTGACGTCAGGGAACCCGCGCGAGTCGTCGCACCAATCAGGGTAAACGGAGGTAAATCGAGTTTGATGGAACGCGCGGCAGGCCCTTCGCCAATCATGATATCCAGCTGATAATCTTCCATTGCCGGATACAGAATTTCTTCGACGACCGGCGAGAGACGGTGGATTTCATCGATGAACAATACATCATGAGGCTCGAGATTAGTCAGCATCGCCGCCAGATCGCCAGCCTTTTCCAGCACGGGGCCAGACGTGGTACGTAGATTCACGCCCATTTCATTAGCGACAATATTGGCGAGCGTCGTCTTGCCAAGGCCCGGAGGCCCGAAAATCAGCAAGTGATCGAGCGCATCTTTACGTTGCTTGGCCGCCTGAATAAAGATTTCCATCTGCGAGCGTACGTGCGGCTGACCGACATACTCAGACAGCATTTTCGGGCGGATAGCACGATCAATGACTTCTTCCTCAGTGAACACTTCGGACGAAATCAGGCGGTCAGCTTCGATCATCTATAACCTCACAGCGCAGCGCGCAGCGCTTCTCTAATCAACATTTCGGATTCAGCACCCGGTTTGGCAACTTTGCTGATCATGCGGCTGGCTTCTGGTGGTTTGTAGCCCAGTGAAATCAGGGCTGCGACGGCTTCGCCTTCAGCATCAGATTCTTTAGCTTTCGACGCCGATGCAGGTAGCGTGATATCAGTATGATTGTTAAATAGATCACCATTTAGTCCTTTAAATCGGTCTTTCATTTCGACAACCAGGCGTTCTGCGGTTTTCTTACCCACACCTGGTAATTTAATTAACGCGGTGATTTCTTCCTTTTCCACCGCACTGACAAACTGCTGAGCCGACATGCCTGACAAGATAGCCAGCGCCAGTTTTGGTCCGACACCGTTGACTTTAATCAGCTCACGAAACAGCGCTCGTTCTTGTTTGTCATTAAATCCGTAAAGCAGTTGTGCATCTTCCCGAACAATAAACTGTGTGAAGATGATAGCTTCCTGACCCAGCTCCGGCAATTCGTAAAAACAGGTCATCGGCATATGCACTTCATAGCCTACGCCGTTAGTTTCCAACAGCACTAATGGGGGCTGTTTTTCCAGAATAATGCCTCGTAGTCTGCCTATCACGTTCATTTTCCTTATCAGGTCAAAAACTGCGATGTTTATATCATAATAAAGGCTGGATGGATATCCAGCCTAATGAACTTGCGTCAGCTAGCGCATTCTTCCACGCGCCATCTGTAATTTGTCCGTACTGAGACGGATTGCGTTCTGGCTCATGTGGCAATGCGTGATAGCAATTGCCAGCGCATCGGCGGCATCGGCCTGCGGGTTGGCTGATAATTTCAGCAAAGAACGCACCATGTGTTGAACCTGAGATTTCTCGGCGGCGCCGGTACCCACGACGGTCTGTTTAACCTGCCGCGCGGCATATTCAAACACCGGTAAATCCTGATTCACGGCTGCGACAATCGCAGCACCGCGCGCCTGACCGAGTTTTAACGCAGAATCCGCATTCTTCGCCATAAACACGGATTCGATGGCAAAAAAGTCGGGCTGAAATTGGGTAATGATTTCCGACACACCAGCGTAAATCAGTTTGAGGCGCCCTGGCATGTCATCCACTACGGTGCGGATACACCCGCTGCCGAGATAACTCAACTGACGCCCTGTCTGGCGGATAATGCCATAGCCGGTAATACGCGAACCGGGGTCTATCCCCAGAATAATAGCCATAGCCACTCGACGCCTTGTGTTGTCGTTTTTTATAGGAAAGTGGGGAGAGTATAAACTGCTGCGGGATAACAGGATAGCCAGCCGGTGGAAACCACCGGCGGCACAGAGATCACAGTGTTTCTGCAATCTCGTCAGAGATTTCACCGTTGTGGTAAACCTCCTGCACATCGTCACAATCTTCCAGCATGTCGATCAGGCGCAACAGTTTAGGTGCTGTGTCAGCGTCCATGTCGGCTTTAGTCGATGGGATCATGGTGACTTCGGCTGAATCCGCTTTAAAGCCTGCGGCTTCCAGCGCATCCTTCACTTCACCCATATTTTCCCAGGCTGTGAACACGTCGATCGCACCATCGTCATAAGAGACGATGTCTTCCGCCCCCGCTTCCAGAGAAGCTTCCATGACGGCATCCTCGTCCAGGCCTGGTGCGAAAGTGATCACCCCTTTCTTCGCGAACAGATAAGCAACGGAACCGTCGGTGCCTAAGTTACCGCCGGTTTTGTTGAAAGCATGACGCACTTCAGCCACGGTACGGTTACGGTTGTCACTCAAACACTCCACCATCACCGCAGAACCACCAGGACCGTAACCTTCATAAATGATGGTTTCCATGTTGGTGTCGTCATCACCACCGACACCGCGCGCAACCGCACGGTTCAGGGTGTCACGGGTCATGTTGTTGGCCAGTGCTTTGTCGATTGCAGCGCGCAGGCGCGGGTTAGCCCCTGGATCTCCACCACCTAACTTCGCAGCGGTGACCAGCTCACGAATAATCTTGGTAAAAATCTTGCCGCGTTTTGAATCCTGCGCCGCTTTGCGGTGCTTCGTGTTGGCCCACTTACTGTGACCTGCCATAAAAATCTCCAGTTAGTCTAATCAGACTCAATAGTTACAAATTCTTCAATCGCCTGCTGGTTACTCGGGGACACCGTTAATGCTGCCGCGGCGGCTTTATCGAGCCAGTGGTACGCAAGATGCTCTGTGATTTCCACATCCCGCTCTCCGGGTAGCGCCAGACAGAACCAATGTTCTTTGTTACGGGTTACGCCGGGAGCATAGCGATACCGCAAATGAGCAAACAGCTCAAACTCCACGCAGCGCTGGCAGTTCAGTAAAGGCAGGTTTTCACCGGCAATATCTATACCGACCTCTTCCAGAACTTCTCGTTGCGTGGTGTGTTCCGGGGACTCCCCGTCTTCCAGGCTGCCGGTCACCGACTGCCAGAAATTCGGGTCATCCCGTCGTTGAAGCATCAGCACCCGGCCGGTGTTGCTGGCGTAGATGACGCACAGTATCGACTCAGGACGCTTATGACTCATCAGTTATTCTCTGAATCTGTGTCCGGCTTCACTTCTTTTGCTGCATCTTTCTTGGCAACGACGGCAATGCCCAGTTCCAGCAACGAGGCCGGGTTGGCAAAACTTGGCGCTTCCGTCATCAGACAGGCCGCGGCAGTGGTTTTAGGGAAAGCAATAACGTCACGAATGTTATCCGTACCGGTCAACAGCATCACCAGACGGTCAAGGCCAAATGCCAGACCCGCATGCGGAGGTGTACCGTATTTCAGGGCGTCGAGCAGGAAACCAAACTTTTCACGCTGTTCCTGTTCGGTAATACCCAGAATGCCGAAGACAGTTTGCTGCATGTTGCTGCGGTGAATACGCACAGAACCGCCGCCCACTTCGTAGCCGTTGATCACCATGTCGTAGGCATTCGCGATAGCCGAAACCGGGTTCGCCGCCAGCTCTTCTGCCGTCATCTCTTTCGGCGCAGTAAACGGATGGTGCATCGCTGACAGGCCGCCTTCATCGGTGTCTTCGAACATTGGGAAGTCAATCACCCACAGCGGTGCCCAGCTATCTTCTTTGGTGATTTTCAGATCACGGCCTACTTTCAGACGCAGTGCGCCAAGCGCATCAGTAACGATTTTCGCACTGGCAGCGCCGAAGAAGATCATATCGCCATCCTGAGCCCCAGTACGGCCGATAAGCGCCAGCAGTATCTCTTCGTTCAGGAATTTAGCGACCGGACTCTGAATCCCTTCCAGACCTTTGGTGATGTCGTTGACCTTGATATAGGCCAGACCTTTCGCGCCGTAAATTTCGATGAATTTAGCGTATTCGTCGATCTGCTTACGGCTGAGCGCTGCGCCACCCGGTACGCGCAGTGCAGCCACGCGGCCTTTCGGATCGTTAGCCGGGTCGGCAAAAACTTTGAACTCGATGTCTTTGAACAGGTCAGCTACGTCAACCAGTTCCATCGGGTTACGCAGGTCAGGCTTGTCTGAGCCATAACGACGCATTGCTTCGGCGAAGGTCATGATCGGGAAATCACCCAGATCCACGCCCTTCACTTCGGTCCACAGCTCACGGGCCAACTTCTCCATAATTTCGCGCACTTGTTCGGCGCTCATGAAAGAAGTTTCGACATCGATCTGGGTAAATTCAGGCTGGCGGTCAGCACGTAAATCTTCATCACGGAAGCATTTCACGATTTGATAATAACGGTCGAAACCGGACATCATCAGCAGCTGTTTGAATAGCTGTGGAGACTGCGGCAAGGCGTAGAATTTGCCTTTATGCACACGGCTTGGCACCAGATAGTCACGCGCACCTTCCGGCGTGGCTTTGGTCAGCATCGGAGTTTCGATGTCGAGGAAATCATGACCATCCATGAAGCGGCGCACCAGACTGGTAATTTTGGCACGGGCCTTCAGGCGGTTAGCCATTTCAGGGCGGCGCAGATCCAGGTAACGGTATTTCAGGCGCGCTTCTTCAGTATTGACGTGGTTGGGGTCCAACGGCAGCGATTCTGAACGGTTGATGATGTTCAGGTGGCTGGCAAACACTTCCACTTCACCGGTTGCCATTTCTTTGTTGAACTGGCTTTCCGGACGCGCACGCACGGTACCGGTAAGTTGGATACAGAACTCGTTACGCAGTTCAGAAGCCAGCTTGTAAGCTTCGCCCTGATCCGGGTCGAAGAAAACCTGAACGATGCCTTCGCGGTCACGCATATCGATGAAAATTAAACCGCCTAAATCACGACGACGATTAACCCAACCACACAACGTCACTTCCTGGCCCACGTTGGACGCATTCAGTTTTCCACAATATACAGTACGCATAACGGTATCCTTTTGATCCTACTACCCGGCCAAATGGCTCACGGCACAGAAACGGTTATTCACTCTGGTCGCCTACTCGCAAAAATTGCGGCACGCGGAATAGGTTTTCTTGAGGTCGAAAAAAGGCGTCCATTATAAAGGAATTTCCGCCTCAGGATAAGAGAGAAGACGCGCGGCGCACCGCTGATTTCTATCGTTAACCTCAGTCACACATAATTTAACAATATTATCCGCATTCCCGCCCATCCCTTAGCATAAACTCGCCAGACGCTTTTTATAGGTAGCAGGCAAAGGGTTTGACGATTTATTGTTCTTTTGCCTGACCTTCATCAGACCCTCGGGAGACAAAACCGATGAAACTCGACCCTAAAACCACTGCACTGGTACTTATCGACTTACAGAAAGGTATTTTACCTTTTGCTGGCGGCCCGCACAGCGCCCAACAGGTTCTGGACAATGCCACTGATCTGGCCGAGCGTTTTCGCCAACTCGGTTCACCGGTGGTAATGGTACGTGTCGGCTGGTCTGAGACTTTTGCCGAAGCATTGAAACAAGAAGTGGATGTTCCGGCTAAGCTGCCAGAAGGCGGCTTACCGGCAGTTTGGTGGGAATTCCCTGAACAACTGAAGGTCACTGACGATGATATTCAGGTGATTAAACGCCAATGGGGCGCTTTCTACGGCACCGATTTGGATCTGCAACTGCGCCGTCGTGGCATCACAACCATCGTGCTGGCCGGTATTTCGACTAACATCGGCGTCGAGTCTACTGCGCGCAACGCCTGGGAACATGGCTATGAGTTGGTGATCGCTGAAGATGCCTGTAGCGCACACGACAACGATAACCATCAGTCCAGTGTGAAAAATATCTTCCCGCGCATTTCTCGCGTTCGTTCCACCGTTGAGGTACTTGCTGCGTTGCCGCAGTAAGGTTAGTCTGGCAAAAAACTGAATCATTACGCCGCCTCAATGGCGGCGTTTTAATAAGGATATTGCCCGTATGTATATTGGATTGCCGCAGTGGCATCACAGTGCCTGGAACCGCATTGGCCTGCGTGATCTGGCTGATTATGCGCAATACTTTAACTGCGTCGAAGGCAACACCACCTTTTATGCCCTGCCAAAATCGGATGTGGTGATGCGCTGGCGCGATATGACGCCGGACACTTTCCGTTTCTGCTTTAAATTTCCGTCCACCATCAGCCACAAAGCCGCCCTGCTCGATTGCCAGGCAGATCTTGACGCCTTCTATCAATGTATCGCCCCCCTGGGCGAGCGAGTCGGCCAGCTGTGGTTGCAACTTCCCGCCGCCTTTTCCCCGGCCGATCTTGATCGCTTATGGCATTTTATGGATGCCCTGCCGCAGGGATTTGATTACGGCGTCGAAGTACGTCATCCGCTGTTTTTCAATAAAGGGGAAGAGGAACGCGCCCTGAATCAGGGTCTCCATCAGCGGGGGATTAATCGGGCGATGCTCGACAGTCGCCCGGTGCACAGCGCGAAACCACACACTGAAGCGGTGCGCGAGGCCCAGAGGAAAAAACCAGTGTTGCCGGTCCATGCCCTTGTGACCGCCGAGCGCCCAATAGTACGTTTCATCGGTGGCGACGTGCTGGAAGACAATAAAAAGCTGTTCGCGGTCTGGACAGAAAAGCTCAAACAGTGGCGCGCCAATGGGCATCATCCTTATCTGTTTATCCACACTCCCGATTGCAGCGATGCTCCGCAGCAGGCACAAAGCTTGTGGCAACAATTGCGTATCGCCCTGCCCGATTTACCGCCTGCACCAGACTGGCCGGAGCAGGACTCTTTGTTCTGAGTAGTGAGATTTAGGCTCTGGCTTTTTGATGCGCTTTTTTAGCCTATCGGCGGTATTATCCAAGACAGTGATTTGTTCCGCCGTTATTATTGCCATGTATTATCCGCAGGCGAATGTTGCCCGCCGCATGCGCGGTTTCCTGCACCGTCACTTTTTCAGTATAAAGATTAAGCGACCTGGGCAATCAGCCAATCCTGTAATATCGAGGTTGTAAAATGATTAGCGCGTTATATGTCGTGCTCGCTGCAATGTTATTGCTTAAATTATCTTTTGATGTTGTCAGATTGCGTATGGAATATAGAATTGCCACGGGCGATGGCGGTTCGTATGAATTACAGACAGCCATTCGGGTGCACGGTAACGCGGTGGAATATCTGCCGATCGGCTGTCTATTATTGATTATGATGGAAATGAACGGTGCGGAAGCCTGGATGGTCCACGTCTGTGGACTGATGCTGATAGTGGGTCGACTGTTCCATTATTATGGCCTGAAGAACCGTGAATTTATCTGGCGTCGCAACGGTATGGCGGCCACCTATATTTCCCTTCTGCTGATGGTAGTGGTAAATATTATTTATCTCCCCTGGTCGCAGTTTTTAAATATTCGCTGGTAACTGTTTAAGATCTTCATCGCGGCCAGTCGTTATCATTGAAAACCCTGCGGCCGCGCAACAATGGGCACATTTTACCGGTATCTGCTCATCGCAGACTCTGTTAAAATCTGCCCTCAAAATTACGCCCCTTCAATTTTTGGTCTGACTCAGCACTATGGCTAACCACGATACTCTTTTTTCTGCACCGATAGACAAACTCGGCGACTGGACGTTTGATGAACGCGTTGCCGAAGTCTTCCCCGACATGATCCAGCGCTCGGTACCGGGCTATTCCAATATTATTTCGATGATTGGCATGTTGGCCGAGCGTTTTGTACAGCCTGACAGCCGGGTCTATGACCTCGGGTGCTCGCTGGGTGCCGCCACGCTTTCGATGCGTCGCAATATTAAAGTACCGGGTTGCGAAATTATTGCTGTCGATAACTCACCTGCCATGGTCGAGCGTTGTCGCCGCCATATTGATGCGTTTCGTGCCGAGACACCGGTTAGCGTCATAGAAGCGGATATCCTGGATGTCGAACTGAGTAATGCCTCTATGGTCGTACTCAATTTTACCCTGCAATTTTTGCAACCTGACGATCGCCAACGTTTGCTGAATCAGGTTTATCAGGGGATGCGCCCGGGCGCCGCGCTGGTGCTGTCAGAAAAATTCAGTTTTGAAGATAAAGACGTCGGCGAGTTGCTCTATAACATGCACCACGACTTCAAGCGCGCCAACGGTTACAGTGAGCTGGAGATCAGCCAGAAGCGCAGCATGTTGGAAAATGTGATGCTGACCGACTCCGTTGAAGTTCATAAAGCACGCCTAAAACAGGCCGGTTTCGAACATTCCGAAGTCTGGTTCCAGTGTTTCAATTTCGGTTCACTTATTGCTCTTAAAGCCGGGGAAGTCCAATGATCGAATTTGGTGATTTCTACCAGCGCATCGCCAAAGGTCCGCTGAGTCCATGGCTGAATACTCTGCCTTCGCAACTGACGGCATGGCAGAAAGAGTCACTGCACGGCAAATTCAAAATGTGGTTTAACGCCGTTGACCGCCTGCCCCTGCTGCAACCTGAAAAACTGGATCTGCTGCACAGCGTCAGCGCCGACATGCTGGAATCGCTGCCACAGGGTCAGCGCGAAGGCGTCGAAAACCTGCTGCGCAACCTCATGCCGTGGCGCAAAGGCCCGTTCTCACTCTACGGCGTGGAGATTGATACGGAATGGCGTTCTGACTGGAAGTGGGATCGCGTTCTGCCACATATTTCTCCGCTGGCGGGCCGCACCATTCTGGATGTCGGTTGCGGCAGTGGCTACCACATGTGGCGAATGATTGGTGCGGGCGCGCATCTGGCGGTCGGTATCGATCCGATGCAACTCTTCCTCTGTCAGTTTGAAGCCGTCCGTAAGTTGCTGGGGGGCGCTCAGCGTGCACACCTGTTGCCACTGGGTATTGAGCAACTGCCTGAACTGAACGCGTTTGATACCGTCTTTTCGATGGGTGTTTTGTACCACCGCCGCTCCCCGTTGGACCATCTCTATCAGTTGAAAAACCAGCTGGCGAGTGGCGGAGAACTGGTGTTGGAAACGCTGGTCGTGGAAGGCGACAGCCAGCAGGTGCTGGTGCCGGGCAACCGCTATGCGCAGATGGGCAATATCTATTTCATTCCATCGGCAGAAGCGTTGAAAGACTGGTTGATTAAGTGCGGATTTGTTGACGTGCGCATTGCGGATGTCAGCGTAACGACGGTGGAAGAGCAGCACCGCACCGACTGGATGACAAGCGAGTCACTGGCTGAATTCCTCGACCCGAAGGACCCCACCAAAACGATTGAAGGGTATCCGGCTCCACGCCGCGCCTTGCTCATTGCACGCAAGCCGTAATCAGCAGGAAGTGACTGATATCTCATAAAAGAAAATGGCGGTTTGACACCGCCATTTTCTGTTTTACTTTCCGGCACTTTTATCTTCTGGCACTACCCCATCAACCTGGAACTATCTTCTTCAGCATCCAGGTTCGGTGGCTGGCTTATCCAGGTATGTTCAGTGAACACAACTACGCTGTCGGCGCGGGTGGGTGCGCCACAGGACCGACAAATAAGCGATTTCACCGCTACATCCAGCGGCTTCGTTTTACTCACCGTAAAGCGATCACATCCACAGCTATCGCAATAAATTTGCATATCTGGCATAAAATTTATGCATTAGGACTACGCCTATTGCAATCCTCACAAATGGTAATTTCCTCACCTTCAAGATAGCCAAACTCTAGGGAAAATGCGAGTAAGCAAAGGGCTTAATGCGTTTTAAATACCATTTATCTTCAAGTTTGATGATGAATTATACTTTCCCTTCATATACCTCTCTTCGGGGGAAAAGCATAAAAAAAGCCCCGACAAAATGACGGGGCTTGGTACTTGCGCAGGGCGACGCAATAAGAGTCCTGAGACTCGGTTAAATCAGTAGCACAGAAAATGCCATCTCCTGCACACGCATTCTTATCGCTTATCACGCAGTTCGTGACAGCTCATCGCCAAATTCTAATGCCGTTTTCATCGCTGCCACGATATCGCCGTCGACACAATAACGGCTGAATTCATCGAAATCGGTATCAGAACTCATGGTCACACCCGCTTTACGATAACGCATTGAAGACGGAACCTGACGCCCGGCAGAACTGTGTAATTCGCTCAGGCCAATGTCGACAAACTTCTGCAAGTTGGTTAAACGCACACCCGCGCCTGCCATGATGATTGGACCACGGCTCAGTTCATTCAGTTCCCGTAACATCGGCAAACCTACCTCCGCGTTTTGCTGCTGCCCTGAGGTCAGAATACGGGCAACGCCTAGCTGCGTTAGTTGTTCCAACGCCACCTTCGGATTCAAACACATATCGAACGCCCGATGGAACGTCACAGCCATACCACCACACAGCGCCATTACTTCCCACATTTTAGGCATATCAATATGCCCTTCTGAATCCAGAATACCGACGACCAGACCGGGGAATCCGAGATCGCGGATGCAGGCAACGTCACTTTTCAACGCATCAAATTCGCTTTGGTTGTAGCAAAAATCACCGCCCCTTGGGCGCACAATGGGGTGAACAGGAATCGTGATTTTTTCTCGTGCCAGTTTTAAAGTTCCGTAACTCGGCGTAATGCCGCCATCAGCCTGGCTTGCGCATAATTCAACCCGATCCGCGCCAGCCTGCTCAGCCGTTAACGCACAGTCCACGCTATAACAACACACTTCTAACTTAGTCATGTGATTCTCCTGAATAACGGCATTATGCTACAACACTTGTCTGTGACGGGCCATGTCGCGTAGGCTTCAGCATGAGCATCCCGCCCAACTGCCTGCTTTGGAAAGTTAACTATGACACTCAATTTTGAACAATGGGTAGACCGTAGTCACAGTGATAGCGTTAAATGGAACAAATATAAAGATCAGGATGTCATTCCTCTTTGGGTCGCAGACACTGACTTTACTTCCCCACCGCAGGTGATTACTGAACTGCAACAACGCGTTGCCGAAGGTGTTTTTGGCTACGGCTTTACCCCGCCAGAACTGATCGCGCTTTTTGTAAAACGCATGAGCGATCGTTATCAGTGGGACATCAAACCTGAATGGATTGTCTCACTGCCGGGGTTAGTCTGCGGGTTGAATGTCGCCGTTCGCGCCAATACCACGCGGGATGAAACCAGTCTGCTGCCTTCGCCTGTCTATCCGCCGTTTATTGAGGCTGCGAAATCTGAAGGGCGTCGTTTTAAAAGCGTTCCGGTGAAAGAACAACAGCAGCGCTGGGTGGCCGATTTCAGTGAAGTCGGCAAACAACTTGATGGCAGCGAACAGCTGCTTATGCTTTGTAACCCTTATAACCCCGGTGGAACAGTCTATCGCCGCGAAGAATTGTTACAACAACACGCCTTCGCACAGGCCAACAATTTGGTGGTCTGTTCCGACGAAATTCATTGCGACCTGCTGCTGGAACCGGGCCTGCAACATATTCCGTTTGCTTCATTAAATGAAGATGCCGCACAGCGTTCTATAACCCTGATGTCACCGTCAAAAACCTTTAATCTCGCCGGACTTGGGGCCTCGATGGCCATTATTCCGAATGCCACGCTGCGCGGAAAATTTAAAGAGACGGCCCAGGGTATTGTTCCTCACGTCAACATTTTGGCATACGTAGCGGCGACAGCCGCCTATCGTGACGGCGCGCCGTGGCTGGAAGCTCAACTCGATTACCTGCGCGGTAACCGGGATCTGGTCACTCGCCGCATTAACGCCATGCCCGGTTTACGTATGCTGCCAATAGAAGGCACCTATCTCGGCTGGATAGATGCCTCCGCGCTTGCAGTAGAAGACCCGTACCATTTCTTCGTTGAAGCGGGAGTGGGTTTCACTTCCGGGGCAGATTTCGGCAATGCCAGATTTGTGCGAATAAACCTTGGCTGCCATCGCAGCCTGCTGGAACAGGCCATGGAGCGCATGGACAGCGCGCTGGCAGGCCTCAAACGTTAATTTATTCGACGTCCAGGTGACTCAACGGCTCGGTTATTCCCGTTCGCTGGCAACGATATCCCGCAAGCTGTGCGGGTGAAACTTGATGGTGACCGTGCCATCCGTGATGGCCAACGTCGGATTCGGTAGCCGTTCATGCTCACCTTTTGGCGAACTCTGTTTTAACTTAATGCCCGGCGCGACTAAGGCTTCATCAGCCAGTTGGGCAAGTGCGCGGGCATAGAACCCCTCTTCACCCCCGCTAAGAACCAGTTCAATGTGTTCCCAGCCTTCATGCGGATAGCGTTTTTCGCCGGGATACGGCAACTCAACCAGATCAATACTCAGCGGCCCCACGCTTAGCGGCGTATTCAGTGAGAACAAGCAGATCGGACGGCCATTTATTTCAGTCTCATTAAGCAGCGTGGCGCACTGCGCTAGCCCCTCACGCCAGCGGTCAGCAGTGGTATTCTGATGACAACGTAGCGAAATATGGTCAGCGTGATAGGCGGATAAATCGAGCTGCAATTTATCGGCAAAGGCACTTAGCGCATCAATAAAGCGCGGCAGATCATTAACCAGATCGGCCAACCCGGTGACCTCTTTCATACTCAACATGGTAGCTATTTCCTTTTTAGTCATCACCCCCGGCGGCTAATTTACACAGGCTTTCATTCCGTTGCCAGAGACATGCCGCAGATTAGTTTTTTGCCCCCTTCTCTTCATGCGGTGATACTGACTCTGCAAGGCTAATATGATATAAACACGCATCATTTTCGGTTCTCCTCATAAGTGGCGAATCAGTAAACAATCATGTTCCTCCCTTAGTCATTCGTGTTGTAGGAAAGCGGTAAATCGCTCTGCAAACATGAAAGATAACGGTGAGTTCTACTAAAGGTAATTCAGTGAATATACAGGCACTTCTTTCCGATAAAGTCAGCCAGGCGATGACCGCAGCAGGCGCGCCTGCCGACAGCGAAGCGCAGGTCCGTCAGTCTGCCAAAACACAGTTTGGTGATTATCAGGCTAACGGCATCATGTCAGTGGCCAAAAAACTGGGTATGGCGCCACGACAGCTGGCAGAGAAAGTGGTTGAGCTGTTAGATCTGAGCGGTATTGCTTCCAAAGTGGAAATTGCCGGTCCGGGTTTCATCAATATTTTCCTCGACCGTGGCTTCGTTGCTGCTAACGCTGACAGTGCGCTGCAAGATGCCAAACTGGGCATTTCTCCGGTTGAACAACAGACTATCGTCATTGACTACTCGGCCCCGAACGTGGCGAAAGAGATGCATGTCGGTCATATCCGCTCAACCATCATCGGTGATGCGGCAGTTCGTACCAACGAGCTGCTGGGCCATAAAGTGATCCGCGCCAACCACGTCGGTGACTGGGGTACGCAGTTCGGCATGCTGATTGCCTATCTGAAAAAAGTACAAAACGAGAACGCCGGGGACATGAATCTGGCCGACCTCGAAGAGTTCTACCGCGCTGCTAAGAAAAACCATGACGAAGATGAAGAGTTCGCGGCCCGTGCGAGAGGTTATGTCGTTAAGCTTCAGGGCGGCGACGAATATTGCCGTCAAATGTGGCGCAAACTGGTCGACGTCACTATGGCGCAGAACCAACTGACCTATAACCGTCTGAACGTGACGTTGACGCAGGACGATGTCATGGGCGAAAGCCTGTACAACGACATGCTGCCGGGTATCGTGTCCGACCTACAGGCCAAAGGGCTGGCGGTAGACAGTGAAGGCGCGGTGGTCGTTTACTTGGACGAATACAAGAACAAAGATGGCGACCCGATGGGCGTTATCATCCGTAAAAAGGATGGCGGCTACCTCTACACCACCACGGATATCGCCTGCGCCAAATACCGTTACGAAACGCTGGGCGCGGATCGTGTGCTGTATTACATCGATTCACGCCAGCACCAGCATCTGATGCAAGCATGGACTATTGCGCGCAAAGCCGGCTATGTTCCCGACTCCGTAGCACTTGAACATCACATGTTCGGCATGATGCTGGGCAAAGACGGTAAGCCGTTCAAGACCCGTTCCGGCGGTACAGTAAAATTGTCAGACCTTCTGGATGAAGCGATTGAGCGTGCACGTAAGCTCATCACTGAGAAAAACCCGGAACTGAAAGACGCCGAAGAGCTGGAGAAATTGGTCAATGCGGTGGGCATAGGGGCCATCAAATATGCCGACCTGTCGAAAAGCCGCACCACCGATTACGTCTTCGACTGGGACAATATGCTGGCCTTTGAAGGTAACACTGCACCCTATATGCAATACGCTTATACCCGCGTAGCGTCGATCTTTAAACGCGCGGACATTAACGTTAACAGTCTGACACAACCAATGGTGATCAGCGAAGAACGTGAAGCTGCCCTGGCTACCCGCCTGCTGCAGTTCGAAGAAGTCTTGACCGTGGTTGCCCGTGAAGGCACGCCGCATACCATGTGTGCTTATCTGTACGACGTTGCGGGTCTATTCTCTAGTTTCTACGAGCACTGCCCAATCCTCAATGCCGAAGACGAAACCAGTCGCAACAGCCGCCTGAAACTGGCCCTGTTGACGCAGCGTACGCTGAAAACTGGCCTGGATACATTGGGTATCGAAACCGTAGAGCGTATGTGATTCCTTCTATTCTGCGGGCCTCTTGAATACGGTCTGGAGGCGCTAGATCTTAGATTTTGAATACGGAAAAGGGCGCTAAGCGCCCTTTTTTGTTTTTGTTTTTCTACCGGCACTCACACCGTGTTAATCCAGGCGGCGGGCAAACTCTTTAACACGAAAGCCCAACAAGCCCAGCACGCCAAAATAGGCCACCACACCCACCGCCACCACGGCCAGTAAACGCACCAGACGATAGGCCATTCCGCCCACATCCCAATCCGGCATCACATACATCATGCCCAGCAATGCGGCTGACATCACCACCACGGCAACCACCAGTTTGATCAGGAAGATGCGCCAGCCCGGTTGCGGCTGGAAAATATCTTGCTTACGCAACTGCCAGTAAAGCAGACCGGCATTCAGACAAGCGGCCAGACCAATCGACAACGACAGTCCTGCATGTTTTAAAGGCCCGATAAATGCCAGGTTCATGACCTGCGTCGAGGCCAGCGTGATAATGGCAATTTTAACCGGGGTTTTTATGTCCTGACGTGAATAAAAGCCCGGTGCAAGGACTTTGACCACGATGAGCCCCATCAGGCCAACCGAATAAGCCACTAGCGCACGTTGGGTCATCAGAGCGTCGAAAGCGCTAAATTTTCCGTACTGGAACAAGGCAACGGTCAACGGCTTCGCCAGAATGCCCAGTGCGACAGAACTTGGCAACGCCAGCAGGAAGCACAGACGCAGGCCCCAATCCATCAGGCGGTTATATTCCATATGGTTGCCGCTGGAGAAGCTGCGCGCCAGTGATGGCAGCAGGATGGTGCCTAACGCAACGCCGAGCACACCGGACGGGAACTCCATCAGCCGGTCAGCATAATACATCCACGAGACCGAGCCTGAGACCAGAAATGAGGCGAAGATAGTGTTGATGATCAAAGAGATCTGGCTAACGGAAACCCCAAGAATTGCCGGTCCCATCTGGCGCATTACCCGCCAGACACCCGCGTCTTTCAAATTCAGGCGCGGCAACACCAACATGCCAATTTTCTTCAGATGCGGTAACTGGTAACCAAGTTGCAGCACACCACCGGCAACCACGGCCCATGCCAGCGCCATCACTGGCGGATGGAAATAAGGTGCCGCAAACAGCGAGAAACCAATCATGCTAACGTTGAGAAACGTTGGCGCAAACGCCGGGATCGAGAAGCGGTTCCAGGTGTTGAGAATAGCCCCAGCCAGCGACGCCAGCGAAATCAACAAAATATAGGGGAAAGTCACCCGCAGTAGCGCACTGGTTAGCGCGAATTTATCGGGAGAGTCGACAAATCCGGGTGCGGTAATATAAATAACCCACGGTGCGGCAAGCATGCCCAGAATTGTCACCAGCGCCAGTACCAGCGTCAGCAAGCCAGAAACATAGGCAACAAAGGTCCGCGTTGCCTCCTCGCCTTTCTGGCTTTTATACTCGGCCAGGATCGGCACAAACGCCTGTGAAAATGCGCCTTCGGCAAAAATCCGGCGCAACAGGTTGGGAAGTTTAAATGCCACAAAGAAGGCATCGGTGACCATACCAGCGCCAAAAACGCGCGCTACAATGGCGTCTCGGGCAAAACCGAGCACACGTGAAAACATCGTCATGGAACTGACGGCGGCCAAAGATTTCAGTAGATTCATGTCATTTTTCTTAGTTGCCAGTGGCTAAACAACCACGCCTGCAACAGCAGGCGTGGTAGGAAAGACCCGGCAGGGCTCTTACGTGCGCCATAGTCTACGCATACCGAATACAATAGCTACTGGCAGTTGTTAGCAGTTATTATTTAAAGAGTCACTGCCTGTTCTCAGGCGCTGATCCCGTTGCTTTTCAGAATGTTCCCGATAATACGCTGGGCATAAATACCCTGTTCACCGCTGGTTAATGGTGCAGTGTGATTGGCAACAGCATCGATAAAATGTTTTATCGCCCCGTCGAATCCGCGCTGGGCCAGCGTCGTCTGCCAACTGGCGACCGGTAACTGGCTGACAGTGTCGTTTTTCTCTTCCTGCCACTGCTTCATATCACTAATCTGATAAACCGCGCCCTGAGTAACCGCCTGGATGATTTCGCGTGAGCTGCCCGCCTGACGGTGCATCGCGGTAGTGACAATGCTGCCATGGCAGTTGAAGTGATGCTCGGCATAGATCAACTGCTGCGAATCATTGACCGTGAGTTGCCCACTTAATAAGTTTGCCCGCCCCCCCGCCAGCCACAGCGCAGTATCTAGCACATGCAGATAATCATCGAGCAGCGTGAAGCGCAGATCATTGGGGCCGACGCTGTCGGAACGGTGTTTATCCATGCGTACCGAAGCAGCAGGCTGCTGTTCCAACTGCCGTTGAAGCTCAACATAACGTGGAGCAAAGCGCCGGTTGAAGCCCACCATCAGGGCTTTGCCCGCTTTATGCGCCTGTTCAATCAGCCGTTCTGCCTGATTCAGTTCTGCCGCCAGCGGTTTGTCGACATAAACATGCACACCCAGCTGTAATAACTGGCCGACGACATCAAAATGCGTGGCGGTGCTGCTGTGGACAAACACCGCGTCGCACTGCGCCGCCAGTTCATCCAAGCGAGAAAAGCAGCGCATCCGGTAGCTGTCGCAAACGCCCTGCGCTTTTTGCTGATTAGGCGAGAACCCGCCCACCAGCGTCCAATTCTCTTCATGGCTGAGAACCGGCAGATAAGCTTTTTGTGCAATACCGCCCAGCCCTACAACGCCAATTCGTAGTTTAGCCATCTCTTTCCCTTAATCCGCCAGACGTTCCAGCAGGTGATCCAGCCGCTGTTTGAGTTCAACCACTTCTGTTTCAAGTACCGCGACACGCTCTTCGAGGTCAGAACGGCTCACCGATGGTGCATCAAACAGGAGCTCATCTGCCGCACTGGCGATATTACTGACTTCGCCACTAAAGAGATGCATGAAACGACTTTCACGCTTACCCGGCTCGCGCGCCAGACGCACGCAGAAAGGGCCATCTTCACGATGCGTCAGTTCAGTGAGCGTTTGTTCCACTTCACTCACAGCGGAAAAATCATGCAAACGGTTAGTGCGGGTACGGAGCTCGCCCGGCGTCTGTGCACCACGCAATAGCAGCGTGGTAACCACTGCCACTTCCTGCGGTGAAAATTTCAGATTGCCGAATTCAGAGTTACAAAAGCGATGCTCATATTTCATCGTCCGGCTGCCGCTCAGGGTACGGATAATATGTTTGCGCAGCAGCAAATCCAGCGTCTGCTGGACGTCATTTTCGCTCAGATCCATCACCGGTTCACGGTTGGTTTTTTGATTGCACGCGGTGGTGAGACCGTTGAGGGTCATCGGATATTGTTCAGGCGTAGTGAGCTGTTTCTCCAGCAAACAGCCAACAACACGGGCTTCTTTGGCACTCAGTTCATGTTTCATGCGGCTTCCTTAACGAGAGGCGGTCCATTCCTGATAAGTCAGGGCGGTCAGAATGTGGTCTTGCCACTTACCGTCGATCAATAAGTAGTCTTTAGCATAACCTTCCCGCTCAAACCCCAGCCGGGCGAGTAAATCCCCGCTGCGCTGATTGTGCGGCATATAGTTAGCCATAATGCGGTGCATTTTTTGCTGACGTTGCATGTAGCGGATAAGCGATTGCAGTGCCTCGAACATCAGCCCTTGCCCTTGCCACTTTTGGCCCAGCGAATAGCCGAGAAAACAGGCATGGAATGAGCCGCGCAAAACGTTGCTGAAATTAGCCACGCCCTGAACGTGATTTTCATCCGGGTCGAGCAGGATAAAATAGTAGGCATTACCCTGTTTTTGCATCTCGGTGATAAGCCCCAGACGCGCCTGCCAGCCGGACGGATAGCAGTGACTTTCATCTCTGACCGGTTCCCAGGGTTTTAGAAATGCCCGGTTCTCAACATAGTAATCTGCCATGCGGTGCGCATCCCGCTCATGAACTAAACGCAGGACCATTCGGTCAGTGGTAAGCCGCACTCTTGGTGTGGCAGATTTATAGCCAAACATCCCTTCCCTCCACAGTCCGCACGGGTCGATAAGAAGTATTGATAGGAAACAAACGATCGGGTCAGTCCAGCCACCGTCAGGTGGTCAATTCTGCCAGTCTCTGCGTGGCTTGACGATAAAAAAATATTATCTATAGCGCCCTATCCTATTGTCCGTTTGAGGTTCAGAATTGTAACCGTAAGATTTCTCCTATCAGCACCTGTCGGATCGGGTGCAGACAACCCTTCAGGTGAAGCATGTCATTGGTCTCGCAAGCTCGGAGCTTGGGTAAATATTTCCTGCTGTTAGATAATGCGCTGGTTATTTTAGGCTTTTTCATGGTGTTTCCCCTGATCTCGATCCACTTTGTCGATCAACTTGGCTGGGCTGCGATGGCCGTCGGGTTGGCTCTGGGTGTCAGGCAGTTAACTCAACAAGGATTGGGCATTTTTGGCGGGGCTATTGCCGACCGTTTTGGTGCAAAACCGATGATCGTCACCGGCATGCTACTCCGTGCAGCAGGTTTTGCTGCCATGGCAATGGCAGATGCGCCCTGGATCCTCGTGGCCTCCTGCGTATTATCCGGTCTTGGCGGAACTCTGTTTGACCCACCCCGCACTGCGCTGGTGATAAAACTCACCCGTACTCATGAGCGTAGCCGTTTTTACTCCTTATTGATGATGCAAGACAGCGCCGGCGCCGTTATTGGCGCACTGGTCGGCAGTTGGCTACTGCAATATGACTTCCATTACGTGTGCTGGGCTGGCGCTGCGATTTTTGTGCTCGCTGCGACCTGCAACGCCTGGTTGCTACCGGCTTACCGCATTTCCACCATTCGCGCCCCGATGCGCGAAGGGATGATGCGCGTATTGCGGGACCGCCGTTTTGTCAGCTACGTGCTGACGCTCACCGGTTATTACATGCTCACCGTGCAGGTCATGCTGATGTTACCGATTGTGGTCAATGACATTGCGGGAAGCCCGACGGCAGTGAAATGGATGTATGCCATTGAAGCTGCCCTGTCGCTGACGCTGCTTTATCCGATTGCCCGCTGGAGTGAAAAACGTTTTCGTCTGGAACAGCGTCTAATGTTTGGGCTGCTGATCATGACACTTAGCCTGCTGCCAGTGGGTCTGGTGACATCCATCAATCCGTTATTGCTGCTGATTGGCTTTTTCTATATGGGTTCAATCATTGCCGAACCGGCACGTGAAACGCTGGGCGCATCGCTCGCGGATGCACGGGCGCGTGGCAGCTATATGGGATTCAGCCGACTCGGTTTGGCGCTGGGTGGTGTTATCGGCTACACCGGCGGCGGCTGGATGTACGACACAGGGCGTGCGCTTGAGGTGCCTGAGTTGCCGTGGTTTTTACTCGGTATCGTCGGGTTTATCACCCTCACCGGTTTATATTGGCAATTCAATCTGCGGCGCATTGAACCGGCGATGCTCAGCGGTAATTAATGCGCTTTAACTACCGCGACTCAGGGTGGCGGTTTGATCTCACTGCATTCTTTACCCATACTTCATAATGCGTCGTAACCCGGCAGGCCTTTTCATCTACCCCGCAGGCCTGCCATGGATAAAGGAGCATTGCATTATGAAACTTTACATCTACGAACATTGTCCCTTCTGCGTTAAAGCCCGCATGATTTTCGGTCTGAAAAACATCCCGATCGAAATAGAAGCCCTGCCAAACGACGATGAAAAATCCCCCATTTCAATGGTCGGTAAAAAGATGGTGCCCATTCTGCGAAAAAAAGATGGCAGCTTTATGCCGGAAAGCATGGATATCGTGCATTTCATCGATAAAAGTGACGGCAAGCCGCTGCTAACCGGCGCAACCAATCCCGCGATCGCCGCCTGGTTGCGTCAGGTTTCTGAATACACTGCAAAATTATTGATTCCGCGCTTTGCTCGCGCTCCCCTTGAGGAGTTCGCCACCCCTGCCGCCCGCAAATATTTCACCGATAAAAAACAGGCGCAGATGGGTGACTTTAAGGA
>BHES01000052.1 GCA_003864575.1 Enterobacterales bacterium
GTCACGACTTTGACGCTGTAGCTCTTCAAGGGCAATCTTCTGTTTTGCAGTCAGCTCTATTTTCATCGCGCTGAGCATGATATTTATCAGCTGGATAATCAAGCACTTTCAATGACCACGGGTATATGTTTATTCCTGTCATAAACACGTTGTTTTCATAGACAAAACCGCTGTGGGCGGGGCCAGAATCTTTTCTTATCAGGTATACTGCGCCGGGGTAGGGTTCCTCCCCGCTGTCTGTTACGATATGCGGGCTGAAAATACGTGGAATGTGTCGGAGAACTATATTGCGGGTCAGGCGTTCATTAACCATAAAACAGATGGCAGCGGTGTCCAGCGTCGCGGTGATCACCATTTGCTTTTTTATCGTCATCCAACTGTTTCACTTTGTGCAGCAGCGGAGGGACGATTACGCCCAGCAGCTTGAAAATATCGCCCATTCCGTCAGGTTGCCGCTGTCACAGGCGGTGCTGGATGTTGATCTGAAAGAAACCCAGGAAATTCTTAACACGCTACGCCCGGTAGGCATTCTCAGCCGTGCCGAAGTGGTGCTGCCTAATGAAGTCACGGCGCTGAGTACCCATTTCCCTGCCGGAAAAGCGGTGCCTGAATGGGTTATTCGCGGGTTTAATCTGCCGGTCACGATTTCTGTCCCGCTCTATTCTGCGGCGGCCAGCCCGACCGCACCCAAGCCGCTGGCCTATCTTCAGTTGCAGGCCGACTCCTACCGCATGTATCAGTTCATCGTCAGTGCGCTCTCTACCATGCTCACCACGTATTTGCTGCTGGCGTTGATTTTGTCGATTTCAATCAGCTGGTGCATCAACCGTCTGGTGGTAAAACCGCTCAGGGCCATCGCCCGCGAGCTGGAAGCGCTGCCCACCAGTGAGATTGCTCATCATCAATTGAGTCTGCCTGAGCGGCATGAAGATGATGAGTTTGGCATGCTGATCCGCAGCTATAACCGAAATCAGCTGCACTGGCTCAAAGCGCAGCAGAAAGTTCAGGAAGCAAACCCGTCAGCCACTGCTCTGAGCACTGAAGCGCAGTTTATAGCGCACCTGCAGTTGCGGATAGACGCCACGCCAACGGAGAAAGATTTCCATCTGCTTCTTATTGGCATCGAAAGCCTGCACGATGACGGCCATGTCAGCTGTCCGCTGGTGACTTCGGTCATGGAAGTCTTGCCGCCAGATTGTCTGGTGGCCCGCCTCAGTTATAACGAATTTGCCTTGCTGGCGACGGACATCACGCGTCCTTTCATGGCCATGCGTTTGGCGCGGCAGATTATGGAACGGATTAATGCACCTCAGGAGAGCGATATTGCCCCGCTGTCGCTGCATCCGACCGGCAGCATCGGCATTGTGCATTATGACGGTGAACTACCGGTGACGGCCGTACAGCTGATGGCGAACGCCCGCGCTGCGCGCCTGTCAGCCTATCGGCAGGGTAAAAATCAGATTCTGTTCTTCGAACCGGAGCTGACGGAGAAAATTCAAAAGCGACTGCTGCAGGAGAATGAAATCCTGCACGCGATGGAGCAAAATGACTTCACGCTGTTTATTCAGCCGCAGGTCAATATGGCTAACGGCACCGTGATGGGAGCGGAAGCGCTGCTGCGCCGTAAAATGGCGGACGGCAGTTACGGGCTGGAGAGTGATTTCATCGTGCTGGCGGAAGAGATCGGCGTGATGGGGATGCTCGGTTATAAGGTGCTGGAACTAGGATGTGGCATTCTGGCCAGTTGGCAGCAGCGCGGCATTACGCTACCGCTGTCGGTTAATCTTTCCGGTATTCAGGTACAACAGCGCAATTTCCTGCCGGAACTGCGCAGCCTCCTGAGTCGTTACCAAATCAATCCCGGCCAGCTGGTGCTGGAGATCACTGAAACCGCCCGCATAGAAGATCTGGATCGCGCGCTTTTATTGCTGAGTGAACTGCGTGCGGTCGGTGTTTCTATCGAGCTGGATGATTTTGGTCTGGGCTATTCCGGGCTGGATTATCTTAACCGTCTGCGCAGCCTGCCCATTGATGTGATCAAAATTGACCGCAGTTTTGTCAGCGTACTGCCCCAGGATGACGTGATGGTTAACATTGTGGCGTCCATTGGTAAGGCGATGAATATTCAGTTGGTTGCCGAAGGCGTAGAAACCGACGAACAGCGCCGCTGGTTGTTGGAGAATGATATTCTGTTTGGGCAGGGCTATTTCTTCTCCGTGCCACTGTCGCAGGCCGAGTTTGAACGTCAGTTTTGTGACATCAGAGCGTCGCAGGTCTGACGCGCGACCCTTTCATCCCGTCCCTTTTCCCTTTCACTCCTGCTGTTTTAATGTATCCGTAAGCTCGTTGCTTTTCAGCTGAATGGTTTCGGCTCTTGTTTTGCAACAACAAGGATTGCGAAACGAAACAAATTATTTCCATCTTGTTATGTCGGTGTTATTTTCCCGCCTGTCGATTTTGGGTATTAACCATGATGACTGAAGGGTTATTGTACCACTACAGGATGGCCATAAATGAAAACAAATATCTTTAAAAGCCTCTATTTTCAGGTGCTGACGGCGATCACCCTGGGCGTTCTACTGGGACACTTCTACCCTGAACTGGGTGCGCAAATGAAGCCTCTCGGTGATGGTTTTGTTAAATTAATCAAGATGATCATCGCTCCGGTGATCTTCTGTACCGTGGTTACCGGCATCGCCGGTATGGAAAGCATGAAGGCCGTGGGTCGCACCGGCGCGATTGCTCTGCTCTATTTTGAGATTGTCAGCACCATCGCTCTGATTATCGGGTTGGTTATCGTCAATCTGGTGCAGCCGGGGGCTGGGATGAACGTCGATCCCGCCGCGCTGGATGCCAAGGCCGTAGCGATGTACGCCGAGCAGGCACAAAGTCAGGGCATCATTCCTTTCCTGTTGGATATCATTCCGGGCAGTGTCATTGGTGCCTTCGCCAGCGGTAATATCCTGCAAGTGCTGATGTTTGCCGTGCTGTTTGGATTTGCGCTGCACCGTCTGGGCGATAAAGGCCAACTGGTGTTTAATTTCATCGATAGCTTCTCCCGGGTGATTTTCGGCATCATCAATATGATCATGCGCCTTGCCCCGCTGGGTGCTTTTGGTGCCATGGCCTTTACTATCGGCAAATACGGTGTGGGATCGCTGGTGCAGCTCGGTCAGTTGATTCTGTGCTTCTACCTGACCTGCGTGCTGTTTGTGGTTGTTGTGCTGGGGTTGATTGCCCGCTTCACCGGTTTCAGCATCTTCAAGTTTATTGCCTATATAAAAGAAGAGCTGTTGATTGTGCTGGGGACCTCTTCCTCTGAGTCCGTGCTGCCGCGTATGCTCGATAAAATGGAGCGTCTGGGCTGTAAAAAGTCGGTGGTCGGGCTGGTTATTCCGACTGGATACTCTTTCAATCTCGACGGTACGTCGATTTACCTGACCATGGCGGCGGTGTTTATCGCCCAGGCGACAAATACCCACATGGATATCTGGCATCAGATAACTCTGTTGGTGGTGCTGCTGTTGTCTTCGAAAGGCGCCGCTGGCGTCACAGGTAGCGGCTTCATCGTTCTGGCCGCAACCTTGTCAGCCGTGGGTCATCTGCCGGTTGCCGGCCTGGCATTGATTCTGGGCATTGACCGCTTTATGTCTGAAGCCCGCGCCCTGACCAATCTGGTGGGTAACGGTGTGGCAACAGTCGTGGTAGCAAAATGGTGTAATCAACTGGATGAAGGTCAGCTGAAAGCGACGTTGGCCGGGCAGAAGGGTCTGACGGAGGCTGAAAAATCAGCCTGACGGGCAATATCTTTCCGAAAAATCTGGACTAAAAAAGTCAAAAGGCAGGTCGGAATTTCCGAATTCTGCCTTTTTCACGTTTAATTCCCCTGTAATCCTACCGGTTGCTTGATGTAAGCATTGGATTATCTTCATAATGTGCGTCCCCGGTGTCCCTTCGGTTGTGGTTAGCAATAAATTTTCATGAGAACGGTGACATCGGCAAAAACATGCGGTCTAACAGAGTGCTAAACTTTGCCGTCTTCGTTTTTACACATTGATATCCTGTGGGTGAGTCGCAAGACGCCGGCAGGACAAGCACATTGAAAATTGGATTGTCATTACGTAGGGGTTCACATGCAGGGCACCAAAATTCGTTTACTCGTTGGTGGATTGCTGCTGGCAGCCGCCGCAGGCAACGCGCAGGCTGAAGCATTACAGCCCGATCCGGCCTGGCAGCAGGGTAAATTAGACAATGGTTTTACCTGGCAAATGCTGGCTACGCCGCAACGTCCAAGCGACCGCATCGAATTACGTTTTATCGTCAATACCGGCTCTCTGGCGGAGTCCAGCCAGCAAACGGGTTTCGCGCACTTTCTTCCCCGCCTTGCCCTGACCCGCGCAGAAGGGTTCAGCAGCGCTCAGTTACAGTCTTTCTGGCAGCAAAGTATCAACAGTGACCGGCCTTTACCTCCGGCTATCACCTCGTATGAATTCACCATGTACAACATCAGTCTGCCTAACGGGCGGCCTGACCTGCTGAAAGAAGCGCTAGCCTGGCTGGCTGCGACCAGTGGCAACATGGTGATTAATCAGGATTCGGTGACGGATGCTGCACGCATGTCTCAGGATCCGATCGGTGCGCTGCCGATGGATACCAAAGACGCCTGGTGGCGTTATCGCCTGACCGGTTCAACCTTATCGGGGCATGACCCTAGCCAGCCGCCGGTACATCCGGTGGATGTCAAAGCGCTGGGCCAGTTTTATCATCAGTGGTATACCCCGGATGCGATGACGCTTTATGTCGTGGGCAATGTTGACAGCCGTAGTATGACCGAGCAGATCAACAAAACCTTCTCCGCGCTGAAAGGTACCCGCCAGACACCGCAAACGTTGCCAACGTTGCCGGGTTTACCGCCAAAAACCATGACGCTGATGGATGATTCGCTGACGCAGGACAAACTCTCGCTGTTGTGGGATATGCCATGGCAGCCAATTCAAGATTCGCAGGCACTGAGCACTTATTGGCGTGGTGATCTGGCGCGTGAAGCGTTGTTCTGGCATTTACAGCAAGCGCTGAAAATCTCGCCTGAGGGCAAAGCTAAGTCCGCAGAATCGCCTGTCCCTAATCTGAGTTTTGACTGCCGGGTGCAGTATCAGCGTGCGCAGTGCGCCATCCGTATGGATGCGCCGCAGGAGAAGATGCTCGATTCACTGAAAAATCTGTCGCAAGAATTAGTCAAAGTGCGCGATAACGGCCTGTCACAGGCAGAATTCGATGCCCTGATTGCGCAGAAAAAGGATCAACTCAGCAAGCTGTTTGCTACCTACGCGCGTACCGATACTGACGTGCTGATGAGTCAACGGCTGCGTTCGCAACAAAATGGCGTGGTAGATATCGCCCCTGAGCAATACCAGAAACTGCGTCAGGAGTTCCTCTCCACGCTGACCTTACCGGTACTTAACCAAGAGCTTAAACAGCAGCTTTCCCGCGATCCGGCGCTGCTATTGGTCCAGCCGAAAGGTGAGCCAGAGATGAGCGTCAAAGCACTCCAGGAAACCTATGATCACATCATGGTCCCCGCAGTCATTCCTGACGCAGCTCCGGCGGATGCAGTGAGCAATACGGGGAGTGCGCCGGGTGCGGCGCCAGCACAATAACCGTGTAGATACAGTGTAGATAAAGGGGCTTTTGCCCCTTTTCCCCTTAAATTTTTCAATTTCAATTTCAATTTCAAATTCAAGACCTTGGGTTGCCACCCAAACTGGCTTTAAGAGACGCCTATCGCCGCGCCTCTTAAAAATCTCCGGCTCTTTTAAACACAGCAGCTGCGCAGGTCACAATGGCCGTGTTTCAAACACTGTTGTTATAGCCGCAAACTCCGCCGCTTCGCGGTCCTCTCATTTCGGGTTCGGACCAGCTCGAAAAAAACTCTCGCCGTTTCTCACCGCTCACTCGACGTCGTTTTGAACGCGGCCGAAACTTTTGTAAATTCAAATTCAAATTCAAATTCAAATTCAAAAACGGTGGGTATTGGTCTTTTAAAAAAGCGTGGGCCGCATTCAAAAATGCCGCTGAACGAACGGTGAGAAACGGCGAGCGGGCTTATTGCGAGCTGGTCCGAACCTGAAGTGAAGGGACCGCAACGCGGCGGTATTTTGCGGCTATAGCTAAGATACCTGAAACACGGCCATCCCGATTCAGCGACAGCGCGCAGTGAAAGAGCCGGGGATTCTGAAGGGGTGTGGCGATAGACACCCCTTCAGGCCAGTTTGGGCGGCAGCCCAAGGTCTTGAATTTGAAAGCCAGTTTGGGCGGCAGCCCAAGTTTTTGCTTAGCTTTTTTTAAAAAGCTAACGCTTCCCTTGGGATGATCGCCCCACGATATTGAATCACCGTGCTGGCAGTGAGATGCCCGCGCACAGCAGCCTCTTCGGCACTGCCGCCGGTCAGGCGTACTGCGAGATAGCCGGCGCTGAAGGAGTCACCGGCGGCGGTGGTGTCGATGACTTTCTCTTTCGGCAGCTTCACCGCCGGAACGTCATACTGCTTGCCGTCAGCGGCGGATACAATGCAGCTGTCGGCTCCGCGCTTGATCACCACTTCGCTGACACCCAACGCGTGCGTCCGGTTAATGACTTCGCCGTAGGGTTTTACGCCCCACAACATATCTTCATCGTCCAGCGTCAGGAAGGCGATATCGGTACAGGCCAGCATCGCGTTGTACGCCGCCTGGGTTTTCTCTTTGGTGGCCCACAGACGCGGACGGTAATTATTGTCGAAAATCACCTTGCCACCGCGTGAGCGACAGGCCTGTAGCAGCGTCATCAGGCGTTCGCGGCTGTCGTCATTGAGGATCGCCAGACTGATGCCGCTCAGATACAGGTAATCAAATTCCGCCAGTTTCTGGCAAATGTCTGCCGAATTTGGGCTGTCGAGCCAATAGCGCGCGGCGGCGTCATTGCGCCAGTAGTAGAAGGTGCGTTCGCCGGTGTCGTCGGTCTCAATCACGTACAGACCGGGAAGTTTGTCATCCAGACGCTGAATCAGGTCCGTTTTCACCCCTTCCTGCTGCCACGCCGTCAGCATTTCGTTGCTGAAGCTGTCGGTTCCAAGGGCGGTAACATAATGCACGTTGAGCGCATCTGCGGGGACCTGACGGGCGATATAGACAGAGGTATTCAGGGTGTCACCGCCAAATCCGCGGTTGAGGGAAGAGCCTTTCTGTGACAATTCAATCATGCACTCGCCGATAACGGCAATGTTTTTGCTGGTCATTGAAACGGGCCTATGTCTTGAGAAATGAAAACGGAATAAGCAAAACGATGCGCTTAGTCTCTTCGCAAGCGGCAGGTCAGTCAATAGTATTAAAACGCGGTTTTACTTTTTTTCGAGGCGTCTCGAAGAAGCAAAAAAAGTCATAAAAAAAGCGAAAGCTTTTACGCTCTCGCCATACACTTAGCGGCCATCTCAGCCCGTTTACTTTACTTTGCTTCGCTGCGCAGGTCGGTGACGGTGCGTCCGCCCAGGCCCCAGTTGTCGGTGTCCACTTCATCGATGATCACAGTCGTGGTGGCCGGGTTTTTATTCAGGGTATCAACCAGCAGTTGGGTTACCCCTTCGATCAGCGCTTTTTTCTGTTCAGCGGTCGCGCCGTCACGGGTAATTCTGATATTGACGAAAGGCATGGTTTTCTCCGGAGTTATTACAGTTTCTGTTCGGTCTTTTACTCTAGGGCTTGCCCTGGCGAACTTCCAGTGCGACCGGCTGGCATTTTGTGCTGTCTGGTTCCCGCTGTTGGCACGGGTGATTAAAGTTTCCTCTCGCTACGCCGATAGATATCACTATGAAAGAATGACAGGGGCCGGACTACCCGTGTAGTCGCGCAAATATCTGCTGCGCGTAAACGGATGAACTGACTCGGGTTCAGGTGGCAGAGAAGTGGACAGCAAAAAGCATGGCGGCATAAAAATATGATAACAAAGATGATGTTAGGTCTGATGATGCCTTCATTTGCTGTAATTGAACGCGTTCGGGCGCAGTCCTACTGGCGTCAATGCCAGCGGGTGTACCGTTTTCAACCCATTTACCGCACCACTGGAAAGTTGCTGGGCATTGAGCTGCTGACCGGAGTTTTTCACCCGTCCGAGCCGCATAAATTTGTGTCGCCGGAACACTATTTTGTCGCCATTGCGATAGGCAAACGTGTGCAGATTGTTCAGGAGCAACTCGACCTGCTGCAACAGTGGCAGACGCTGTTTGTCGACAATAGCCTGTTGGCTTCCATTAACGTGGACGGTCAGGTCCTTGAAGCGCTACAAACCGACGGCGCGCTGAAACGGCAAATTAACAATATGCCCTATGTGCGTTTCGAACTGGTCGAAAGCGCTGAAAACGCCCTCAGTATCCCGCTGTCGCAAATTGAACAAGCTGACCGGCTGTGGCTCGATGATTTCGGCCAGGGTATCGCCAACTTTTCTTCGTTCACCACCTGGCATTACGAATACATCAAAATTGCCCGTGATTTGTTTATTTTGCTGCGCCAAAGTGAGGAAGGTTCCCGCCTGTTTTTCACGCTGGTCACTCTGATGAACCGCTACAGTAAAGGCGTGATCATTGAAGGCGTCGAAACCGAACAGGAGTGGTCAATGGTGCGAAACTCTGATGCGCTGGCGGCTCAGGGTTACTATTTATCCCGCCCCAAGACCTTCGATTGTCTTGACCAGTTGCCGATACATTTCGGGGATTAATCACTTTCTGTCACGTTTTCCACCCCGTATCCAAGATGCAGGCTCCCGCAAACTCAGCTATGGTTAGCACTATTAATCAGTGAATTGTCTGATAGGAATAGGCTAATGACGCGCACAGGTAAAGTGGTAAGTTGGGTGGTGGGTATCATCGTTATTGCATTGATTGCCCTCATTATCTTCATCGCGATGTTCGACTGGAACCGCCTGAAGCCCACGATTAATCAGAAAGTCTCAACCGAGCTAAATCGCACTTTTGCCATCCGGGGTAATCTGGGTGTTGACTGGTCACGCCCGAAGGATGAAACAGGCTGGCAGTCTTGGGTGCCGTGGCCGCACATTCATGCTGAAGACATTGTGTTGGGTAACCCGACGGATGTGCAAAGCGGCGAGAAAGACGAGCAAATGGTGAGACTGGCCCGCGTAGATGCCACGATTTCGCCGCTGGCCCTGCTGCATAAAGAAGTACTTATCCCCCGCATCTGGCTAAAACAGCCGGATGCCTCACTGCTGCGTCTGGATAACGGCAAGAATAACTGGACCTTCAATCTGGCCAACAGTGACACCAAAGACCCTGCCCAGCCGCCTTCAGCCTGGTCCTTCACGCTCAATGACATCGTTTTTGACCGCGGGCAGATTGATTATAAAGATGCCAAGCTGAAAGCCGATTTTCGTGCGGTGATTGACCCGTTGGGCAAACCTCTGCCGTTTACTGAAGTGGTTGGCGATAAGAAAGAAGCGCCGAAAACAGAAACCCCTCCTTACGTATTTGGCTGGAAGGTTGACGGTAAATATAACGGTGAGCCGCTCTCCGGTAGTGGCAAAATTGGTGGCATGTTAGCGTTGAAAGACCCTGATGCGTTGTTCCCATTACAGGCCGACGTGCGCTCAGGCAAAACGCGCGTGGCGGTTGCCGGCACGCTGACTGACCCGATGAATCTGGGCGCGCTGGATTTACGCCTTAAATTCTCCGGACAGACCTTATCGGATCTCTACGGGCTGACCGGCGTGTTGCTGCCACAAACGCCGCCGTATTCCACCGACGGCCACCTGAGCGCCACGTTGAACGATAAGGACGGCGCAATTTATCGTTATCAGGATTTCAATGGCGAAATTGGCGACAGCGATATCCATGGTTCTCTGATCTATCAGGCCAGTAAACCTCGTCCGAAATTGACCGGCGATGTGGTCTCGAAGCAGCTGCGTTTCGCCGATCTTGCGCCGCTGATTGGCGCAGATTCCAATCAAGATAAAGCCAAACGCGGTGAGAAAACCCGTCAGCCTTCAGACAAAGTGCTCCCGGTCGAGAAATTCGATACCAAAAGCTGGCGAGTGATGGATGCTGACGTGAAATTCAGCGCCAAACGCATTGAGCATGGAACCTCCCTGCCGTTAAGCGATTTGAGCACCCATCTGAAGTTGAACAACGGTGAGATCCTGCTTGACCCACTGCGCTTTGGTGTGGCGGGCGGTAACATTAATTCAACGGTGCGTCTGGAAGGGGATAAATCGCCGATGCGTGCGCGTGCCGATCTGCATGCCCGCAAGCTGAAGCTGAAGCAGCTGTTGCCAGATGTGCAGTTGATGAAACGCAGCCTGGGTGATTTGAACGGTGATGCAACCCTGACCGGGACAGGAAACTCAGTGGCGGCATTGCTCGGCACCAGCAATGGGGACATGAAAATCCTCATAAACGACGGCGTGATCAGCCGTGGGTTGATGGAGTTGGCGGGTCTTAACGTCGGTAACTACGTAGTCAGTAAGCTGTTCGGGGATGATGAAGTGGCTATCAACTGCGCGGCGGCCAATGTGAATATCAAAAACGGGCTGGTGACGCCACGGCTGTTTGTGTTTGATACCGAGAATGCGGTCATCAACATTACCGGAAATACCAACATGGCCACCGAGCGGCTGGATTTGTCGATTGACCCACAAAGTAAGGGCGTGCGCATCCTTACATTGCGCTCACCGCTGTACGTGCGCGGCACGTACAAGAACCCGGATGCGGGCGTGAAGCCTGGACCGCTTATTGCGCGTGGCGCGGCGGCTGTGGCGCTGGGTGCTGTCGTAGCGCCTGCTGCTGCGTTACTGGCGCTGGTTTCGCCAAGCGATGACGCCACCAATCAGTGCGGGACTATATTGCGTCAGATGAAAGCGAAATAACCCTGACGCCCTTCTGTCATGCAGGAGGGCGCCATTGTCTTACTGTGGAAGTGGATCCAGCACCGTGCAGTCGTGGTCCTGGATCTCTTCGGTAGAGGCGTTATTCAGTTTTAGCAGATTACGTTCGCTGGCTAACAGCAGAAAATCGCCGCCTGGCAGACTGACCATCGCCATGCCGAAATGCCCCATCTTTTCCTGCGCCTGTGGAATACCTTCGGCCAGCAGGCGGAAAGCCCCTTTCTGATTTAACTCTGCCGGATCCACTTTACGTGCCAGATAAGTATGGCCCACCAATTGATCCGGTAATTCCTGCCAGCGATAACCAACCTGTCCGGCATCTTTTGCCAGCGTGCTTTTTACCGCCGGTAACAGGCAGGAAATATGAATATGCAGCTGATTTTGCGAACGGCCATACTGTGAATTAATCGCCAGTGAAACATTGCTGTCGTCGATGGCTTTGCCATATTTATCCGACATGTAGTGGCGGGCATCCCACGCCTGGTTGAAGTAGTTTGGCGTACTCTCTTCGAGCAACGCCGGGCTTTCCATACCGGTAATTTTGGCCGTCGGCATCAGCAGAAATTGCAACGGGCCATTCAAGTCTTTCAGGACCACAAACCCCTGTTTTTCATCCACCTGCGCACAAGGCGCGGGCTGGCCGTTGGCGCGCTGATTGGGCACGCACTTCTGGCTGATGATGTTCCACAAAGCGTTTGGATTGGATTTATGCGGCAGAAGAAACCACAGGGCGGCGGCGATCACCACCAATAACAGCACCAGCGGTATAAGCAGTCGGCGTGAGAAACGCATGAGGAGTCCCTGGTAAAGGCTGACGCAGCGTCTGCTGCGTCAGTGCAATCAATTAAAGTGACTGGTCGCGGGTCTCTTTGGACAACAGCAGTGCAATCAGCGTGAGCATTGCCATGGATGCCAGATAGATACCCACATAAAACAGCCCGTAGTGGGTGGCCAGCCAGGTCGCGATATAGGGCGCAACGGATGCACCAAGTATCGATGCCACATTATAGGAGAAGGAAGCGCCGGTGTAGCGAACTTCTGTCGGGAACAGCTCCGGCAGCAGAGCACCCATCGGGCCAAAGGTCAGCCCCATCACCAGGAAACCGCACAGCAGGAACAGCATCACCAACGCCTGCGAACCGGAACCCAGCAGCGTTGGGAACAGCAGGGCGAAGACAATCATCAGCAGCGTAATGCAGATCATGGTTTTACGACGGCCGAAAGCATCGGCCAACTGACCGGCAATCGGCACCATCACACCAAATCCAACCACGCCAATCATCAACATCAGCAGGAAATCGTTACGGGTGATGCCCAGCCCCAGCGGTTTTGGCGTGGTGCCATAACCGAGCGAGTAAACGGTCATGATGTAAAACAGTGTGTACGTGGCGACCATGATAAAGGTGCCGAGCACAGTGGCTTTCAGGTGTTTGCTAAACAGCGTGCCAATCGGCACCCGCACCTGTTTCCCCGCTTTAGCAATTTTAGCGAACACAGGCGTTTCATGCAGCGACACGCGCACATACAGGCCTACCAGCACCAGCACGGCGGAAAGAATAAACGGCACGCGCCAGCCCCACGCGATGAACTGTTCATCGGTCAGCAGCCACGACAGCAGCAGGAACATGCCGTTGGCAAAGAAGAAGCCAATCGGCGCGCCCAGCTGCGGGAATGAGCCGTAAAGTGCCCGTTTCTTCGGTGGTGCATTTTCGGTTGCCAGTAATGCCGCGCCGCCCCATTCGCCGCCCAGCCCCAAACCCTGACCAAAACGTGCCAGCGCCAGCAGCAGCGGAGCAAATACGCCGATGGTGGCATAGGTCGGCAGAAAGCCGATCACCACGGTGGAGATCCCCATCGTCAACAGTGAAGCCACCAGCGTGACTTTACGTCCGACGCGGTCGCCAAAGTGGCCGAACAGCGCCGAGCCAATCGGGCGGGCGATGAAGGCGATGGCGAAGGTCGCCAGCGATTGCAACGTGGCCGCCGTTGGATCTCCCTGTGGGAAGAAAATATGTGGGAAAACAATCACCGCCGCCGTGGCGTAAATATAAAAGTCGAAGAATTCAATGGCCGTGCCGATGAGCGATGCCACGATGACTTTGCCGCGTGAATTCTGACTCACTAACTGCGCGTCAGCGTCTAATTCTGGTGTGATGGAGGCTTGCATAAGTGTTTCTTATTGTAGTGAGTGGGAAGGAACAAACGAATGTAAATAAATGTATAGCGTAAAAACATCTTATGCAGTGCGTGACGGCATTTCAACGCGATGAATTAGCGTGGGGAGGGCAGTGGGCGCGGAATTGGGGGATTATTTGCTGCTGATAAGATTTCGCCAATCATAAGTTTGGCGAATAGATTAAAGGCAGAGTAACTGACTGGAAAACCGCAAAAGAAAAGTGCAGGCGTCAGTCAGTTATTCTGGTTTATGGCGGGTGCTGATTGTCAGTGAGTTCTTATCACTGGTTTTTAGGTTTAATATCAGCATTAACGGCTGTGATATGAATTTCATCTGGCACGATGACGTTGTTCTGCGTGAATTCGCTGTCGTTTCCCGTTGTGGCTTTCTCTTTGTGCGTGGTTTTTGATTTAGGGTCGGGCATCGGCGGATCGTCCTTGTACTGCGCGGTGGCAATCCACGCCGCCACAAACAGCGTCAGGCGGGCGAAGAAGTAGAAGAAGGCCATCAGGCCGATCACCGAACCGAAAGCTGCGCCGGAAGGGGACGTCGCCAGCTTGGGCAGCGTCATGGTCATCACGAACTTGATCACCTCAAAGCCAATCGCCGCCAGCAGCGTACCGCGCAGCAGCGCTTTTTTACGCGGTTTATGACGTGGCAGCATCCAAAAAATCCACAGGAACAACAAATAGTTGGCGGCAATAGAAATCACCAGCGTAATGCTGGTCATGACGGGCCGCAGCCATTCGATACCGCCCAGCCCCAGGGCATCCACGATGGTTTTTTGCGCCGAACCGGCAATTGACGTCAGCGACAGCGTGATAATCAGCGCCAGCACCAGACCGGTCAGCGAGATAAAATCGCGGGCATAGCGCCGGTAGATTTTCTCCTGATCCTGCGGGTTGCGTTCCCATACATCGCGCGATTGCGCACGGATCGCTTCGCGCAAATTTCCCATCCAGCTAATACCCGAGTAGAGCGCAATCAACAGGCCGGATAACCCCACCGCCGTGCGTTGCTGAATGGCGGTGTTCACCGTGCTTTTAAGCGTGTTAGCCAGATTCGGGTCGCTGATGCTGTCAACTATCTTGCCGATCAGTTTGGCCAGAAGATCCGGGTTAGAAGCCAGTACGAAACCGGCAGCGGCAAACGACACCATCAGAATAGGGATCAGCGACAGAAACGAGAAATAAGTGATGGCCGCACCGAACTGGCTACCGAGGCGATCATTAAAGCGATCGGTTGTGCGTATCAGGTGGGCGACCCAGCCCCAGGCTTGTACGCGGGCGACCAGACCGGAAAAACGGGTGATGTTTTTATCTACCGTAGAATTCCCCGTTTTGATATTTATCAGCGGTTTGGTGTGTTCCTGCTCAGCATTTTGTTTTTCAATTGTGGTCGGCATTAATCCACTCAGTCCTTAATCTAAAAATTTTCCATGTTGTCAGTATAGCCCGCCAGACGTCGCACGCAGGCGGCGGGGGCGCTGACTGCTTACGCACTGTACACCGGCAGGCCTGAAATCGACGATCAGGCGGCATAATCCCGGGCGATTTCTGTCATCCAGTCCATGAACACTTTGGCACGCCGCGACAGGTTCAGACGGTGCGGATAAACCAGCGATACGGTCATTGGCGGTGCGCAAAACTGCGGCAAAATGCTCACCAGACTGCCCGCTGCCAGCGCCGCGCGAACACCGGTCAGCGGCACCTGAATAATGCCTAACCCGGCCAGGCAGGCCGTCGTGTAAGTTTGGGTGCTGTTGACGGTCAATGCCCCGCCAGTCTTGACGGTAATTAGCTGTTTGCCTTCCAGATAATCAAAACCGGAGGTGCGGTTACCCAGAGTTTGTTCGTAGTGCACCATGGCATGTTGAACCAGTTGGTCAGGGTGTTTCGGGGTACCATAGCGATGTAAATAGGCGGGACTGGCGCAGTTGACCATGCTTAATTGCGCCAGCGGGCGGGCAATCAGGCCAGAGTCTTTCATCGGACCTACACGAACCACACAGTCGAAACCTTCACGGACCACATCCACCCGGTGATCGGTGCTACTGAGTTCGATTTCTATTGCCGGATAGCGGTTCAGAAACTCTGACAGCTTTGGTAACACCAGATCACGCGCCATGCTGATAGGCATATCGACGCGCAAGCGACCGCTGACCGTCGCCGGATTAGACTGAAACATCGATTCCAGTTCGTCCATATGGGCCAGCAGTTCTTTGCAGCGTTCGTAAAATACCTGGCCGTCCTGCGTTAGCTGCACGCGGCGCGTTGAACGGTGCAGCAGGCGTGCCGACATTCGCGACTCCAACTGCTGAACCAGCCTCGACACGCTGCCTTTCGGCATTCCCAGACTTTCGGCGGCACGGGTAAAATTACTCAGTTCCGCCACCCGCACAAAGACCTGCATTGACTGTATTTTATCCACATTTCTACCGATTGTTGTTTTAACTGAGACAGTGAAACTCATTATGGACTCTTTATCATTTCCCTGTCGTCTAATAGTCTTTATTCCATACAGAGACAACCGACAACATTCATAAGTCATCACTGCGGAGGGGCTTTGTTGCATAATAGGGAATTATACTGTTCGTCTATGCTGTTTGTAGTGGAAAGTTCGGGGCGCTATAGTGAACGCCTCGATGAAGATGACGTAACTGTATGATTTCTGGTTATAGAAAACAGTCGACCTCATACGGTTACAGCAGGAAATATGTTTATGCAACAACGCCCTGCGGAGTATGAAAATGAGTAATAAAATAGCAATCGTGACCGGCGGCAGCCGTGGTTTAGGCAAAAATGCGGTGGAAAAGCTGGCTGCACGCGGTATTGATGTGATTCTGACTTACCACAGCCAGGCGGACGCGGCGCAGGCCGTGGTGCAATCTATCGAAACGCAGGGCGGCAAAGCCGTCGCCATCAAACTCGATGCGGGCGACAGCAGTACCTTTGATGCTTTTGTCGCCGAGGTTAAAACTCAACTGCAACGTGTCTGGCAGCGCGAGACATTTGATTTTCTGGTCAACAATGCGGGCATCGGCCTGCACGAATCCTTTGTTGATACGACCGAAGCGCAGTTTGATTTGATGATGAATATTCACCTCAAGGGTCCCTTCTTCCTGACGCAAAAACTGTTGCCGGTGATGATCGACGGTGGCCGTATTCTGAATGTGTCCAGCGGACTGGCGCGCTTCGCGTTACCGGGTTCTTCGGCTTACGCCATCATGAAAGGTGCGGTTGAAGTGCTGACCCGCTATCAGGCGAAAGAGTTGGGCGCGCGTGGCATTACCGCCAACGTGCTGGCGCCTGGCGCGATTGAAACGGATTTCAGCGGCGGAATGGTGCGTGATAACCCGGAAGTGAACAAAATTGTGTCCGGTAACACCGCACTGGGGCGTGCCGGTTTGCCGGACGATATCGGAGATATGGTGGCGTTGATGCTCAGTGATGAAGCGCGATGGATGAACGCCCAGCGCGTGGAAGCGTCAGGCGGCATGTTCATCTAACTTTGTGAATTAGCTATCCTGAAAGCGTTTGGCTTTCTGATTCTGTTGCTTTTCCAGTTCGAAAATTGCCCGTTGCAGGTCACGTTCCTGCGCGGGCGATAAACAAGGGAACTTGAAACTCAGTCTCTGCGTCGTGACCGTCTCCCCTTTATTGCTCACCGTTTTACGATCCATCGCGCTGATAAACTCCAGATCCAATCTGAATGAGCCAAACTCCGCCAGCTCCACCACCGTATCTTTGATAACCGCACCCGACGCAATACTCAGCGGCATTACGTTATCGACATGCAGTCCCAGACCGCCGAGCGAAATATCTTTCAGCTTGAAGTGAAAGCCGGTGGTATCGGGGAATTTGCCGCTGCAATTATAGGCCGCTTGCAGCGGGATATTGACGCGGAAATACTCGCGGCGCTGAATGAAATAGAGCTCTGGCGGGATTTCGCAGCTAAAGGTCGGCAGATTTTGCCAGGTGATTTCATGGATTTTTCCAGAGGTAAACTCCACTTTGGCCCCGGCGGGTTCGGCGACAAAGCTCAGCGTTTGCGCCTCTTTGGCCCGCTGATTGTCATAATCGCCGCTGCCCAGATCAAACAGCAATTGGTTGGTGTCGGGCAGGACGTCGAGGATTTTACTGATAAATTGCCCGCGCCCGTAAGTCACCATCACCAGCGTGCTATTTTTTTTCAGGTCGCGCAGAACGGCCAGAATCCCCAGCTTATTGCGTCGGACAAATTGCTCTTTCGATGCTTCGTTCACCAGCCATACCCCATTAGTCTTTTTATTTTGGTTATACGGTGCTCAATTTGACTTAAAAAATCGGTCATAACGGTTATCGGCAGCGTAGGGGTAAGCTTGAAGTATTTCTCTCTTTTCGGAAAACCTGTAGATTAAATTATAGTGAATTGGCGATGAATTGATCAGAGTTACAAACTTTTTGCCTGCCAGACGTCATACATCTCTGGATGAACACTCTTTATTGTCTATGGTATTTTTTGACCGGGAATTTATGCAGAATTTTTTAAAATCAGTTGAAGTCCTCTACATTAATATCTCGGTGACTTACGCCACCCTGGTTTTTTCCTATTTTTTCCTCAGCAGCGATAAACCCTTAAATATCAAATCACCGTTATATAAGCGAGTACTGTTCGGCCTGATTTGTGGTGCCGTATCGGTGTATCTCGATAGGGACAGATACCATCTGAGCGACCAAATCTACTACAGCTTCGAGACGGTCCCGATGCTGGTATGCGTATTTTATGTTGGCTGGCTCAGCGCACTCTGCGCGTTTTTAGTTAACTTCTTTTTCAGCGGCATGTTTACCCTCGATAAGATGCTTTTGGGCTTAATGCTGGCGGGCATTTGCTACTTCAGACCCTGGAAAGATAACAATATCCGCACCTTTAGTATCGCAGTGGCTATTGTGGTGCTTGTCCGCACATTGTCTTCGGTGCCTTTTTTCTCCAACTGGGACGTTTTTGCGGCATTCGCTTTTTTATCAACTCTTTAGCGTGGCTTGCATGTTTATCTGCTACCACGGCCTGGGCGGTAAATTTAAATATGTGCAGGACTTCTTCCAGACCAGAGAGATCTCTTCAATGGATTTCCTCACCAAAACCTTTAACCGCAAGGGGCTGGAAGAGCATCTTAAAGCAGTGCAAAAGAGCCGTCCGGATTTTGGTCTGGCGATGCTGGATATCGACTTTTTCAAGAAAGTGAATGATACCTATGGCCATGCCGTGGGGGATGCGGTGCTGGTACGCGTGGCCGAAGTGGCCCGAATGATGATCCGTAAAGACGACGTTTTAGCGCGTTTTGGCGGGGAGGAGTTTTTGATTCTGTTCGCCAGTGACAATATTTATCAGTTGGTGAAAAGCTGTGAGCGAATCCGCATGGCCATTGAAAAAACGCCTTTTTCATCCACCGACGGCACGTCATTTAACATCACCGTATCGCTCGGCGTGACCCGTTACCAGAAAGGCAAAAGTCTACAGGACAACATTATTGTGGCTGATAAAGCGCTTTACCAGTCGAAAGAGAACGGGCGTAATAAAACCACCAGTATTTGAGGGTGCGTCCTGACGTTCTGAAATTTATTTTCAAAACACTCGAATAAAAACCCGCCCTCAGGTGTTTACTTATCAACAGGACACTGACGGGCGCTTCTTTCTATGCAAAAACACTTGGCTACTTCCGCTTTACCGCTGCGTCGTCGCTATGACGGCCTGACCATTACGCTGCACTGGGTGACGGCGGCGATCGTCATCTTTATGTTTGCCAGCGCGCATATCTGGGAGGTGCTGGAACGCGGTACGCCGCTGCGTAAAGGGTTGCAATCGGTGCATATTTCGATGGGGATTTTGCTGGCGGCGATTATCATCGGGCGCTTGCTCTGGCGTTTGTTCACCGTCAGCACCGGTCGCAGCAAACAGGAAGCGATTGTCATGCCAACGCTGATGAAAGCGGCGGCGCACCTGACGCATCTGGCGCTCTATTTATTGTTGCTGGCGCAGATTGTTCTCGGCTTTCTGTATCGCTGGTCGCAGGCGGAACCTTTCTACTTCTTCGGCCTGTTTCCCATTCCTGACGTCTTCGATTTTGACAGCGTGATGACCCGCACCTTCGGTTCACTGCATAACAATGTGGCCTGGGCGTTGATTATTGTGGCGGGCGTGCATGCCCTGGCGGCGCTGTTCCACCATTACGTGTTACGCGATGGCGTATTGCGGCGGATGCTGCCGGGCAACCGCGACGGCCTAAAAAGGCTATGATAAAAGCCTCCCTGTTTTGACGAGGTAGCGAAAAATCACGCCTACTGAAATCCGGCACGAACTGAGCCTCTGCCTGGCGCGTCTCTGGCGTTATGGCATGGTGTTGTCGCGTAAGCGCGACGTGGCTGATGATCTGGTTCAATCCACCTGTGTGCGGGCGCTGGAGCGCAGCCCGCAGTTTGAGGAAGGAACCCGCATCGACCGTTGGCTGTTTTCGATTCTGCATTCCATTTGGGTTAATGAACTCAGGGCGCAGCAGGTCAGACAGGGGCAGGGGTTTGTCGATATCGATGAAGTGGAGCCGCACAGTGAGGCCAGTGATTTTGAAGACAGCCGCTGGCAGCGGCAGGTTATGCAGCAAGTCGGCAGCCTGCCCGAAGCGCAGCGCAATGCGGTGTTTCTGGTCTACGTCGAAGGTTTTACTTATCAGGAAGCCGCCAATACGCTGGCGGTCCCCGTGGGGACTATCATGAGCCGTCTGGCGACAGCGCGCCAGGCGCTGGCGAAAGCGGCAGTGTCTTCACGTCATGCGCAGCAGGGAGAGAGAAAATGACCCAACCCTGTCTTCACTTACCCTGCTCTGATGAGATGCTGGTGGCCTATCTGGATAACCAGCTCAGCCTCGCCGAGCGGGAACAGTTTACCGAACGCCTGCGGCATGACGAGATCCTCAGCGAACGTTTAGCGCTGCTGTCGCACAGCAGTTTGCCCTTCCACGATGCCTTTGAACCCATGCTGGCAGACGCTCCGCTGGCGGATTTACAGGCACGACTCGATGCCATCCCAGAACCTGCCAGACCGGCCGGTGTTAACCGCCGTCAACTGCTGGCGGCGGCAGTCAGCTTTTTGGCGGTCGGCGTGCTGGTCGGGCGTTATGCGCTGCCTTCAACCACGAGCGAAAAAGAGAACAACTGGCGCAGTTTGGTGGCGCAATATATGTCGCTTTATTCTGCCGAAACGCTGGCCGATATCAACGACTCGCCAGCTCGCCAGCAGGCCGAACTGCAACGGGTGAAAAATAACCTGGGCATTGCGCTGACATCAGCCCAGTTGGCGTTGCCCGGCGTCGAGCTGAAAAATGCCCGCATCCTCAGCTATGACCAATATCGTATCGCGCAAATTGCCTATCTTGATCCGCAATATGGCCCGCTGGCGCTGTGTATTACCCGCACATCAGAGCATGGCAATACCGCGCAGGCGAGTGAGGTCAGGCGCGGCATGAACGTGGTGTACTGGTGCAGCAAGGGTTATGACTTCATGCTGATCGGACATAATCCACCCGATCAAATGGCCGCCCACGGCGAGCACCTTTTTAAAGCGCTGACCTGAGGCTGAATGTCTGACGTCCTGCCAATAAATAATTACCCACAGAAACTATCTTGCTGAATAAGTTTAAAGATTAAATCAATTTTTAACGAACGTAGCATTAATGTTATATTGGTTACGAAAGGTTGATATTTGGAATATCTAGCAACAATGTGTGTGTTTCTTTTGTTAATGCGCCGGTAAATACAGCGCGCGCTATAAAAATCCTTTCATTTGGTCGGGGATAATCGCTTGTTCCCGCACTCATCAGGTTGCTGATTTCGTTTATCCGCAGGGAATTCAGGCACTTTTTTCACCTGCAAGCCACAAAATTAAACCTATAGAGATACAGAGAATCATGAGAAAGCACCTCGTCATGATCTTCTGCCTGACCGCATTTGCGCTTAGCCCGCGTGCGATGGCAGAAGAAGAGAAATCCGTTGATGTTGTTCTGATTGGCGGAGGGATCATGAGTGCCACGTTGGGTACTTACCTGCAAGAACTGGAGCCCGACTGGTCCATCGATATGGTTGAGCGTCTGGACGGCGTGGCGCTGGAAAGCTCCAACGGCTGGAACAACGCCGGTACCGGCCACTCTGCGCTGGCAGAAATGAACTACACGCCGGAAAAAGCCGACGGCTCGATCGACATCTCTAAAGCGGTTGAGATCAACGAATCTTTTCAGATCTCCCGCCAGTTCTGGTCTTATCAGGTGCAGAACGGCGTTCTGCACGACCCGCGCTCTTTCATCAACAGCACGCCGCACATGAGTTTTGTATGGGGTGACGACAACATCAACTTCCTGCGTAAACGTCACGCCGCGCTGCAACAAAGCACGCTGTTCCGTGGCATGGAATACTCTGAAGATCCGGCGCAAATCAAACAGTGGATCCCGCTGGTGATGGAAGGCCGCGACCCGAAACAAAAGGTTGCTGCGACCCGTATTCCGATTGGCACCGACGTGAACTTCGGCGAGATCACCCGCCAGCTGGTGGCCTCTTTGCAGAAGAAACCTAACTTCTCACTGAGCCTTGGCCATGAAGTGCGTGAAATCAAACGTAACCCGGATAACACCTGGAACATAACGGTGGCTGACCTGAAAAATGGCGACAAAGAAAGCGTCATCAAAGCCAAATTCGTGTTTATCGGTGCGGGCGGTGCATCTCTGACCCTGCTGCAAAAATCCGGTATTCCTGAAGCGGATAACTACGGCGGCTTCCCGGTTGGCGGCGAATTCCTGGTAACGGAGAACCCGGACGTGGTGAAACGTCATCTGGCGAAAGTGTACGGCAAAGCGTCCGTGGGCTCGCCGCCGATGTCCGTTCCGCACCTCGACACCCGTATTCTTGATGATAAACAGGTTCTGCTATTCGGGCCTTTCGCGACCTTCTCCAGCAAGTTCCTGAAAAATGGCTCTCTGTGGGATCTGTTCGGCAGCGTCAATTTCTCCAACATCATGCCGATGACCCACGTGGGTATCGACAACTTTGATCTGGTGAAATATCTGGTCAGCCAGGTGATGCTCTCTGACGAAGATCGTTTCGATGCGTTGCGTGAATATTTCCCAGATGCGAAGAAAGAAGACTGGCGTCTGTGGGAAGCGGGCCAGCGTGTGCAGATCATCAAGAAAGATGAGAAAGAGGGCGGCGTGCTGCGTCTGGGCACCGAAGTGGTCAGCTCGAAAGACGGCAGCATTACCGCGCTACTGGGGGCATCACCGGGCGCTTCTACTGCCGCACCGATCATGCTTCACCTGATGGAAAAAGTGTTTAAGGACAAAGTCGCAACGCCAGAATGGCAGGCTAAGCTGAAGGAAATCATCCCTTCTTACGGCACCGAGCTTAACGGCAACGTAGCCGCGACGGAGAAAGAACTGGGCGATACCAGCCGCGTTCTAATGTTGGACAATCCACAGCCAAAACCGGTCGAACCGGCTCCGGCAGCGGACAATGCTTCAGCTCCTAAGCAAGAGCAAAAGCAGATGGCCGACGTCGCGCTGTGATTTGAATTTGTAAACGTGATCGTGAAAGCGAAAGTGAAGGCGCGGGAAACCGCGCCTTTTTTACATCGTGAAGTTGGGCAGGCTATTAATGGGCAGTCCAGAACTAGTTCAGTGAATAACGCAGGCCACCGGGTCAATCTGCAAGCCCCAGTCTGACTTCTGGATATAAGGGTTAGAGACCAGGCTCTTCGATTCGTCGTAATCAAGCAGCGGGTTATTGTCGGTGGCTTTGGTGGCAAACGACATGTAGTGGCTAAAACTAATGTAGTCGATGCAGCCCTGTTTCAGCGCCGCCAGATCATCCTGAGTAATATCCAGTTCGAAGCCCCGGCGTTCAAAATAGTTCAGCATATGCTGAGGATATTTGCCGCGTGCGTGAACGTCGGTAAACCAGTAACGACGATGCCTGATACATCGCCGGTTCGCGATCTTGACCCTGCCCCAAAAATCCTGTGCCATTCAGAAACAGAATCCCGGCATGTTAAACATTCCTCTAAGGGGGGTAGTTTGGATTGAATACGCTTGTATTCCAGGATGGTCATCTGACACTTCAAAACTGCAGAACGGAAAGTAATATTACGTTCATACTGGCATATAGGAAATCACGACACCACCCAAACTGAATGAGGATTAATCCTGGCGAATTCATCTTAAGTTGGGTTCGGCAAAATATCGTTTATTTAAATCAGTGGACAATATTCGGAACCCAAAAACTTCTCGTAGATTATTTTCCGCTTTCCAAGCAGTTTCTTCATCCTCATGCACCAGAGTCACCTAATTGACTTGCTTTTAATGCGGGTATTGCCAGGAGTGCGGATTTTATCATTAATTATGGCGTGGTTATTAATTTAACCACTTATACACAGTTAACTTGAAGATGCATTTTTCAGCATCTGGAAGTTGTCATTAATTCGGCGTGGCAACGCACCAGAAAGTCCCGGTAATATTTCACTAAAAAATCGTCTTATCTCCTCCCGGAACTGCTTTGCTGAAGCGAAGTAACGGTTGTTTCTTACCTCCTCAT
>BHES01000053.1 GCA_003864575.1 Enterobacterales bacterium
GTTCCGGGAGGAGATAAGACGATTTTTTAGTGAAATATTACCGGGACTTTCTGGTGCGTTGCCACGCCGAATTAATGACAACTTCCAGATGCTGAAAAATGCATCTTCAAGTTAACTGTGTATATATCTTTTCAAGATCATCCATGTTGTTTACGCGGATTAATAATTTTCTCTGTTCCAGTTCAATCACTAAAATTCCATCTTCCGAAAGATTCATGGCTTTGATTCGATCATAGGTGATGAAGGCGTTGGCATAAAAGAAGCCTGTTTCTTTAAACAACATTTTTGGCCAGCGGATAAAAGAAATATAGAAAGCAATCAGCGCGAGGGCGATTAATAAATAGTTGGTTATCGCTGTTCCCTGCGCATTGATGTTGTTGTAAAGCAAAATAGCCAACAGGCCAATAAAGATGATGCAGTCCAGTTTGTTGCGACGGCGTAAATTCACCTTCAGGCGAGTTACACCTTTGTTCGTTCCCATCAGGAACTCATCGTAGACGGCATACGCCAGCAGCAGAAAAGAGAAAAGGGCGAGGACGATATCAGTGACGGACATGAAACTTCTCCAGCGGACTTACCGGGTGTAACCGGCGGGACAACATGATAGCCCAGGCTGCGGGCATAAAAAAACCGGGGGAGAGTGTCCCCCGGTTTTGTCTGCTGTTAGAGACCCAGCAGGCCAATCCAGTAACCGAAGATACCAATGGCGAAGAAGCCAATGATAATCCACAGCGCATTCACTTTACGACGCAACAGCCACATACAACCGAAGGTCAGCAACAACGGAACCAGGCCCGGCATTAACTGATCGAGGATGGTTTGCACCGTCGTAATATTGGTTTTACCAGTCTGGTCAGTTATCTTCGACACGACTAACGGAATGTTGACGTGCGTCCACTTGTTAACCAAGGCCCCCATGACAAAGAGGCCAAGAATCGACGCCCCCTCGGTCAATTTCTGTAGGAAGCCGCCGCCCATATCGTTAACGATATCGACACCTTTTCTGTGCCCATAAGCCACACCGTAATAGCGGGTCAGCAGGCGCACAAGGTTAAACAGTACGAAGAACAGCAAAGGACCGAGCAGGCTGCCGCTCATCGCGATACCAGCACCTAATGCGGCAAATACTGGGCGAACGGTACCCCAGAAGATTGGGTCACCAACACCTGCCAGTGGGCCCATCAGACCGACTTTCAGGCCGTTGATGGCCGCATCATCAATCGGTGCGCCGTTGGCACGTTGTTCTTCCATGGCCAGCGTAACGCCGAGCACCGGAGCGGCGACGTACGGGTGGGTGTTGAAGAACTCCAGGTGACGTTTGATCGCCGCTTTACGTGCGTCATTGTTCTCAGGATAGAGGCGACGGATCGCCGGGATCATGCAATAACAAAAGCCCAGAGCCTGCATACGTTCGAAGTTCCACGACCCCTGGAACAGGTTCGAGCGCATGAACACACCACGGATATCACCGGGTGTGAGTTTCTTTTCTTGAGTTTGGCTAACTGCCGTTTGATCAACCATTTCTCTCACCCTTAATCCAATTCGTTATCGAGATCGTTTACACCTTGCGCGGGTCCCGCTGCGTTAGCAGACTTGTTATATTTAGGACTCAGCTGGATGTACAGAATGGCCATAACCACACCAATCACACCCAGTGCAACCAGGTTGAAGTTGGTGAAAGCCGCAGTAACGAAACCAAGGTAGAAGAATGGCATCAGATAGCCGGCACGCATCATGTTAATGACCATTGCATAACCAACCACAACAATCATACCGCCTGCGATATTCAGACCACCCGTGACCACCGGCGGAATTGACGCCAGCATCTCCTGAACCACTTCTGTACCTACGGATACCGCAACGATAACGGCAGGGATAGCAATACGCATTGCCTGAAGCAGCAAGGCTGAAACGTGTATCCATGAGAGAGCACGTAAGTTGCCGCGCTCAGCCGCGCTGTCAGCCGCATGCTGGAATGCCACGGTGATAGTACGAACGATGATGGTCAGTACCTGACCGGCTGCTGCCAGAGGGATGGCAAGGGCAATACCCGCACCCACCGACTGACCGCCTGCAATGACCAATACGGTGGATATGATGGAGGCGAGGGCGGCATCTGGCGCAACTGCGGCACCGATGTTCATCCAGCCAAGGGCAATCATTTCTAACGTACCACCGATGATAATCCCGGTTTTCATATCGCCGAGAATAATACCGATCAACGTACAGGCAACTAACGGACGGTGAAACTGGAACTCATCCAGGACAGAATCCATCCCGGAAATACAGGCAACAATAAATATCAGCACAATCTGTAGTGTGGTGATCTCCATTGTACTTCTCCTATGACCATAGAACACTGAGTAAAATAAGCTCATCAGTAACAGATAACATAAAGGGAATCTGTCGCTTTAATTCGCCGAGTTTATTAATTCATCTTATTAATGAGATCCATCATCTTCAGACGGCTGTCAGAAGAGACTTTACGCACCTCGAGCTCAATACCTTTTTCATTCAACTGCTTGAATGCTTCGATATCTTTGTCATCAACCGAAACGGCGTTATTGACCTGTTTTTTACCCTGACGGAAGGCCATGCCACCGATATTCACCGTGGTGATTTTTACGCCACCCTCAACCACGCGCAGGACGTCGGTTGGGTTTGTGAATAGCAGCATGACGCGATCGCCAGCATATTTAGGGTTGTCGTACACGCGAATGGCTTTCGCAACATCAACAACGTGTGCAGTCACACCAGGAGGGGCAACCTGAGTCAACAATGTTTTACGCACGTGGTCAGCAGCAACTTCATCACTCACGACAATAATACGGTTCACATTGGTTTCTTTGGTCCAGCGCGTCGCTACCTGACCATGAATTAAACGGTCATCGATACGCGCCAGGCCGATTTTCATATGATCATTTGGACCCGCTGGCTTGGCCGGCGCGGCTACTTTAGGTGCAGCAACAACAGGCTGAGCGGTAGCAGTTTCAGAGGCAGGTTCAGGGGTTTTCAGGGCTTTGACACCGATACGGCCGGTTTCAACGGCGATGGCAACCAGTTCCGCGAAGGACGGATTGTCGTCACGTGCCATGAAAGTTTCCGCCAGCATAGGGATGTTGACCCCAGTGACGACTTCATAGTTTTCTTTATCGACAACGATACGGCTGGCGGCATTAAACGGGCTGCCTCCCCAGGTATCGACCAGGAACAGTACGCCGCTGCTGGTATCAAGCCCGCCCAGCTTTGCCGTGTATTTCTCAATCAATGTTTCGGCGTTTTCGCCGGGAACGAAATCGATAAAGGCAACGTTGTCCTGTTCACCCAAAATCATTTCCGCTGTTTTCAGCAGCTGTTCGGCTGCTGACCCGTGCGTGCCGATGATAATAGCAATACTCACTCGCTACCTCCTCTGTTAACCCGTGAAAGGGTTATGCACATAAGTGATGGTGCTGATGTCATTCGCCGCTTTTTATTCCTTCAGCAAATGTTTGCTGTCCCTGCACGGTGTTCTTTGAGTGTCTGACTCAGAACGTCCTTACGTGTATGTCGTTACTTTCTGATAAACAATAAAAAGGTCGTACTGCAGAACCTCAACAGGTTGTGCGACCCGATTTATTTTAGTGTGTGAAAAAATAAATTTTGTGACTTCGATCAGTTATTGAAATACCGAAAGTGAATGCGTTACCACATCGTATATAAAAACAGCATAGGTGTTACAAAACGATGCTGCCGGTAAAAAAACGTTCTTTTCCAGATTACTGATTCCTGATAGAGTTGTTATTCCCAATAATTGAACAGGAGTATCGGGCCTCAGCCCTCCCTATGGACTGTCACCGACGTCACTTATCCTCTATCTCATCACCTCTTTTTTCCGGCAACTTCACCTTATCAGGTCGGGTTATCGTCGCAGTGAAAGCGTTTCCACTGATCCCCACTGATCACTGCCCACAGACTTTGTCTGGCGGGAACGTATTGCGTCTTATTTCTCCTACTGCTCATCACGGGATCTGATATGGAATTTTTAATGGACCCCTCGATTTGGGTCGGTTTGCTGACATTAGTCGTACTGGAAATTGTACTGGGCATCGACAATCTGGTGTTCATTGCCATCCTTGCGGACAAACTTCCGCCAAAACAGCGTGATAAAGCCCGTATCATCGGATTGTCTCTGGCGCTGATCATGCGCCTTGGATTGCTGTCGCTGATTTCATGGATGGTCAAACTCACGACGCCGCTGTTTAGTATTGCGCAGTTCAGTTTCTCCGGACGTGATTTAATTTTGCTGCTGGGGGGCTTATTCCTGCTATTCAAAGCCACGACTGAGCTGCATGAGCGGCTGGAAGGGCATGAAAGTCATGGCAATAACAACCGTGGCTACGCCAGTTTCTGGTCGGTGGTGGCACAAATCGTGGTGCTCGACGCCGTGTTCTCACTCGACGCCGTGATAACCGCCGTCGGTATGGTGAACAATCTGGCCGTGATGATGACCGCCGTCGTGATAGCGATGGGCGTGATGCTGCTGGCGTCAAAATCTCTGACGCGCTTTGTGAACAACCATCCGACCGTGGTCGTGCTGTGTTTAAGCTTCCTGCTGATGATTGGTCTGAGTCTGATTGCCGAAGGCTTTGGCTTCCACATTCCGAAAGGATACCTGTACGCTGCGATCGGATTCTCAATTCTGATTGAATTGTTTAACCAGATTGCCCGCAGGAACTTCCTTAAAAGCCAGTCGAACCGGCCTATGCGTGAACGTACCGCTGAGGCTATTCAGCGGTTGATGGGGGGCAAGCGCCAGCATCAGGATGAAGATGACGAGCAAGAGCACAAGCAACAAGGCAAGGAAACTTTTGCCGAAGAAGAGCGCCATATGATAAGCGGTGTTCTGACGTTGGCCTCGCGTTCGCTGCGCAGCATCATGACGCCGCGCACCGAGATCTCCTGGGTTGACTGCGAACGCTCTCCGGCTGAGATCCGCATGCAGCTTCTGGACACGCCGCACAGCCTATTCCCGATTTGCCGTCACTCACTTGATGATGTGATTGGCGTCGTGCGTGCAAAAGATCTGCTGGTGGCGTTGGACAACGGTGACAACATCGTATCTTTTGCTGAAAAAACGCCGCCGATTATCGTGCCGGAAACCATGGATGTCATCAACTTGCTGGCCGTACTACGCAGGGCGAAAGGGCGCCTGGTGGTGGTCAGCAATGAGTTTGGTGTGATTCAGGGTTTGGTCACTCCGCTTGACGTTCTCGAAGCAATTGCCGGTGAGTTCCCGGACGAAGACGAAACCGCGGATGTGATCGTTGACGGTGACGGCTGGATTGCCAAAGGGGGGACGGATCTGCACCTGTTGCAACAGGTACTCGATACCACGGATCTGGTGAGTCCGACGGCGGATTATGCTTCTCTGGCCGGTTTCCTGTTATCCCAGTCAGGGCAGATGCCGGAGGCCGGCGAAATTATCAGCATGCCTCCGCTGACCTTCGAGATCCTTGAGGTGTCGGAATACCGCATTGACCGGGTGCGCATTACCAAAGCCAGGATGGATGAGTGGCGCGAAGACGAATAAGTCTGCTATCGCGCACTTTGTATCAATGCCAACGGCGACTTCGGTCGCCGTTTTTTATGTTTTTAGCCAGCGGAGTTCACGCCGAGGTCACCGTGAGATCGGTCTTTTCATAGCGCTTCAGCCATAAAGGGAAGATTTCGATGGGCATCGGTCGGGCGAAATAATAACCCTGCAAAGAATCGACCCCGCGCTTACGCAGATAATCGGCCTGCTCGCGCGTTTCCACCCCTTCGGCAATCAGCTTCAGATTCAGTCGCTGTGCAAGGGTGATGATGGTATCGGTGACTGTGGCATTGATGGCGTCGGTGCCAATGGAGGCGGTAAAGGCATGGTCAATTTTCAGTACATCAGGATTGAGAGTTTTCAGGTAACTCAGCGAGCTATGCCCGGTGCCGAAATCGTCAATCGCCAGCATCACACCCATCTCTTTGAGTGCGCTTATCTGTTCGGTACTGAGTTCCTGCAAACGGGTCCGCTCGGTGAGTTCCAACATCAGTGACAACTCAGGCTTTGCTGACAGCCATAACTGACGAATATCCTCGACGATCACCATGCCATTGAAATGCTGGGCAGCGACGTTGACACTGATATAAAAATCTGGCCGGGCTGGGAATAGCGAAAGATTCTCACTCACCCGTTTGATCAGGTAACGGGTCAGCGGAATGATCAGGTCGTGTTGTTCGGCCAGGGGGATAAAGACATCGGGTGATACCCATTCCTGACGGCGGTTTTTCCATCGCATCAGCGTTTCAACACCCACACAGCGGCCATCGGCGCTGTTAATAATGGGCTGGCAGTAGACCTGGAATTCTCGGTGAGAAATGGCGTGGCTGATAGGGTAGGCGAGGCTGAGGCGACTGCCGGAAAGCAGGTAGATTGCAAAGGCGGTCAGCAGGCTTATCAACAGCGAAAGCGGCAGATGTGCCGGTAGCTCACTCCAGGCCAGCGTTGTCGCATCATCGCCATAAATAGAAACCGAAAAGTCGTAGCTGCCGGAACGGATTGAAAGTATCGGTTTTTTCTCCAGTGCGTCGCGGGACATGATCTGGTTTTTATCGTATTCAAGACTTTTATTCAGGACGTTCAATACAATGCCGCTGGCGTAGGGGCGTTGGGGTTCCAGTAGGAAATTCGCCAGCACACCGATGTTATAGACGAACAATAAGCCGTTGCGGTTATCGCTGCCTTCAGGACGCCATAACACCAGTGTGGGGATAGCGTCTGGCGTCATCATCGACGCACGAAGTTGGAGGTGGCTCGGGCCAAGCGCCAGTTGTGGCAACAACTGATTAAAATCGTAATTCACAGCGCCCACGAGGCTGGAACAAAGGATTTTACCATTCCTGACCAGCGCAATAGCCCGAAGCGTCTGCAAACGTGCCACCACCTGCTGTAACACCGGCTGTTGGGAGGAACAATTCGGGCTGGACTGAACGAGTTTGTCGAAGGACACGGCGTTGGCAGGGAGTAATAAGGTTTCAAGTTTCGAAATCGTATGGCGGGCAACGCGCTGCTGATCCTGATTGATTACCCGCGTCTGTTCATAAATGCGGACACCCAGCGTCAGGAGGAGCGTCAGCAGTCCCATCGCTGCAGCCAGAGCCAGGCGATAGTAGCGATATTTCGCGAGCGCAATCTGGTTGAAAGGCATCGTGCTAATCCTTGATTTTCGATGTTTTTCGCCAAGGTGACGTTGTCACTTATAATGACCCTCAGTTATGCCTTTACTGGTTATAGTGGCTTATTGTTTTTATTGGATTTTCGTAACCAGAAAAGTTGAGGCAATCAGTGTTTCGCAAAGCAATCAGAATGCCGCAGCACTGAGGTCGAATGCAATAGCCAGGACAGAGTTTTCCAGATAATACAGAGGGTTTATGTTAATAGAGCTTATCTTACCGTGCGCGCTGCTGTGTAAAACATTTCCTGCGGCAGCATCCCGGTTTTCGCAAAAGAAAAGGGATGCTGCAGACAGACTACAGGCGCGACTGATTAGTCACATTGTACTTTGATAGCCAGTCCACCACGGGATGTTTCGCGGTATTTGGCGTTCATGTCCTTGCCTGTTTCGTACATTGTCTCGATAACCTTATCCAGCGACACGCGTGGTTCACTGGTACGCCGCAGCGCCATACGTGCCGAGTTGATGGCTTTAACCGAAGCAATGGCGTTACGCTCAATGCAAGGCACCTGCACCTGACCGGCAACCGGATCGCACGTCAACCCCAGGTTATGCTCCATGCCGATTTCCGCGGCAATACACACCTGCACCGGGCTTCCGCCCAGCAATTCAGTCAAACCTGCTGCTGCCATTGAACAGGCGACGCCGACTTCACCCTGACAACCCACTTCAGCCCCGGAAATTGATGCATTCATTTTGTACAGGATGCCGATGGCACCGGAGGTGAGGAAATAGCGCAGATAAATATCAGGGCTAACCGATTCGATAAACTGGTCGTAATAAGCCAGTACCGCCGGAACTATCCCGCAGGCGCCGTTGGTTGGTGCCGTGACGACACGGCCACCGGCGGCATTTTCTTCATTCACCGCCAGCGCGAACATATTGACCCAATCAATGACGTTCATCGGGTCATTGGAGAGTTTGTCATTTGAGACCAGCATCCGGCGCAGCGCTGAGGCGCGGCGCGGTACGCGCAGTGGGCCTGGCAACACGCCTTCGGTATTCAGACCGCGATCGATACAGGCTTGCATGGTGTGCCAGATCGTTTCGAAATACTGTTCGATATCCTGCTTGCTGTGCTGAGCCAGTTCGTTCTGCATCATCAGACCCGACAGTGACAGTCCGGTTTCTTTGCATTTCGCCAACATTTCACTGGCCGAATTAAAGGCGTAAGGCACGCTCACTTCATTCAATACTGGCTGGCCGAAATGTTCATCGTCGACAATAAAACCACCGCCAACAGAATAATAGGTTTTGCTATACAGCAGCTTGTCGCCGGCAAATGCGTGGATTTGCATCGCATTTTCATGTTTTGGCAAATTCTCGCCACGGAACACCATGCCGGCATCACGTGGGAAATCCACTTCATGATGAGTTTCACCTAACGGCAGGCGCTCGCGCTGCTCAACATCACGGATAAAATGCGGGATACCGTCAATATCAACAGTGTCGGGTTTATTCCCCGCCAGGCCGAGAATAATGGCGATATCGGTGTGGTGCCCTTTGCCGGTCAGTGAGAGTGAACCGTAGACATCCACAGCTACACGCGTCACGTCAGGGAGCATGCCCTTTTCAAGCAGGTCATCAGCGAACTGTTTACCGGCTTTCATTGGGCCCAAAGTATGGGAACTGGAAGGGCCAATCCCGACCTTGAACATGTCGAAAACGCTAATCACGTCGAATACTCCTGTTTTGGGAGATGACACTGAAATGAGTGCCATGCCCGGATAGATTTACTGTGTAACACTTAATTGATAGTGGATTATCGCAGTTTTATGCATGACTTAACATACAGTCTAAAAGGGCTTGTGACGGAAAGTGGCTTTTTTCGCATGAAATAAATTAATTTGATGTAAAAGTGTGACGCACTTGTAATTTTTAGGTTGCAGAAGGCCCGTGCGCTCAGGCGCTGACCTGCTTCGCCAGACGTCGGATAATGGCAGCAGTCAGCCCCCAGACAAATTGCTGCTGATACCAGGAGAGGTAAACACGATGATGTGTCCCTCTGCGGTGAATATCGAGCGGATGATAACGCGCGAGGTCAAACGCCTCTTCGAGCGGAATTTCGAATAATTCTGCCACTTCGTCTTCGCAGGGATGTAACGGCACATCCACCGGCAACAATCCCACCACGGGCGTGACCTGAAATCCACTGCTGCTGTCGAGCGGGGCCAGGGTACCTAATACGGTCACGTCAGCCGGCGGGATCGCCACTTCTTCATGTGCTTCACGCAGTGCCGTAAAAATCAGGGACGTATCCGACGCATCCGCCGCGCCGCCGGGGAAAGCGACCTGTCCGGCATGTTTACGCAGAAAGTCTGAACGGCGGGTGAGGAGCAGCGTCGGTTGCTCGCGGCAGATGATCGGGATCAGTACCGCAGCGTGTCGATGTCCCAGCACCGTGGGAGCAGAGGATGCGGGTAGCTGCAACTGAAAGCGGCGGATGAACTCCAGCACCGCCGGCGAATAGCGGGAGGCGTTCTGCTGCGCATCAGAATGGATCAAGGCTGCGGTTCCCCCGGCGGTGGCCCTTCTAATTGCGGAAGAATGCGGGCGACTTTATCGAAGGTTTCCTGGTATTCGGCCTGCTCCTGACTGTCAGCGACGATGCCGCCTCCGGCCCAGCAATAAATATTGTCGCCTTCAGTCAGCAAGGTGCGGATGGTGATATTACTGTCCATCGTACCGCAACAACTGATATAGGCGATGCTGCCGCAGTAAGCGTTGCGGCGATGGGGTTCAAGTTGTTCAATAATCTGCATGGCACGCACTTTCGGGGCGCCGGTGATCGAACCGCCAGGGAAACAGGCGCGCAGCAACTGGCTGGCATGGCACGCGGCGGGCAGTTGTGCCGTGATCGTGCTGACCAGATGATGTACTGCCGGGAAGGGTTCTACCACAAACAGTTCCGGCACGCGCACGCTGCCCGGTGTCGCGACACGGCCGATATCATTACGCAGCAAATCGACAATCATCAGGTTTTCGGCACGATCCTTCTCTGAGGCCGCAAGGCGCAGCGCCTGCTCTGCGTCAGCCTGCTTATCCGCTAGCCGGGGCAGCGTGCCTTTGATCGGGCGAGTTTGTACGCGCTGGTTTTCCAGCCACAGAAAGCGCTCAGGGGAAAGGCTGAGTACGGCGTTTTTCGGTAAACGGATAAATGCCGAGAAAGGGGCGCGGTTGGCGGCATTGAGCGTCAAAAATGCCTGCCATTCGTCGCCGGTATAATGGGTGCTGAAACGCTGCGCCAGATTAATCTGGTAACAGTCGCCACTGCGCAGGTACGCCTGGATCTGGCGGAATTTTTGACCGTACTCTTCGCGGCTCATATTGGCCAGCCAGTCGCCGTGCAGCTGGAAAGGGATGAATTGCCGCGGCGAAGCGTGCTGTTTCAGCCATGTAAGACGTGCTTGCACATCCCCGTGACACACCAGCGTCAGGCGCTGCAAATGGTGATCGGCAATTAGCGCCCAGTCGTAAATTCCCACCGCCATATCCGGCAAATCGATATCCTGTTGGGCCGTGGCAGGCAGCGTTTCTACGCGCCGGCCAAGATCATAGCCAAACAGGCCCAGCGCCCCTCCCAAAAAGGGCAAATCCGGGCGCGACTTAGCCTGCAACCCGGAATGTACTAACTGCTGCTCTATCAGAATGAACGGGTCGGTATCGCTCAATTCGGTCCCGTTTGGCGTGACGATTTCCGTCTGCGCACCCTGGGTCGTCAGTTTGATCAGTGGATCGGCGACCAGAATATCGAAGCGGTTGTGCACGTGCTCGGCCGTTCCGGAATGCAGCAGCATGGCCCATGGCAGGCAAGAGAGCGGGGCAAATCGCGTGAGCAGGGCATCTGGCTGATATTCCAGCGGGTAAAATGTGACGGACTGAGCAGGTTGCATGGACGATTTCACGGTTCTGGCGGACGTCGGGACAGGCTGTGATCCTAGCATAAATTTCTGCACCGTAGGCCAGCGGAAGAAGAAGGCGTATACTGTCAGGACAATCATGGCCGTTGCGCGTAACCCGCGCGGTTTCCACCCGATTTCATGCCCTAACCCAGATACAGGACACTTCCATGCTTACAGGTATGCCTTCACTTTCACACAGCGAACAGGAACAGGCCGCCGACCGTATCCGCGACATGATGGCTGGCGGAATGAGCAGTGGCGAAGCCATTGCCACGGTAGCAGAGGAAATTCGCGCCAGGCACAAAGGCGATCGCGTTACCGTTATTTTTGATGACGAAGACGAATAAACCTCCGTCTCTCATTAAAAACGGCAATAAAAAACCGGGTCCTTTACAGGCCCGGTTTTTTTTACCCAATTTTGGCAGAAATTAGCCTGTTACAACCACGGCGGCGGCGGCCTGTTTCGCCGTTTCTATCGCCTGTTCGACGCTATCACCTATCGATAACGCCACGCCCAGACGGCGTTTACCCTGAATTTCCGGCTTACCAAACAAACGCACCTGATTTGAACCCACCAACGCCCGCTGAATGAGACGTTGTTGCTGTTCAGTTCTGGCAAAATAACCGCAGAGGCTGATGGACCAAACTGGCGGATCTGCCCGATGGGCAGGCCGAGGAAGGCGCGAACATGCAGGGCGAACTCTGAGAGGTCTTGCGATATCAGTGTCACCATGCCGGTGTCGTGTGGACGCGGTGATACTTCGCTGAATACTACGTCATCGCCGCAAATAAACAGCTCAACGCCGAATAGCCCTTTGCCGCCCAGTGCTTTCACGACAGTTTCCGCAATGTCTTTGGCGCGTTGCAGGGCCAATTCGCTCATCTGCTGTGGCTGCCATGATTCACGATAGTCGCCATCTTCCTGACGATGACCAATGGGTGCGCAGAAATGAATACCATCCACGGCGCTGATGGTCAGCAGGGTGATTTCAAAATCAAACTTCACCAGCCCTTCAACAATCACCCGCCCGCCACCCGCACGACCGCCTTGCTGGGCGTAGGCCCACGCCTGTTGCAGGGTTTCCTCACTGCGGATCAGACTCTGACCTTTACCTGAAGAACTCATCACCGGTTTGATGATGCACGGATAACCAATTTTACTGACTGCCGCACGGAAAGAAGCTTCATCATCAGCAAACTGGTAGGTGGAGGTTGGCACTTGCAGCGTTTCAGCCGCCAGGCGGCGAATACCTTCACGGTTCATGGTCAGACGCGTTGCTTCAGCGCAGGGCACCACGTTGTGGCCCTGTTTTTCCAGTTCCACCAGCATACTGGTGGCGATAGCTTCGATTTCAGGCACGATAAAGTCCGGGCGCTCACTCTCGATAACCTGCTTCAGCGCGTCGCCGTCGAGCATATTGATCACATGGCTGCGATGAGCGACTTGCATCGCTGGCGCATCGGCATAACGGTCAACGGCGATCACTTCCAGACCAAGACGCTGGCATTCGATGGCCACTTCTTTGCCCAGTTCGCCGGAACCCAATAACATGACGCGAGTCGCGCCAGAGCGCAGTGCTGTACCGATGGTTAACATAGCTTCGTACCCAAATCTGTGGTGGTTGAGAATGTGCGCTGACGCAGCACTACAGGCCGCGGAACTCTTGCTGACCCGAATGCTGGTCGAAAAGGTCGGCCGCAGTATATCCCAAAAAAACGGCGACGAAAACGATTGCGCGGCATCGATTCACGCGAAGAAGAGATGCTCTGTTGGGTTTATTTTACCGGTAGTATCCGGTGAATAAGGCAGTGAAGGCGCGTCTCTGTTATCCTTTATGCCAAACCATGGCGTCATATTTTCTGCCGCTGCCTCGAATTTTCTGCCTTATATAAAGAGTTATCGCCTTGAGCACGCATTCATTTTCCGTTCTGACTTTGCCCGCTGAGCAACTTTCTAACCTGACCGAACTGGGTTATGCCGAAATGACGCCGATTCAGGCTGCGTCGTTGCCAGCCATTCTGCAAGGGCAGGACGTCCGCGCGAAAGCCAAAACGGGCAGTGGCAAGACCGCTGCCTTTGGTATCGGCCTGCTGGATAAAATTACCGTCAGCCAGTTTGTTACCCAGGCGCTGGTTCTCTGCCCGACGCGCGAACTGGCCGATCAGGTCAGCAAAGAGCTGCGTCGTCTGGCGCGCTTCACTCAGAACATCAAAATTCTGACCTTGTGTGGGGGCCAGGCTATCGGGCCACAGCTCGAATCGCTGGTGCATCCCGCACATATTATTGTTGGTACGCCGGGACGTATTCAGGAGCACTTGCGTAAAGGCACGCTCAAGCTCGACCAGCTGAAAGTGCTGGTGCTGGATGAAGCGGACCGCATGCTGGACATGGGTTTCAGTGAAGATATTGAAGACGTCGTAAGCTACGCCCCGGCGGACCGCCAGACATTGCTGTTTTCGGCAACTTACCCGAGCGGCATTGAGCGCATCAGCAACAAATTCCAGCGTCAGCCGTTGAACGTCGAAATTGAAGGCGACGATGACATTGCTGATATCAAGCAGGTGTTTATTGAAACTGACCGCCATCAGCGTCTGGCCCTGTTAACGGCCGTGCTGTATCAGCATCAGCCAGCTTCCTGCGTGGTGTTTTGTAACACCAAGCGTGATTGTCAGGAAGTGTACGAAGCGCTGGCAGGCAAAGGCATCAGCGCGCTGGCCCTGAACGGTGACCTTGAACAGCGTGACCGCGATCGCGTGCTGGTGCGTTTCTCCAATGGCAGCTGCCGTGTGTTGGTCGCCACCGACGTTGCGGCGCGTGGTCTGGACATCAAACAGCTGGGTCTGGTGATTAACTACGAGCTTTCGTTTGATCCGGAAGTTCACGTTCACCGTGTGGGCCGTACCGGCCGCGCAGGCACCAGCGGTCTGGCCGTCAGTCTGGTCACCCCGCAGGAGATGGTGCGCGTTCACGCACTGGAAGATTACACTCATCAGACCGTGGTCTGGCAGCCAGCGGCACAGGCGCTCTCTGCCGCGCCGGTAGCGCTGGACCCGGAAATGGCGACGTTGTGCATCGACGGTGGCCGCAAAGCTAAAATCCGTCCGGGCGATATTCTGGGCGCGTTGACCGGTGAAGCCGGGCTGACGGCGGCTGAAGTCGGGAAAATCGACATGTTCCCGATCCATGCCTATGTGGCTATTCGCCAGAAAAGTGCCAAAAAAGCGTTGCAGCGTTTGCAGGAAGGTAAGATCAAGGGCAAGAACTGCAAGGCCATTATTTTACGTTGATATACCGCCTTCATGTTAACGTTGTGTTATGTCCTTGTCTGGGATTATTATGTTCCTGTTAACGATGACCTTATGCGGAGTAAGGATATTAATCCGTGCAGTGGTCGCAAGGACAGACAAACGCGAACAGGAGGCGGTACATGAAAAAAGTAATAATTGGCGCATTAGTGGCAGTGGCCGGATTGAGCAGTGTGATGCAAGTCGTGCAGGCGGCGGAACCTGAAAGCCGCACTGCGACCGTCACGCCTTGTGGAAATGCCAGCAAAGATGAAATCGCCGCGTTAGTAAAGCGAGATTTCCTGCAAAACCGCATTACTCGCTGGGATGCGGATAAAAAGCTGCTTGGTACTTCAACGCCGGTTGTCTGGATCTCATCAGACAGCATTACCGGCGACAATGCGAAGTGGAATATTCCTGTGAAGGTGCGCGGTGATCGTACTGACAAAACGTACCCGGTTACGCTCAATTGTCAGCTTGGTGAAATTACCTACGGTAATCCGCAGTAATCTGTTTGTACGCCAATCTAAGCGTCGTCATGGCCCAGCCTGTCGGCGCTTTTTTCATGCTCTGCAATTCCCTCGGACTATCCCTTACCACTTGGTTTCCCTGTATAAACCTGTCACTCTGACAGCACTATCATGAACATTGAAAGAAGGCGAGATGATGACACCTCCGAAGGCTGAAAAACGCCCCAAAACGCTGACCATTCATGGCGAATCCCGCATCGATGACTATTACTGGCTGCGTGACGATGACCGCACCGACACCGATGTGCTGAACTACCTGACTGCTGAGAATGCCTGGACCGAACAGGCGTTACAGCCACATCAGGCGCTGCGCGAAACGCTGTATGAAGAGATGGTCGCCCGCATTGCGCAACAAGATCACTCCGTGCCTTATGTAAAACACGGTTTCCGTTATCAGACCCGCTATGAGCCGGGCAATGAATACGCAGTCTACTTGCGTCAACCAGCGGCAGAAAGTGACGTCTGGCAGACTCTGATTGACGGCAATGAGCGAGCCAAAGACAGTGAGTTTTACACGCTTGGCGGGCTGGATATCAGCCCGGATAATCAGCGCATGGCCGTGTCAGAAGATTTTCTCTCCCGCCGCCAGTACGACATTCGAATCAAAAACCTGAGCGATGACAGTTGGGCAGAGGATGTGCTGAAAAACACCTCCGGCGGCAGCGAGTGGGCCAATGACTCGCAAACGCTTTACTACGTGCGTAAACACAAAAAAACGCTGTTGCCGTATCAGGTTTACCGACATACGGTCGGTACCGATCCGAAAACTGACCAACTGGTGTATGAAGAGAAAGATGACACTTTCTACGTCGGTCTGGATAAAACCACGTCTGAAAAGTACATCCTGATCCATCTCGACAGCACCACGACCTCAGAAGTACTGTTGCTGGATGCCAGCGACCCGCAGGCTAAACCGCAGATGTTCCTGACCCGCCGTAAAGATCACGAATATGGACTGGACCATTATCAGGGACACTTCTATATCCGCTCCAACCGGGATGTCAGCAGCAGTAAAGACGGTAAAAACTTCGGTCTATACAAAAGTGCTGACAAGGTTGAAGCACAGTGGCAAACGCTGATTACGCCACGCGAAGCGGTGATGCTCGAAGGTTTCAGCCTGTTCCGCGACTGGTTGGTGGTGGAGGAGCGCGAAGAAGGGCTGACACAATTGCGTCAAATTCACTGGCTGAGCGGTGAGGAAAAATCACTGGCTTTTGATGACCCGACCTATGTCACTTGGCTGGCGTATAACCCTGAGCCTGACACCGCGTTACTGCGCTACGGTTATTCCTCTATGACCACGCCGAGTTCTTTATTCGAACTGAATCTGGACACCGGCGAGCGCACGCTGCTCAAACAACAGGAAGTGAAAAGCTTTGATGCGGCGAACTATCGCAGCGAACGCCTGTGGGTGACCGCGCGTGACGGCGTGAAAGTGCCGGTTTCGCTGGTTTACCGTCGCGACCTGTTCAAGGCCAACACCAATCCGCTACTGGTTTATGGTTACGGTTCCTATGGCAGCAGCATGGATCCCGCTTTTAGCGGCAGCCGTCTGAGCCTGCTGGATCGCGGTTTTGTCTTTGCGCTGGCGCATGTCCGGGGCGGAGCGGAGCTCGGTCAGCAGTGGTATGACGACGGTAAACTGCTCAACAAAATGAACACATTCCATGACTTTATCGACGTGACCCAGGCGTTAGTCGCACAGGGTTTTGGCGATGCCGACAAAGTGTTCGCGATGGGTGGCAGTGCTGGCGGCTTGCTGATGGGCGCGGTGATCAATCAGGCAGCAGAACTCTATCGCGGCATTGTCGCGCAGGTGCCATTTGTCGATGTGGTCACCACTATGCTCGATGAGTCGATTCCACTGACTACCGGTGAATATGACGAGTGGGGCAATCCGAACGATAAAACCTTCTACGACTATATGCTGCAATACAGTCCGTATGATCAGGTGAAAGCACAGGATTATCCGCACATGCTGGTGACGACCGGTCTGCATGATTCACAGGTACAGTACTGGGAACCGGCCAAGTGGGTGGCGAAACTGCGTGATGTGAAAACCGATAACAATCAGTTGCTGATGTACACCGATATGGATTCGGGGCATGGCGGAAAGTCTGGTCGCTTTAAGGCTTATGAGGATATCGCGCTGGAGTATGCCTTTGTTCTGGCATTAGCCGAATAGGTCTCATGGTGTGATACAAAAAGGCGGTGTTTTCAATGACGAAAACGCCGCTTTTTTTTTGGATGATTTTTGGTTAACGGTTATTTTTCAAGGAAATGTTCGAGGCTATAACGCATATCGCCGCTGAGATCTTTAATCGACTTCAGCATCCATTGCAGGTATTCGGGATCTTGCTGGGCAATATCTTCAATCTTTTGCCCCCGATATTTACCAAATTTCAGCGTGCGCAATAATGTCGGACTGTTACTGATTTCCACCATTTTCTCAGCGGACCAGCCAGAGTCTTTGATGATGCGTTGTAGCAGAGCAGCAGTGACATAACAGTCATACAGTGCGCGGTGCGGGTACAGGCCATCGGGTACGGTGACGTCGAGTTTTAACGCATAACGCAGATACTGATTGCTGTAGCGAATATTCGGATACAGCGCCCGCGCCAGTTTCAAGGTACAAATCCATTGGCCGTGCATCTCAGGCAACACACCGCGGTCAAATGCCGCATTGTGAGCCACGTAATAGGGGCTGCCTTGGTATTTACCGATGGCTGCGGCAATACGCGGTTTGCCTTCAACCATCTCTTCGGTGATGTGATGGATAGCCATTGCCTCGGTGCTTATCGGGCGATCGGGGCTGATGAGATCACTCATCGGCTGGACGATTTCACCGTCGATCACATCCACCGTTGCAATTTCAACAATGCCGCCATCCAGGCCGCAGGTTTCCGTATCAATAACCCGGAACGTCATACCGTCAATCTCCTCGTTGTACTTGAATCATGCCGTCAGCGTCAGGGGCTGTATTTTTCCGAGCCAGTCAGCATCACTTTTTTGGGCTATGACCAGCGCGTCGTCGTCTACAGAGGCGCTAACAATCAGGCGCCCTGATTCATCCCAGATAGCGCTTTGACCCGCAGGAATCCATCCGCCAGTAGGCGCGCAGTGATTGGACAGGATAACGACCATGCGGTGTTTTTCAGCATAACGTTGCAACATGCCACTTTCCAGCGGATAGCTTTTTTTCGAAATAAGTACGCCAGCCGCATAGACTGTCGCACCGCAGTCAGCGGCGTGCTGCGGGTGGGTCTCAGAAAGAATATCGGCACAAATTGCCAGCCCAATCTGGTGCTGCTGCACCTGCAATAATGGGCCACCCTGACCCGCGGTAAAGATAGCGGCTTCAGGGCCATGTAAATGCTGTTTGGTATACGAATATAGTGTGCCGTCGGGTGCGAAAACAATGGCACCAATATACAGCGCGTCAGCGTCGCTGGAACGCAGCGGTGCGCCGCAGACCAGCGTCATGTGGTGTGTTATCGCACTTTCGCGAAGAACGGCCAGTCGGGGATCTTGCAGTGTTATCGCGAGTTGTTCCGCTAGGTCAGGTTCATAACCGGTCAGTGAGAGTTCAGGAAAAAGCAGGAAGTCGACGTTTTGCGCGGCAGCCTGTTCGGCTGCTTGCCGATGGCGCTCAATATTTACGTCGATATCACCGGCGGCACAGCGTAATTGAGCGGCCGCAATAATCATGTCATTCATGGCTATTTCCTCAGTGTGCGGGGTGAAACACAACAAAAAAACCCGCCATAAGCGGGTTTGTCTCAATACGAAGCGGCAGGTCTACAAACCAGACGTTACGCGGATGCCTTTTTGGCTTTCTTATCTGCCTTTTTCTCGGCTGGAGTTTTCAGCGGCTTCTTCTTAGCATTCTTTTTGCTATCCATTCCTTTACTCATATTTGCCTCTCTAAACCAGTGGATTGGGTTGCTCACCCATTTACTCCTAATTTCTATAAACATGCAAGAGATGCCCGATAAGTTTCGTTCAAGGTTCTGTTTCTGAAAAAATTATTGTTGTTCTTGTTTTGTGTCGATGATTTTTTCAACGAATAGCATGCCTTCTTTGGCAGGGGTTGCATAAATACTGCGCGACCGATCGGAAAATGGCTGTTTTTTATTGTTAACAACATGTTGTTGATTGACCGGCCCTGCGCTATGCGCTGTTATGGCTAAGACGAACGAGCGAGTCGAGACTCTGGAAAATAAAAAACAGGAAACGCGATGTCGAAATTAAAGGGGTTATATCCACCAAGAGCGGCTTACGCCAGTGGGATATTGGATACCGGCGACGGACATCAAATTTATTGGGAACGCAGCGGAAATCCGCAGGGAAAACCCGCCGTTTTTATCCATGGCGGACCGGGCGGAGGCTGTTCATCGGTACACCGCCAGCTGTTTGACCCAAATGACTATGACGTTATGTTGTTTGACCAGCGTGGCTGCGGGCGTTCTAAGCCTCACGCCAGTCTGGAGAACAACACCACCTGGCACCTGGTTGATGATATCGAGCGGTTGCGCAAAATGGTGGGCGCAGAGAAGTGGTTGGTATTTGGGGGTTCATGGGGCGCGACATTGGCGCTTGCCTATGCGCAAACGCATCCTGAGCACGTTAGCGAAATGGTATTACGCGGTATCTTCACGCTTAGAAAGCAGGAGCTTGACTGGTATTATCAGGAGGGCACATCACGTTTCTTCCCGGAAAAGTGGCAACGCATGATGTCGATTCTTTCTGAAGACGAGCGTAAAGATGTGGTTGCCGCCTATCGTAAGCGCCTCATATCGCCTGACCGTGCCGTTCAGTTGCAGGCAGCAAAAATATGGAGCCTGTGGGAAGGGGAGACAGTCACACTCTTACCGACTGAAGACGCTGCATCATTTGGCGAGGATGATTTTGCACTGGCGTTTGCGCGCATCGAAAATCATTACTTCACACACATGGGTTTTATGGACAGCGACGATCAGTTGCTGCAAAACGTCACGCGAATCCGGCATATCCCTGCCGTGATTATCCATGGGCGCTACGATATGGCCTGTCAGGTGCAAAATGCCTGGGATCTCTCGCAGGCCTGGCCTGAAGCCGAGTTACATATTATCGAAGGGGCTGGCCATTCGTTCGATGAGCCGGGGATCCTCGATCAGCTCATCCGTGCTAATCAGCGATTTGGGCGCCGCTAAGCCACCCTCATTCTTTCTCTGCCGGCGAACCGCAGATTATTTTTGTTTGGGTTCGTACGGCAGTCTGGAAAATTGGTGCGATAGTGCGCGGTAATGTGCCACACGTTCGCGAAAGTAGACACGCAGCGGTTCAGGCTGTTCCCGTTCGGCCATTTCGGCCACCACGGGCATGTTATAGCGCTCTTTAAACGCGACAGCGGACGCCGCTAGATCGACGTTAATCTTATCCATCTCTTCTTTGGTTAGTTCTGCCAGATTGCTGCTCATAGTCTTTTCCCGAAGCCTTAATTCCTGCCGCATTGTACCCGACCTGCGGGGCAGGGTGAATGCTGAGAACCGACTTTCTCCCATTATGGCATTTCGCGCCACTCACTTTGCCAGTCTCATCAATATTGGAGGATGAGAGATAATTTATTTTGGTAATGAGAACCATTCCATGTAAATAATTATCGAGAGCTTTAATTTTTCGTGATAATAAATAACATAAAGAATAAGAATGATTCTCTTTAATATTTAATTGTCTGTGAATAGTTCTCAATAAGATTTACATTAATATTTTAAATACATATAAAACAATTAGTTATAAATAAATGTTATTTAATGGAGTATATATGTGACGCGGCTGTTTTTATTTTGTTTGATGATCGGCATAATGCAGGGAAATAATACATTCATCCTGCATTAACGCTAATTTCCTGGAGTCATCATGCTTAAAAAAGAAATGATCGATCAGCTCAACGAACAGCTGAACCTTGAGTTCTATTCTGCCAACTTATATCTGCAAATGAGTGCATGGTGCAGCAATAAGGGTTTTGAAGGCGCGGCGGCGTTCCTGATGAAGCACTCTCAGGAAGAGATGGGCCACATGCAGCGCTTGTTCAAATATGTCAGCGACACCGGTGCATTGCCACTGTTGGGCGCCATTGCGGCACCTCCTGTTGAGTTTGAATCACTGTCTGATGTGTTTCAGCAAACTTATGAACATGAACAGCACATCACCAACAAGATTAACGAACTGGCCGATCTGGCCATGACGCTGAAAGATTACTCTTCCTTCAACTTCCTGCAGTGGTATGTGGCAGAGCAGCATGAAGAAGAGACTCTGTTCAAATCAGTACTTGATAAACTTGGCCTGGTCAGCAACACCGGCAACGGTTTGTTCTTCGTAGATAAAGATCTCAAAACAATGGCAGCGCAGATGCCGGTTGTCTGATCGTTCTTTATGACCCATTAAACCGTAGATCGTTGTGGCGCTAACGTGCCACAACGCTGCGGTTTTTCTTTGTGCGAAACGTGCCAAACGCGACGCGCATTCAGATAATGCCTCTTAACCGCTTAATTTTGACAGACTCACAAGGCCACTTTGCGCTAAAGTTGCGGCGATAAAATCCCTCAACCAGAAAGCTAAGGAAAAATTGTGTCGCAAAAATCCTCTTCTCTCTGCCGTATTTTGGCAACTTCCGCCGTTCTCGTTGCCGGGCTGATGTCGCAACAGGCATTCGCTCATGCGCATTTAAAAACCGAAACGCCAGCTGCCGATATCACCCTTAAAGCCTCTCCGACAGAACTCTCTTTAGGGTTCAGTGAAGGGATTGAGCCAAACTTCAGTAAAGTCACCCTCAGTGGCCCGAATAAAAAAGCGGTAGCCACCGGTGCGCTGGCGCTGGCAGCCAATGATAACACGCAGGCCATCGTGCCACTGACCACGCCACTCAGCCCGGGTAAATACACAGTCTCCTGGCATGTGGTTTCTGTTGATGGTCATAAAACAGAAGGGCAGTACAGTTTCACTGTGCAGTAAGCGATGACTCTGGCCCCTCTTTTTGTCCTGTGCCGGTTCGTTCATTTCGCCTCCTTGATGCAGATTTTTGGTATCTGCGTCATGGTGACATTACTGGCACCACGCGGTTTTTCTACGGGATTGCTGCGACAGAATGAACGTTTGCTGGCGCTTTCAGCCTGTCTGGCCGCGCTAACGTCGATTGGCATGCTGGCGATCCAGGCTGGCCTGATGGGAAACGGCTGGCAGGACTGTCTAAATCTGAATGTCTGGCTGTTGGTATTAACCACGACATTTGGTGAGGTCTGGCGCTGGCACCTGCTGTTGACGGCTGTCGTGCTGATGGTTTGCCTGATGGAGTGGTTGCCTGGCCGTGCTGTAGTGCTACTGTTTACCAGTATTGCACTTTTATTAAGCTTGGCGTTTATCGGCCATGCGGCAATGCATCAAGGTCTGCTGGGAATGGTTCAGCGAAGTAATCACGCTTTGCATTTACTCAGTGCGGCCTATTGGTTTGGCAGTCTGGTACCGCTGTTATGGTGTCTGCATAATACACAGCGGCAGGATGTGCGACCTAACGCTATAACCACGCTGATCCGGTTTTCGACCTGCGGGCATGTTGCTGTGGGGCTGGTTATTATTACCGGCATTATTAATAGCGTCATCATTTTGCAGCGCTGGCCGACCGATTTTTCATCGCTCTATCAGATGTTATTGTTGGTGAAAATCGTGCTGGTGGTTGGCATGGTCGGGGTTGCACTTTACAACCGATACAAACTGGTACCGTTAATAGTGGTCAACCCGCAGCTGGCGCACCGACGCATGATTTCAGCGATCTGGCTGGAAATTGCGTTATCACTGACCGTCTTGCTGCTGGTGAGTGGGTTTGCCACGCTGGCGCCCCGTTAAAAGACTGACAAACTCGTATTCGTAATATTTGAAAAGAAAATTGAGGAATAGTCATGAGGAAATCACTCCTTGCCTGTCTGCTTATGACACTCGCCGCCAGCAGTTGGGCGGCACCGGAACTGGCGACAGTGACACGCCTGCAATATGGTAAAGACTGGGCATTCACCCGTGAAGAAGTCATGTTGCAGTGCCGTCCCGGCAAAGCGCTCTATGTCATAAATGACAGCACGCTGGCTCAATACCCGCTGAATGATGTGGCGAAAGAGCAGGTTAAAGCACGCCAGGTTCAGGCTGTTCCCCTGGAGAAAATCTTACTCGACGATCCGAAAAATCCAGGGCAGAAGATGAGCATTGCGCCATTTATCGCCAAAGCCGAATCACTTTGCTGAAACAGCCTTCAAAGCTAATGGTTTGTTGTTAAAGCTATGTTTTGAGATTGCTGTCACAGAGTGTAATTAATTTAGCATTGTTATTATCACTTGGTTACAAATTGGCTGGAAAATAACCACAGCTCAACTACGCTTTAAGTTGTACGGCTTAATCGCCTGCATTAATGCCAACTTTTAGCGCACGGCTCTCTCCCAAGAGCCATTTCCCTGGACCGAATATAGGAATCGTATTCGGTCTTTTTTTTTCATTCTTAGCACCTCATGAAAAGTGGGTGTGTTAGAGTTCAAATTGAACGCGACTCAATTCACGATCATCAATAAAAGCCTGAGTGAATCCATCGGCGGTATCCAGCTCACCTTCCAGATAGAACAGCAAAACCTGCTCACTGGCAGAAGCTGCCAACCAACGCGGAATGTCGCCAGTTTGGACGGAGGTACTCATGGTT
>BHES01000054.1 GCA_003864575.1 Enterobacterales bacterium
GGCCGCTGCCGCGCGGGTTATCCCTGCCACAAGAGCGAACAGAATCCGGCAAAACGCCGGTGCTCTCAGAGCAGGGTGACCGGATTGAAATCCGCCACGGCGTTCAGCGTTGGCACTTTAGCCACCAGAGCGGGTTACTGGAGCAGTGGTTTGACGATGACAAACCCCAACTGCTGACGGCGCTGTGCGACCAGTTTATCCGTGCGCCGCTGGACAATGACATCGGCGTCAGCGAAGTGACGCGTATTGATCCGAACGCCTGGGTTGAGCGCTGGAAAGCGGCGGGCATGTACCAACTGGAAACGCAGACGCTGAGCATCGAAGCGGATGTACTGCATCACGGCGTATTAGTGACCACCCATCATGCTTTTTTGCATCAGGGCGAGGTGCTGTTGACCAGCCGAAAAACCTATCTGTTCAACCGTCAGGGGGAAATGCAGCTAAACGTGACCGTTGCCGTTGCCGCCAGTTTGCCTTCACCGGCACGCATCGGCCTCACGTGCCAGTTGGCACAGAACGCCCCACAGGTGAACTGGCTGGGGCTGGGGCCACATGAGAACTACCCGGATCGTCGTCTGGCTGCACAATTTGGACGCTGGAATCTCCCGCTCGAGCAAATGTATACCCCTTACGTCTTCCCGACGGAAAACGGCCTGCGCGGTGGTACCCGCGAGCTGAACTATGGGGATTGGCAACTGAGCGGTCATTTCCATTTCGGACTGAGCCGCTTTAGCTTGCAACACCTGATGCAGACCTCCCACCGACACCTGCTGCGTGAAGAACCGGGAACCTGGCTAAACATCGATGGCTACCACATGGGCGTCGGCGGTGATGACTCCTGGAGCCCCAGCGTCAGCCCGGATTTCCTGCTCAGCGCTGGCCACTATACCTATTCGACAACGTGGAAACGGGGGTAAGGAAGTCAGACTCGTCTCGTAAATGCCTAATTTGGCGGTACTCTTTTACGTCAAAGTGGCATGAAGCGGGATTGTTCGTTACCCTTAAAGGCTTAAAGAGAGCCGCATAATGCGGTTTTCCGTGGCAGTTTTTCTGACTGCCCGGTCGGGTGAATTTTTAGGGGTGTTTCGAATGGAAGAATTGAACGTGGTAGGCGGTATCCACAATGCCAGTAACTGGCTGGTGCGAAATCAGGAATGGTTGCTCCAGTGCGCTGTTAACGTGGTTGCTGCCATTCTGATCCTGATTGTCGGCCTGATTGTTGCCAAAATTTTGTCCGGCGCGGTAAGCCGCGTAATGAAACTGCGCGGTATTGACCTGACGGTTTCTGATTTCCTGGCTGCAATGGTGCGTTATGCCGTCATCGCTTTCACGCTGATTGCCGTGCTGGGCCGTATTGGCGTGCAGACCACCTCGGTGATTGCCGTTATCGGTGCCGCCGGTTTGGCCGTAGGTTTAGCCCTTCAGGGCTCGCTGTCGAACTTTGCCGCTGGCGTCCTGCTGGTGATTTTCCGTCCGTTCCGTGCCGGTGAATATGTCGATTTAGGCGGCGTTGCCGGGACCGTCACGCAGGTGCAGATCTTCTCCACCACGCTGCGCACCGTTGACGATAAAATCATCGTGGTGCCGAACGGTAAAATCATTGCCGGCAACATTATCAACACCTCGCGTGAACCGAACCGTCGTACCGAAATCATTGTTGGCGTGGGTTATAAATCCGATATCGACGTGGTGAAAAAGGTTCTCGGTGACATCATTGCTGCGGATAAACGCATTCAACATGAGAAGGGCGTCACCGTTCGTCTCAATGAAATGGCGGCCTCAACCTTAAACTTTGTGGTGCGTGTCTGGACGACCAACGGTGATGCGATGGATGTTTACTGGGATTTGATGGAAGACTTCAAGCGCGCGCTGGATAAAAATGACATCAATATTGCGTATCCGCAGATGGATGTTCACCTGTATCGTGTTGCCGATGCGGCGGCCAGTCAGCAAGAAGAACAACGTTCTATCGAGCAGAAAGGCGTGGCGGAATAACGCTCCTATTTCCGGAAAAATCCAGGGCGCCCACGGGCGCCTTTTTCATGTCTGAAGTCCGCGGCGTCGATAATTAGTAAGTCTAATGTGGGATTAGAATTATCAATTTCCGCTAATGCAAAAGCTCGCATACACTGCGCGTCATTGACCTTTTGAACCCATTAAGGAAACGACGTGCTGGCAATATTTCTGCAAGGATTGGCGATGAGCGCCGCGATGATTTTACCCATTGGCCCCCAAAATGCCTTCGTGATGAATCAGGGGATCCGAAAACAGTATCATCTGATGATCGCCACCCTTTGCGCCGTCAGCGACGCCGCACTGATTTGTGCCGGTATTTTTGGTGGCAGCGCGCTGCTTAGCCAGTCCCCGACGTTGCTGGCTGTCGTCAGCTGGGGTGGCGTGGCCTTCCTGCTGTGGTACGGCTGGGGCGCATTTCGTACCGCTTTCAGTAAAAACCCTGCGTTGGCACAGGCTGAAGTGGCGAAGCAAAGCCGCTGGAAAATCGTGGTCAGCATGCTGGCCGTCACCTGGCTCAATCCCCATGTCTATCTCGATACCTTCGTGGTGCTCGGCAGCTTAGGGGGAAGTCTGAGCAGCGACGAACGCTCGTGGTTTGCGCTCGGTGCGGTGTCGGCGTCTGCGCTGTGGTTCTTTGGTCTGGCTATCCTCGCCGCGATGCTCTCGCCGTGGCTCAATACCGGCAGAGTGCAGCGCGTCATCAACTTCGTAGTCGGTGCCATCATGTGGGCGATCGCCGTACAGCTTGCGCGGCAAACCGGCCTTTTTTAAGATTTTGTCACTAATCTTAGTTTCTGATGCCATCGAATATGCTACGGTTTTGCGGTAAATGAATGTCATGCCATATCTGGAATGATTAAAGGAGGCACTGTGAAATTGAAAGCATTGGCTATGGCCGCCATGTTGGGATTAGGGACGTTACCTGTAGCACTTCAGGCTGCTGAAGTACCTGAAGGGCCGCATGTGGTCACCTCTGGGACCGCCAGCGTTGACGCAACGCCGGACATTGCAACGTTGGCGATTGAAGTCAACGTCTCAGCCAAAGATGCCGCATCTGCCAAGAAACAAGCTGACCAGCGCGTTGCCGAGTATTTTGGTTTTCTGCAAAAGAATGGCATTGAAAAGAAAGATATCAATGCTGCGAATCTGAGTACTCAACCGGAATATAACTACCTGAAAGACGGTAGTTCTCAGCTGAAAGGCTACCGTGCGGTGCGTCAGGTTCAGGTGACATTGCGTCAGTTGGATAAATTAAATGACCTGCTGGACGGCGCGTTAAGCTCTGGTTTGAATGAAATTCGCTCGGTTGAGCTGGGCGTTGCCAACCCGGAAAGTTTCCGCGATCAGGCGCGTCAGAAAGCCATCGATAATGCGACGCAGCAGGCAAAAGCGCTGGCTGAAGGTTTCCATGCCAAGCTGGGGCCGGTTTATAGCATCCGTTACCACGTGGCGAACTACCAGCCAATGCCAATGGCGCGTATGTATAAATCCGCCGCGGCTCCAGCCCAGAGTGATGCTGCTCAGACTTACGAACAGCAGAGCATTCACTTTGACGATCAGGTTGATGTGGTGTTTGAAATCCAGCGCTAATACCCGTCATGCTTCAAGCCGCAGGTGCGTTGGCTGCGCTTAGTCACCCGAATCACTTACCTGAGTAAGCTCATCGGGGTTCCTGCACTTGCCGCCTTCCTGCTGCTCGAATTATTTTGTGTATACCCGTCTGGACGCCATAAAAAACCCGCTTTCGCGGGTTTTTTTGTATCTGCTGCGTGGCCCGTGTGCGTCAATCAGTCCTGACGCAGCACCTGACGGCCATGCGCCAGCAGCGCATCGGTCACTTTACGCATCATGCGACTTTCCGGCGCGAAGCGGTGCCAGAACAGCATCCGGCGCTGGAACAGGCCCGGCGTAAGGTCAATCAGCTCACCGCTTTCCAGCTCTTTCTCGATTTGCAGGTGTGGGATCATGCAGCACGTCGTGCCCTGGCGGGCCAGTTGGACGAAGGCTTCTGACGAGTTAACGATATGGCAAGGCACGCTGCCTGGCGAAAGATCGAAGTTCTGTTGCAGGAAGGCCTGATGCATATCGTCAAGATGATCAAAGGCCACCGCGGGGGCTTTGAGCAGCGCAGAACGGGTGACACCATTCGGGAAATAGCGATCGGCAAACGGCTTCGAACCGACAAACAGGTAGTCGAGTGCGCCCAGTTGGTCCACCAGACAGCTTGGCAACGGCTGCGGCTGAATACTCACCGCGCCCACCACTTCCCCGCGACGCAGACGCTCCTGCGTACGGGTTTCGTCTTCCACCTGTAAATTAAGACGGATAGGAGAATCAACCAGCACCGATTTCAGTGCGGGCAGCAGCCAGGTTGCCAGACTGTCAGCGTTGACCGCCAGCGAAAGCAGTAACGGCGTGTCGTTGCTGTCTGTGCCGCTGTCGTTACCCAGCCACTCCTCTTCCAGCAGCTCTACCTGATGCAACAGCGCCAGTAATTTCTGCCCCTGTTCCGTCGGGCGTGGCGGCACGGTGCGAACCAGCAAAGGCTGGCCGAATAAGTTTTCGAGCTGTTTAATTCGTTGAGATACCGCCGATTGAGTGATGCAAAGTTTCTGCGCAGCACGCTCAAAGCCGCGCTCGCGGATCACAGCGTCCAGGGCTTGCAGCGTTCTATAGTCTGGGCGTTTCATCGGAGTTCTGTCCCCTGAATGTCATTTATTCAAATACTATGCCATAGATTGAGCACTTTAGTGGCGGACAAAATCTTCCCGGTCATCAGGCGAATGAGATGATAAGTGTGAACTCAGGCATGTCCAAAAGACCCAATTTCCGGGGACATGCTTTATAATCACTGGCATTGTTACCTTCACGAAACCACCCGGTTACAGAGCAGAGAAGCCATGATGACTCAGGAAGAATTAAAGAAAGCTGTCGGTTGGGCCGCTTTGGATTACGTTACCCCCGGCACCATTGTCGGTGTAGGTACCGGCTCCACTGCTGCCCATTTCATTGATGCACTGGGCTCGATCAAACATCAGATTGAAGGCGCGGTCTCCAGTTCTGATGCCTCTACGGCCAAACTAAAAAGCCTTGGCATCCACGTTTTCGATAGCAACGAAGTGGATCAGCTCGACGTTTATGTTGATGGTGCTGACGAAATCAACGGCCAGATGCAGATGATCAAAGGCGGCGGCGCGGCGCTGACTCGTGAAAAAATCATCGCGGCCATCAGTAAAAAATTCATCTGTATCGTTGATGCTTCCAAGCAGGTCGACGTGCTGGGTAAATTCCCGCTGCCGGTGGAAGTGATCCCGATGGCACGTTCTTACGTGGCACGTGAGTTGGTGAAACTCGGCGGTCTGCCGGAATACCGTCAAAACGTGTTGACGGACAATGGCAACATCATTCTGGATGTACATAATCTGTCGATCCTCGATGCCATCGCGCTGGAAAATAAGATCAACGGCATCGCCGGTGTGGTGACGGTCGGGTTATTCGCTAACCGTGGCGCGGATGTCGCGCTGGTGGGCACTGCCGACGGTGTGAAAACCGTCACGCTGAAATAATCGCGACTCAGGCGGTTTTCCCCCTGACGGACGATAAGCAGAAGATCTGGCTGCGTAGATTCTGACGCAGCCAGTCTGTATGCGGTCATAACACAATGTTATGAAGATGATAATTTTTCCGCTGAATCATCTTTTATTCGCAAGCCTGAATTTGGTGACTTATGTCACATTTCTTTCCCATACCTCGGTAACATCCGGCCCGAATTTTCTTACCCAGCATTAAATTCTAAAAAGCCATGCAGTGGCTGAGCCTTCTGCTGCCAGGCAGGCAATCGTTTGTATTGATGATGGCGAATTTTTTGTTATGTTGGCTGTGTTGCTGCTGAAAAGTAGCCACGTCAGCCGTAAGAAATCGTCGGTCGCAAACATCGTCAGTCAGAAAAATAGGGTCGGGAAATGGCAAAAGTATCACTCGAGAAAGACAAGATTAAGTTTTTGTTAGTGGAAGGCGTCCACCAAAGTGCGGTTGATTCACTCCGCGCAGCGGGTTACACCAATATTGAATTTCACAAAGGTGCTTTAGACACAGAATCGCTGAAAGAATCGATTCGTGATGCGCACTTTGTTGGACTCCGATCGCGTACCCAACTGACGAAAGACGTGTTTGACGTGGCTGAAAAGCTGATTGCCGTGGGTTGCTTCTGTATCGGCACCAATCAGGTTGATCTGGATGCTGCTACCCGTCGCGGGATCCCGGTATTCAACGCGCCGTTCTCCAATACCCGTTCTGTCGCTGAAATGGTACTCGGCGAAATGTTGCTGATGATGCGCGGTATTCCGTCCGCCAACGCTAAAGCCCACCGTGGCGTTTGGCATAAGCTGGCCGTCGGCTCGTTCGAAGCACGTGGCAAACGTCTTGGGATCATCGGTTACGGCCATATCGGCACGCAGCTGGGTATTCTGGCGGAAGGCTTGGGAATGCAGGTGTTCTATTACGACATAGAAAGCAAGCTGCCGCTCGGAAATGCACAGCCGATAGGTAGCCTGAATGAACTGCTGAAAACCAGCGATGTGATAACTCTGCACGTTCCTGAAACCGTCAGTACCAAAGATATGATCGGTGCTGATCAGTTAGCGCAGATGAAACCAGGCTCGTTGCTGATTAATGCCTCACGTGGCACCGTCATTGATATTCCTGCGCTGTGCGATGCGCTGCGCAGCAAACATATTTCGGGCGCGGCTATCGATGTGTTCCCGGAAGAACCCGCCACCAACAGCGACCCGTTCCTGTCGCCATTGTGCGAGTTTGATAACGTGATCCTAACGCCACACATCGGGGGTTCCACGATGGAAGCGCAGGAAGGGATCGGCCTGGAAGTCGCGGGTAAACTGGCGAAATATTCTGACAACGGTTCAACCCTGTCAGCCGTTAACTTCCCGGAAGCGTCGCTGCCAGCGCATGGCACCAACGCCAGCCGCCTGCTGCATATCCATGAAAACCGTCCGGGCGTGCTGACCAGCATCAACCAGATTTTCGCTGAGAAAGGCATTAACATCTCGGCTCAGTATTTGCAGACCAGCCCGCAAATCGGTTATGTCGTGATTGACGCGGAAACTGACGTTGCCACGCTGACGGATGCGTTGCAGTTGATGAAGGCCATACCGGGAACTATCCGCGCGCGCCTGCTTTACTGATAAGTCTGAACCTGTAATCAGACGCCTGCGGGCGTCATGAAATGAACCCCGAAAGTTGGTTATCCAACAAGTAGGGTTTTTTCGTTTCTATGGGGATGAAAAAAGTGAGGGCAGAAGGTTAGCGCAGGTAAGCGCTTCAAACATTCAGAAGTAAGGACAGAGTGACCGCACCGCAAAGGAGCAGGGCGCTCATGGTCAATTCGAACAGGTATCGGCGCAGCATCATCCTCAATACCTCATGATAAAAACTGGAGAAAAAAAACACCCGGCGAGCCGGGTGTTCAATAATCAGTCTTGATATCGATGAGGGAGTACCCTCACGACCCTGTCTGACTTATGCCGCTGCTTTTGCAACATGTGCTGTTTTTTTAGCATGTTTCACGTGTTTTTTAGCAGCCTGAGCTTTCTGAGCTACCGGAGCGGCTTTCTTAGCGTGTTTCACGGGCTTTTTAGCAGCCTGAGCTTTCTGAGCTACCGGAGCAGCTTTCTTAGTATGTTTTACATGTTTTTTAGCGGCTTGTGCTTTCTGAGCAGGTGCTGCTTTTTTAGCGGCCTTTTTGTGTTTTTTGGCAGCCTGAGCTTTCTGAGCTGGTTTCTTGTGCGTTTTCTTCGCGGTGTGCTTAGTCGGTGCTTTGGCAACTGGCGCAGCAGTCGTTGATGCAGCAGAGGCTGGAGCAGCGGTAGTTTCAGCAGCAAAAGCAACAGAAGACAGACCCATTGCAGCGGCGATAACCAGAGCTAATACTTTTTTCATGTTTAATTCCTCAAAAATCTTGGTTTATATGTGTACCCCACTGCGGGGCCGTTGAGAGAATAATAGGCGTGTCGAACAGGGTTGTCCGTGAGTGATTGGTGTCGGCGTGTAACGGTACGTACAAGTAAATAATTCGCGGTAAATCATGTGGTTGGTATTTTAGGTCACACAAAATACTGACTGAATGTCAACTTAGTTACAACATACTGAGCGTTTGGCCTACTTATATATTCTTAACGCCGTTTGCGTTACCACTTCCATACTCTGCCGGGAGTGATCACTTCCGGCAGCGGCACATCCCACTCTTCTACCGGTAAATCGTTTACCTGCTGGCAGTCATGCGCCAGGCCAATCGGGTAGGGGCCGCCATTCTGCCAGTTTTCCAGCGTGCGGTCGTAGAAGCCGCCGCCCATTCCCAGGCGCTGGCCGTGCTGATCAAAAGCCACCAGCGGCGTCAGAATGACATCCAGCTGCGAAAGTGGAACAATTTGCGTGACGTCTAATTGTGGTTCGAGGATTTTTAGCCGGTTGCGGATAAGCGTTGTCTCTGGCGTATAGCGCAGAAAAAGCAGATTTCCGGGGCTGAAAGGGTGCAGTACCGGCAAGCAGAGCTGTTTATCGTTGTGCCACAGGCGTTCGATCAGCGGTGAGGTGTCGAGTTCACCATCAAAAGAGAGAAATACGGAGATCGTTGAAGCCGTCTGAATTCGGGGATGTGCAGCGATACGCTCTGCGGCCTGTCGGGCAAAAAGTTGTTGTTGCTCAGGGCTTAGGTTTTTTCTGCGCTGGCGGACTTCGTGTCGCAGCGATTGTCTGAGTAGGGCGTGTTGGGGAGTGTGCGACATAGATACAGAACCAAAGGGATTGTACCGTGATAAGGAAGGGGGAATCTCCGAGATGCCGTCGCAGGCTGTAACCCTTGAACCCATGGTTCAAGGTGAACGCGCTGTCGCAGTCTTTAGGCTTCTCGGACGGACCGAGCATGCGCACCGATTACGGATCATCACATTCTGTTGGTACTAATTATCGGCTCAGGGGACGGGCCCGCTGGCGAACATCTCAGAGAAATTTTTTACTCGTTGCTGACTGCCTGTGACAAGCAAATCAACCCCTTAAGTTATTCGAAAGGTGTCCCTTCACGTTCAGAGATCTTACCTTGTTCGAGCAATGCCTGCTCGATGGTTTGTTGCAGCATCCGAATACGTTGTTCCATATTCGACGCATAGTCACGCGTTTTCAACCGTTCCTGAGCAAGTTCGTGACACACATTCAATGCCGCGATAAAAACTAACTGCTCTGTATTGGTGACTCTAGTGCGAACTTTCAGATCTTGCAACCGCTGATTAAGATCTTCAGCAGCCATGTTTAATGCTTCTTGTTGTTCTGGCGGACAATTCACTCGTAACGAGCGGCCAAAAATTTGAATATCTACCGGTTGTGCAGACATGCCACCTTCCTGCCTTCTTTGAACGCCGCCCCAACTTCACCACTGTATCTCGACACAGGACGTTGGAAGCGACTTCACTATAACTATCTCAATACCAGGTTACAACCCCATGGCGAACTGATTGCTGGATGTTTGTCCAGTGCATTTGCCGGCCAAAGTGAGGCTTAACAACTGCAGTTCGCGGGTTGGCTAATCTGGTACTACGACTGACCTTGGTGGTAGCATAACACGAACTTAACCGGCCAACGATGGCGAATACGCATGTCTATTGATAATACTTATCCTACTTATGATTCGTTGGATCACGCGCTGAAACAACAATCGATTGCCCTGACGGCGGCAGAAATGCACGGACTTATCAGCGGCCTGCTGTGTGGCGGCAACCGCGACGGCAGCTGGCTGACGCTGGTACATGACCTGACCAACGAAGGGATGGCATTCCCACATACGCTGGCTGATCTGTTGCAGCAATTGCGCAAAATGACCGCCGATACGCTGGAAGATGACAGCTTTGAATTCAAAATGCTGATGCCTGATGACGAAAAACCGGTCTTCGAACGTGCGGACGCGCTGGCTGGATGGGTCAACCATTTCCTGCTCGGCTTGGGCATGATGCAGCCGAAACTTGCCAAAGTGAAAGGCGAAGTCGGCGAGGCCATTGATGACCTGCGCAGCATCGCGCAACTTGGTTATGAAGAAGACGAAGACCAGGAACAACTGGCTGCGTCACTCGAAGAAGTGGTTGAATACGTCCGCGTGGCCGCGATTTTGTGCTTTGGCGAATTCAGCCACAGCCACCCGCTGGCACCGGAAAATCCCCACACGCTGCACTAAGTTTTCATGAGTGACTTTATGACAATGAATTAAAATGATTTCAGGAGAAGGTTAGATGACTTTGCACGAATACCAGAATCGTCGTCAGGCGCTGTTAGCCAGGATGGCACCGGGCAGCGCCGCGATCATTTTTGCAGCGCCCGAAGCAACACGTAATGCCGACAGTGAATATCCTTACCGTCAAAGCAGCGACTTCGGGTATCTCACCGGTTTTAATGAGCCGGAAGCGGTACTGATTCTGGTAAAAAGTGATGAAAATCACAATCACAGCGTGCTTTTCAACCGCGTGCGCGATCTTACGGCGGAGATCTGGTTTGGCCGTCGTTTGGGTCAGGACGCGGCACCGGCAAAATTAGGTATCGACAAAGCCCTGCCGTTTGATGATATCAACGACCAGTTGCACCTTCTGCTGAACGGCCTTGACGTGGTGTACCACGCGCAGGGCTATTACGCCTATGCCGACGAGATTGTAAACCGCGCGATGGACACCCTGCGCAACGGTTTTAAAAAGAATCTGGCGGCTCCCGCCACGGTGATCGACTGGCGCCCGATTGTGCATGAGATGCGTCTGTTCAAGTCGCCGGAAGAAATTGCCGTAATGCGCCGCGCGGGTGAAATCACCGCGAAAGCCCATACCCGTGCGATGGAAAAATGCCGTGCGGGCATGTTCGAATACCATCTCGAAGGCGAAATTCACCACGAATTCAACCGCCACGGTGCGCGTTACCCTTCCTATAACACCATTGTCGGCAGCGGCGAAAACGGCTGTATTTTGCATTACACCGAGAATGAATCTGAACTGCGCGATGGCGATTTAGTGCTGATCGACGCAGGCTGTGAATATCAGGGCTACGCCGGTGATATCACCCGTACCTTCCCGGTGAGTGGCAAATTCAGTAAAGAGCAGCGCGAAATCTACGACATCGTGCTGGCCGCAGAATACAAAGCGCTGGAAATTCTCGGCCCCGGCAGCAGCATGCAAGCGGCGACCGAAGGTGCCATACGCGTGATGATTGCAGGACTGGTGAAGGTTGGCATCCTTAACGGCGACGTCGAAACCCTGTTCAGCGAGCAGGCGCACCGTCCGTTCTTTATGCATGGTTTGTCGCACTGGCTGGGCATGGACGTTCATGACGTCGGCCATTACGGCAGCGTTGACCGCAGCCGTACGCTGGAACCGGGCATGGTGATCACCGTCGAGCCGGGCCTGTATATCGCGCCAGACGCTGACGTACCTGAAGCCTATCGCGGTATTGGCATTCGTATCGAAGACGACATCCTGATCACCGCCGACGGCATCGAGATCTTCACCGGCGACGTGGTGAAAGAAGCTGATGACATTGAAGCGTTGATGGCGGCGGCACGGAAATAATATGAGCATCATTATTGTTGGCGGCGGAATGACCGGTGCCACGCTGGCGCTGGCCGTTTCCGCGCTGACGAAAGGCCGACTGCCGGTGCATCTGATTGAAGCCTCAGCCCCGGCTGGTAACACGCACCCCGGTTTTGATGCACGCTCTATCGCGCTGGCGCAGGGCACATGCCAGCAGCTGGCGCGCATCGGATTGTGGTCGGCGCTGGCGGATATCGCCACGCCTATCAGCGATATTCACATCAGCGATCGCGGTCATGCCGCGTTCGTCAATCTCAACGCCGCGTATTATGGCGTAGAGGCGTTGGGGCAGGTGGTTGAACTGCACGACGTCGGCCAGCGTCTGTTTAAACAACTCGCGCAGGCTCCGGGCGTTACGTTGTATTGTCCGGCGAAAGTGGTGGACGTCATCCGTTCTCAGGACGACGCCACGGTCACCCTCGACAACGGTCAGCAGCTCACGGCGCAGGTGCTGGTGGCGGCCGACGGCACCCATTCCCAACTGGCGAAAGCCTGCAATATTACCTGGCAACAGGAAGATTATGCGCAGGTGGCGGTGATTGCCAATATCGCCACCAGTGAACCGCACCGTGGCCGCGCCTTTGAGCGCTTTACGGCGCATGGCCCGCTGGCGCTGTTGCCAATGTCCAAAGGGCGCAGTTCGCTGGTTTGGTGCCATCCGCGTGAAGCCAAAGCGCAAATCGATAGCTGGAGCGAAGAACGATTCCTTGCTGAACTGCAAACCGCCTTCGGCTGGCGGTTGGGCAAAATGCAGCAGGCAGGTACGCGGTTCAGTTATCCGCTGCAATTAAAAACGGCCAATAATCATATCAGCCACCGGCTGGCGCTGGTCGGCAATGCGGCCCAGACCCTCCATCCGATCGCCGGTCAGGGCTTTAACCTCGGTTTGCGTGACGTCATGACGCTGGCCGAAACGCTGGCTGCTGCACATCATTCCGGCCTGGACGTCGGCAGCTACCGCGTGCTCAGCGGTTATCAGCAGCGCCGTCAGCCAGACCAGCAGGCGACAGTGGGCGTTACCGACGGTCTGATCCATCTTTTTGCCAATCGCTATGCGCCGCTCATGCTCGGACGCAATCTGGGCCTGCTGGCTATGGAAGGTATTACGCCATTGCGCGATGCCTTCACCCGTCGCACGCTAGGCTGGGTTAGCCGTTGAACCTATCCCACCAGGCTATTATATTTGACGCCCTGGGCCAGGGCAGTGCTCGGGATCCTCACGTACTACGTGTACGCTCCGGTTCCTCCGCGCTGTCCGTGCCCAAACTGTCTGCAACAATAACGCCCGCTGGAATAGGTTTTATGTCCTACAGGAAAAATTATGCAATCTTTTGATGTGGTTATCGCCGGTGGCGGCATGGTGGGCTTAGCGCTGGCCTGTGGATTACAGGGCAGCGGGCTACGGATTGCGGTGCTGGAAAGCCAGCAACCGGATCTCGACTCGCCATTGCCGGAACAGCCGGGCCTGCGCGTATCGGCAATCAACGCCGCCAGCGAACGTCTGCTTGCGCACATCGGTGCATGGGACAACGTCATTGCACAGCGCGCCAATGCCTATCAGGGAATGGAAGTCTGGGATCGCGACAGTTTCGGCAAAATCGCCTTTCGCGGTGAAGAGTACGGGTTCAGCCATCTCGGCCATATCATTGAAAATCAGGTCATTCATCGTGCACTGTGGCAGAAAGCGGAGCAATCTTCTGATATCACGCTGCTGGCACCCGTGACCCTAAAAAACGTGGCGTGGGGCGAAAACGACGCCTTTATTACTCTCAACGATGACCGCCAACTCAGCGCACGTCTGGTGGTTGGCGCGGACGGCGCACAATCGTGGCTGCGCCAGCACGCGGATATTCCGTTGACCTTCTGGGACTACCGTCATCACGCGCTGGTGGCAACTATCCGCACCGCCGAACCCCATCAGTCGGTCGCACGTCAGGTCTTCCACGGTGACGGTATTCTGGCGTTTCTGCCGCTGGCCGACAGCCATTTGTCCTCCATCGTGTGGTCGGTTTCACCAGATGAAGCGCAACGTCTGGCGGCGTTGTCTGATGAGGCGTTCAACAAAATCCTCGCCACTACCTTTGATTTGCGCCTTGGCGTGTGTCAGGTGGAAAGTGAGCGTCAGACTTTCCCGCTGACCGGTCGCTATGCGCGCAGCTTTGCGGCACAACGGCTGGCATTAGTGGGCGATGCAGCCCATACGGTGCATCCGCTGGCCGGGCAGGGCGTGAATTTAGGCTTTATGGATGCCGCCGAACTGGCGTCTGAAATCAAACGCCTGCAACGCGAAGGCAAAGATTTTGGTCAGCATATGTATCTGCGTCGTTACGAGCGCCGCCGTAAACACAGCGCCGCGCTGATGCTGGCGGGGATGCAGGGCTTCCGTGAGTTGTTTAACGGCGATAACCCGGCGAAGAAATTGCTGCGTGATATCGGCCTGACGCTGGCGGACTCCCTGCCGGGCGTGAAGCCCAAATTGGTGCGTCAGGCGATGGGGTTGAATGATTTGCCGGAATGGTTACAGGACGATGCGCTTCGATTGAAATAATCTAATTCCAGCGATAAATTTCCATTACTTTTAATAATGCGAGGCCGGAGAGCTCATTCTACAAATGGTGAGAAATCTGGCCTCTGCGTTATATAACGTCGATATTTTTGTAGTTCATTTGTAGATTTTGCGCCATAAACCCCATTTTTCCAGTCAAAAACTCTGCACAATCCCCCTGAGAAATTCCTGACATATCTGCCTGTCTGATATTTTAACTTATGGTTAGCAGGGAGATTCAGTGATAAGTTCAGGCAAGGGTATCGTTTGCGCTCCCTGTCATTTTTGAATTTTCAGGCAGCATTTTCGTCATGAGGGATAAGATGGTTCAGCAGACTCAGCTTTATGAACAACACGTTGCGTGCGGTGCGCGCATGGTCGATTTCCACGGTTGGATGATGCCGTTGCACTACGGTTCACAGTTGGATGAGCATCATGCTGTGCGTCAGGACGCCGGTATGTTTGACGTCTCCCACATGACCATTGTTGATTTGCACGGTGCCCGTACCCGTGAATTCCTGCGTTACCTGGTGGCCAACGACGTCGCCAAACTCACCGTTCCGGGTAAAGCGCTGTATACCGGCATGCTTAATGCGTCCGGCGGCGTGATTGATGACCTCATCATCTACTTCCTTACTGAAGACTATTTCCGCCTGGTGGTGAACTCCGCCACCCGCGACAAAGATCTGGCATGGATTTCGCAACATGCAGAAGCCTACAACGTAGAACTGACCGTCCGTGACGACCTGGCGCTGATCGCCGTTCAGGGACCGCAGGCCAAAGAAAAAGCCGAAACCCTGTTTACCGACGCGCAAAAAGACGCTGTCGCGGGTATGAAGCCGTTCTTCGGCGTGCAGGCCGGTGATCTGTTTATCGCCACCACCGGCTATACCGGAGAAGCGGGTTATGAAATTGCACTGCCGCAGGAACAGGCCGCTGAGTTCTGGCAGAAACTGCTGGCGGCGGGTGTAAAACCGGCCGGTTTGGGCGCACGCGATACGCTGCGTCTCGAAGCCGGAATGAATTTATACGGTCAGGAAATGGACGAAGGCGTTTCCCCTCTGGCGGCCAACATGGGCTGGACCATCGCCTGGGCACCGGAAGACCGTGACTTTATTGGTCGTGCTGCGCTGGAAAGACAACGTGAGCAAGGCACTGAACAGCTGGTCGGCTTGATCATGACCGAAAAAGGCGTATTACGTAATGAACTGCCGGTATGCTTCACCGATGCCGCAGGTAATTCGCAGGAAGGCATTATTACCAGCGGTTCATTCTCACCGACGTTAGGTTACAGCATCGCACTGGCCCGCGTTCCGGCCGGTATTGGCGACCATGCCGTGGTGCAAATTCGTAACCGCGAAATGCCGGTGAAAGTCACCAAACCTGGTTTTGTGCGTAACGGTAAATCGCTGGTTCAGTAAATAATTCATCCTTTGTTTAAACCTATTTGGAGATTTTTTCATGAGCAATGTCCCGGCAGAATTGAAATACGCCGCATCACACGAGTGGGTGCGTTCAGAAGGTAATGGTGTTTATACCGTGGGTATCTCCGAACACGCGCAGGAATTACTGGGCGATATGGTGTTTGTTGATCTGCCAGAAGTGGGCCGCGTTGTTACCGCGGGTGAAGACTGCGCCGTCGCGGAGTCCGTGAAAGCCGCCTCTGACATTTATGCGCCAATCAGCGGTGAAATCATCGCGGTCAACAGCGAACTGGAAGGTTCGCCAGAGCTGGTCAACAGCGCGCCCTATGGCGACGGTTTCCTGTTCCAAATTAAAGCCTCTGACGAAAGCGAAATCGCTAAATTGCTGGATGCTGACGCGTATTTGGCTTCGACCGAAGACTGATGTTTTAACCGCCCTATAACCTCTTTATAGGGCGGGTTGTTTATTTTCATAGCTTTGTCAGTATCCCCCGACACCTCCATGCAGATTTCAGGAATGCGTAGCAAATGACTCAGACTCTCAGCCAACTCGAAAACAGCGAAGCGTTTATCGGCCGCCACATTGGTCCGTCTTCTCAGCAGCAGCAACAGATGCTGGAAACGGTCGGTGCCGACTCGTTAGATGCGTTGATCCAGCAAATCGTGCCGGTGGATATCCAGCTGCCGGGGCCTCCTGCCGTCGGCGATGCGGTCACTGAACATCAGGCGCTGGCCGAGCTGAAAGCCATTGCCAGCCAGAACCAGCGCTACAAATCTTATATCGGTATGGGGTATGCCCCGGTACTGATGCCACCGGTAATCCAGCGCAATATGCTGGAAAATCCGGGCTGGTACACCGCCTATACACCTTATCAGCCAGAAGTGTCGCAGGGGCGTCTTGAAGCGCTGTTGAACTTCCAGCAACTGACCCTCGACCTGACCGGCCTGGACTTAGCCTCCGCCTCGCTGCTCGATGAAGCGACCGCCGCGGCCGAGGCCATGGCACTGGCGAAACGCGCCAGCAAACTGAAGAATGCCAACCGCTTCTTCGTGGCTGACGACGTACATCCGCAAACGCTGGACGTGGTACGTACCCGCGCAGAAACCTTCGGCTTTGACATCATTGTCGATAAAGCCGAAAAAGTACTCGAGCTGGAAGGCGTATTCGGCGTGCTGCTGCAACAGGTCGGCACCACCGGTGAAGTTCACGACTACCGTGCACTGCTGGCAGAACTGAAATCCCGCAAAATTATTACCAGCGTTGCTGCTGATATTATGGCGTTAGTGCTGCTGGCCGCACCGGGTACGCAGGGCGCTGACGTGGTCTTTGGCTCGGCGCAGCGCTTTGGCGTGCCGATGGGCTACGGCGGCCCGCACGCTGCCTTCTTCGCCTGTATTGATGAGTTCAAACGCTCCATGCCGGGCCGTATCATCGGGGTTTCCCGTGACGCTGCCGGTAACACCGCGCTGCGTATGGCGATGCAAACGCGTGAGCAACATATCCGCCGCGAGAAAGCCAACTCGAACATTTGTACCTCGCAGGTTTTACTGGCCAACATCGCCAGCCTGTATGCCGTATTCCATGGCCCTGAAGGCCTGAAGCGCATTGCGTCACGTATTCATCGCCTGACCGATATTCTGGCCGCTGGCCTGAAAAAAGGTGGCCTGACGCTGCGTCACAACAGTTGGTTCGACACCCTGACGGTGGAAGTCAAAGATAAAGCCGCCGTGTTGGAGCGAGCGCTGAGTTTTGGCCTGAACCTGCGCACGGACATTCACGGAGCCGTCGGTATCACGCTGGATGAATCGACCTCCCGCGACGATGTACAAGTGCTGTTCGCCGCCCTGTTGGGGGACGACAACGGTCTGGATATTGATCAACTGGATCACGCCGTCAGCACCGACAACGCCTCGATCCCGGCTGCTATGCTGCGTGTCGATCCTATTCTGACCCATCCGGTGTTTAACCAGTACCACAGCGAAACCGAGATGATGCGTTATATGCACCGTCTGGAGAAAAAGGATCTGGCGCTGAATCAGGCGATGATCCCGCTCGGTTCCTGCACCATGAAACTCAACGCGGCTGCCGAGATGATCCCCATCACCTGGCCTGAATTCTCCGACCTGCACCCGTTCTGCCCGATTGAACAGGCGGGCGGTTACCAGCAGATGATCGGCCAGCTCTCCCAGTGGCTGGTGCAACTGACCGGTTATGACGCGGTTTGTATGCAGCCGAATTCCGGTGCGCAGGGTGAATACGCGGGCCTGTTGGCTATCCGTCGTTACCACGAAAGCCGTAACGAAAGCAGCCGTCACATCTGTTTGATCCCAAGTTCTGCGCACGGCACCAACCCGGCATCGGCACAAATGGCCAGCATGACCGTGGTGGTGGTGGCCTGTGACAAACAGGGCAACATCGATTTAAGCGACCTGCGTGAGAAAGCAGCGCAGGCCGGTGATGCGCTGTCGTGCATCATGGTGACCTACCCGTCTACCCATGGCGTGTACGAAGAAACCATCCGTGAAGTGTGCCAGATTGTGCATCAGTACGGCGGTCAGGTTTATCTGGATGGCGCAAACATGAATGCGCAGGTCGGGATCACAACGCCGGGTTACATCGGCGCGGACGTGTCGCACCTTAACCTGCATAAAACGTTCTGTATCCCACACGGCGGCGGCGGTCCGGGCATGGGCCCAATCGGCGTGAAAGCGCATCTGGCGCCATTTGTGCCTGGCCACAGCGTAGTGCAAATTGACGGCGTACTGACCCAGAACGGTGCAGTCTCTGCGGCACCTTTCGGCAGCGCCTCGATTCTGCCAATCAGCTGGATGTATATCCGCATGATGGGTGCTGAAGGTCTGAAACAGGCCAGTCAGGTGGCAATTCTGAACGCCAACTACATCGCAACCCGTCTGAAAGATGCTTATCCGGTGCTCTATACCGGCCGCGATGGCCGCGTGGCGCACGAATGTATTCTGGATATCCGTCCGCTGAAAGAAGCGACCGGCATCAGCGAAATGGATATCGCCAAGCGTCTGATCGACTTCGGTTTCCATGCGCCAACCATGTCGTTCCCGGTGGCCGGTACGCTGATGGTTGAACCCACAGAGTCTGAAAGCAAAGTAGAAATCGACCGCTTTGTTGACGCACTGCTGGCAATCCGTGCTGAAATCGACCGCGTCGCCAAAGGCGAATGGCCGCTGGAAGACAACCCGCTGGTCAATGCGCCACACGTACAAGCCGAGTTAGTCAGCGAGTGGTCACACCCGTACAGCCGCGAACTGGCAGTGTTCCCGGCAGGCAGTGATAACAAATACTGGCCGGCGGTGAAGCGCCTTGATGATGTATACGGGGATAGAAACTTGTTCTGTTCGTGTGTACCGATCTCGGATTACGAGTAAGACCTGAAGTGTTTCTCAGGTCTGCTCCCTCCCCTGCGAAGGGGAGGGTTGGGGTGGGGTATCACATGTAAATCTCTGTGTTTTATGCCAAACCCCCTCCCGGCCTCCCCCTTCGCAGGGGGAGGAGGAAATACCATTCGCCCTTTTCTGTTTCACAAGGGGGGCAAATTAAAATCGCAATTCCCTCTGACTCTTCTACACTTTCCTCACTTTCCCGAAAGGAGTCATCAATGAAAATTGCACTTGTCACCGGCGGTAGTCGCGGCATCGGACGTGCAACGGCCATCCTCCTGGCGCAACAGGGTTACGCTGTCGGCGTCAATTACCTCAGTAATGCAACCGCTGCGCAGTCGGTTGTTGATGACATCGCAAAAATGGGGGGCAAGGCTATAGCTCTGCAAGCCGACATTGCTGATGAAGCGCAGGTGGTAGCGATGTTTGCACGACTTGGTGACGAACTGGGGCCATTAACGGCATTGGTTAATAATGCCGGGATTTTGTTCCAGCAATCGACCATTGAAAACCTCTCCGCTGAACGCATCAACAAAGTGCTTTCTACTAATGTGACCGGCTATTTCTTGTGTTGTCGCGAAGCGGTGAAAATCATGTCGCACAGGCACGGCGGGAAAGGGGGGGCAATTGTGAATGTTTCTTCCGCCGGTGCGCGTTTAGGTTCACCGGGAGAATATGTCGATTATGCGGCGTCAAAAGGCGCTGTCGATACCCTGACGACTGGCCTGTCGTTAGAAGTGGCGGCCTACGGCATCAGAGTGAACGGTGTACGTCCTGGCTGTATTTACACAGAAATACATGCGAGCGGCGGTGAAGCGGGGCGGGTTGATCGCCTGAAAACCCATTTGCCGATGCAGCGCGGCGGTCAGCCGGAAGAAGTCGCGCAGGCCATTTTTTGGCTGTTGTCCGATTCAGCCTCTTATGTCACCGGCAGTTTTATTGAACTGTCGGGCGGAAAATAGTCGGGCCAATCATGCAGGGCGGGGATCGCTTCCCGCCCTTTACTCATCTTATTTTTCGATTAAAAACGTCACGGGTTCACCGACTTTCGTCATCGCCCGGCTCTCTTTCCCACTCAGTTTCACCTCGGCAAGATTCGATGGCATCACCGCCTGCACTGATTCTACGTCACCTGTTTTCATCAACTGCACCGACGGGTTCCATCCGCGTATCACCCAGTGATCGCCCGATTGTGATTTTTTCAATGTGCTGAAGTGCAGTGAAGTTTCCCAGCGCAGCAGGCTGTAATCAGCAGGGAATGTCTTCCCGTGCGCATTCAGCTTGAATCTGGACCAGCCGGTGGCGAGATAGGCGATCATCGGTGTTGTCCACGCTTCGACGCGTCGCCAGAAATCCTCATCCGGAGTACCCGCCAGCGGCATTACGGCCAGCGAGCAGTGATGAACGCCGGGGAGTTGCGATTCCGGCGATGGCAGCACCATGCCCGACGCGCGCCCGGGGCGGTAAGGCATATTGGCGCGGCCAAGCCAGCCGACACAGCGCAGCAAGGTTATCGCCAGCACGTCAGGGTGATTTTCCGGGATCTCATATTCGCGTAGCCCTTCGGTGACCGCGCACAGACCCCGCACTGCATCGTGCATCATCACCAGACTTTGCATCGGATAGAGTGCCGCCGGTGCTTCGTTCCAATTTTCCTGCTGCCAGATTTTCAGGGTAGCGGGTTGGTTATCACGCTGAATCAGTCCGAATGGTTGATCGGCGAAATGTACCTGTGTGGCCGCACCGGTCGGCATCAGCACCTGTAAACGGTGGTCACGAATCTGATTATCGACGGTGATGTCTACGCTAAGCGACGGTGAATCGTGTGCCAGCGTGAGGGTCATTGTGACGTCCAAACTGGCGTCGGCGAGCCTTTGCTGGCGTGAACTCAGATCCTGCGGCACCGGCAGCCGGTAGCGCAACACCATACGGTTATACAGGCTGCCGCCGTCGGTGTGGCATTCCAGCAGATGGCGATCGCTTGCGATCAGCCAATCTTCCACCGGCGGCGAATAGTTGTAGTTATCGCCCGCATCGCCGCCGTCAACCAGTTGCAACAGATGCGGATAGTGCTGGCCGCTGCGTTTGTCGGTCAGCGTCAGCACACCGTGAGCATCGGCGCGCAGATGCAGGAAGTGATTCTCCAACTGATGCGGGTTGACCGAGTGCGGCAGCGCTTTCGTGACTTCGCCGGGCTGGAACCACAGCGTGGTGTAACCGCAAGGCGGCACATCATTCACCTGCACCAACAGCTCACATTTGCGATACCAGGTCGTTTCGGTGCTGTTTGACAACTCCTGCACCACCGTTGACATATCCTGCGGCTGCTCGTCAATCAGCTGCCAGTGACATTCATTGCCCTGATTGTCACACAGGCGGAAGTTTTCTTCCGGCGTCATCACCGTGAGTCGCACCAGACCGCTGCGCTTTTTCGGCAGACTGTTGAACAACAATATTTGCGTGCCTTCCTGGGTGGCGGTGATGCCTTCGCTGAGTTTTTTGAAGTTCAGCTCAAGCAATTGTTCGGCCATTTCCATGCCGGACAACAGCCGGTTTTTCACCACGTCATTCACGCGGTCCGAATTACAACCGCCGATGCTGTCGTGGGCATGAGATTTCATGGCTTCACGCCAGATGTTGTCTACCGCGGCTTGCGGATAAGGCAGGCCCAGCGAGGCATTCACCGTCAGCAGCGGTTCGAGATACTGGCTGACGGTTTTCTCCAGCCGCGCGTTGAGCTTTTTGATGTCGATGCGGGTAGAAAAAATACCGCGATGAATACGCATATATTTCGGGCTTAACAGCTCACCGCGAAAATCGGGCAGGCTGTCACGCTGCTTATCCAGCGCGGTGAAAAATGCGCTGAAGCTGCTGCTGAGGTAGCGGAACTCATCCTGCTGCGCATTCAGCGTATTCAACATGCCGGGCACCTGATATTCGAACGGGGACTGATCGTTGCCGTTGGGCAATAAAATATGGTCAGTGGCGGCAAACTGCGCCTGCCTGCGGCTGGCTTTTTGCACCACCGGCAGCGCTTCGGCCGCATTTTCCGGCAGCCATTTTGCGCAGCCGTAACCCCACGGCAGCACGGCGGTGGTGACCTGGCTGCCGTCATCGCTGTGCCAGATAAACTCGGTTTTGGCGACGTCATGTTCACACCAACCGCGCCAGAGCACGGCGTGGTCGATGGCGAACTGCTGCAAAAACATCGGCAATTGTGCGCTCTGACCAAAGGAATCAGGCACGTAACCGATGGGCATTGGCGCGCCGTATTGCCGTGCGCCTTCAATCCCTAACAGTAAATTGCGGGCGATAGACTCCGCGCCCACTACCAGAAAATCGGTCTGCGTGTACCAGGGGCCAATCAGAATACGGCCGTCGCGGATAAGCGCTGTCAGGCGCGAAAGATTCTCCGGGGCGACGTCCAGATAGTCATCGAGAATGACGGTCTGGGCGTCGAGCACGAACGGGCCCAGACGGGGATCGGCTTCAAGCCGGTTCAGCAGGTCATCCATGAAATAATACAGCACCGCTTTGGAGTCATTTTCGGTGAAATACCATTCGCGATCCCAGTGGGTATGTTGAATCAGATGGACGGTTTTCATTGGCGGTTGACCTTAAATTTGGGGGCGGCGGCGGGTTTAGCGACGGTTTCCGTATCGCCATGGCGAAACACCAGCAACGAACCGCACGCAACGATGGCGGAACCGACGGCTATCGACAGCACGTAAACCGGCCATCCGTCGACCGCGAGCCAGCCATAGAACCCGGAGATCGGCGCATGATTGACGGCGCCTAACCCCACGGCCATCGCGGCGCCCAGCGCAGAACCCACCACGTTGATCAGAATAATTTTGGGATTGGAGAGGGCAAACGGGATCGCCCCTTCGGAAACGCCGATAAGACCCATGAGCGTTGAGGCTTTTCCGGCTTCGCGCAGGGATTCCGGGAAGCGCTTTTTCCACAGCAGCGTGGCGACGCCAAGACCTATCGGCGGAATGATGATAGCCACCTGTGCCGCCGTATTCGGGTCATAAATCCCCGACGCCAGCAGCGCCATAGCGGTGGTGACCGCCGCTTTATTAATAGGCCCGCCGAGATCAAAACCGACCATGCCACCAATGACCGCCGCCAGCAGAACTTTGTTGGTGCCGGACATGGTCATCAGCCAGGCTTCCATGCCACGGTTCAGCGCCGCCAGTGGAGTGCCGACGACAAAGGCCATGATGCAACAGGTCAGCAGGGTTCCGCCCACCGGGAGAATAAATATCGGCCCGGCAGAGGCCAGAGCGCGGGGGAGTTTAATGAACCGCACCATCCAGCGAATGATATATCCGGCGACAAATCCGGCGACCAGCGCGCCGATAAAGCCAGTGCCCAGATTGCTGGCGAGCAGGCCGCCAATCATCCCCGGTGCAATACCCGGCTTATTGGCCAGCGCGTAACTGATATACACAGTTAACTTGAAGATGCATTTTCCAGCATCTGGAAGTTGTCATTAATTCGGCGTGGCAACGCCCCAGCAAGCCCCGGTAATATTTCACTAAAAAATCGCCGTATTTCCTCTCGGAACTG
>BHES01000055.1 GCA_003864575.1 Enterobacterales bacterium
TCACGACTTTGACGCTGTAGCTCTTCAAGGGCAATCTTCTGTTTTGCAGTCAGCTCTATTTTCATCGCGCTGAGCATGATATTTATCAGCTGGATAATCAAGCACTTTCAATGACCACGGGTATATACTTCCTTCGCGGTCTTTTACGTCTACAGAACCTTTAATGTCTGCGCCGCCATCGTCTTTTAGCCACATGTACGGAGGGATTGGCATTTCATTTGCTCCTTATTTTTTTGAACAACTTCATTGTTATGAAATAAATAGCGGTGGTGATAGCCACGACAGAGACAACATCAAGGTAAAAAAAAGCATCGTAGAGAGAATCCGCGTTTACATCGCCGCTGATCAATTGGGCTGTCTGTCGGGCTATGTCGTGATTAATGTAGCTTTTCGGATCAGCCAGTGAACGAGTAACGGCCAACATAATGATCACGTAAAAAGCTATTTTAGATGCGCTACGGGCAAGTGTTCGAGCCATTGGCTACCACCTCAACCCAACCCCTCGCCATGAGGGAACGCATACAAGGTACGGGCATTGGGGATGTGTTCAGCAGCGCATTGCGGATCATTGCAAAATCGGAGTTATGAGCAGCTCTACGATCCAGTATTTGCCTGGCGGTAAAGGGCCGTCACCTTTGATAGCCCCACAGGCACCTTTATTTCGATAGATCCCGTTTCCGGAAAAGGCCATAAACACGCCCACGCCGTATAAATTAAAGGGCGCGTAATCTGCCCCATTCAGGATCATCTTTCCCTGTAACGCCATAAATCCCCCGTATCCATATGGTTAATTTGACTTATGTTACAGGTGTTTTATACGGCCAAAAGGATAAAAATATGTCTATATATGACGAAAAATACACCGAATCAAAGCCATACAGTCAGGAGGAAGGACGAGAGCAGGGGAACGGATTTTGGGGCTAAAAGCGGGGAGTGACTCCCCCGCGCAGGCTTGGGCGGTTGTCAGCCCGTTACTTCCAGAAGTGTTTTAAGACGCAGCAGAAGAGTTGCAGCGTCAAGGCGGCAAACTCCAGGTACTCGATGGCGGATTTTAACTTGCTCATACGTTTCTCTTTGCTGGGAGTGCGATCAACCGGTGCAACTCTTCCGCTGCCTACAGCGCCGGTGTCCTGCAAACTATTGTAAGGTAGTCAGCATCACCTTCCGGATCGCGAGAAGTTACCCGCTTCACGCCGTTCGGAGAAAGAAGCCCCGCACAGTCGGTTTTTTTTCGCCTAACAAAACCCCCTGTCATGCCTTACCGCTGAGAACAAGCAGAAAATACTTTTCTGCAAAGGCATACCAAACAATTTCTCCGTCTTATTAAAGTAATGAATTGCAAATACGCTAAAGCCCACGGGGCGAGGGCTGGCGAAAGATGGTGGGAAGGCGGGAGCCAGGGCGGGGCGGTTGGGCAGTCTGAGGGAAAAGCCCAATCCGGACAGCAGAGAGAAATGCGCGTGTCCGGAGAGGGGCCAGGTGGCGAGCGCCAGCCGGAAGCTACTTGGGGTCCGCTTGGAAAACGGAAAATAAACCACGCTAAGACTACTTTTTAACCAAAGTGCTTTTGGTTGTAACCCGAACGGCGGGGCTACGGCGTTTCTGTATCCGAAACCGAGCGATTGCGTACACCATGCTAATAACGTGTACGAAAGTAAGCAAAACCTTTAACGGACAGTCAGATCGTTCCGTACATCCCTTACGGTCAGGGATTCGCGCTCAAAGGAACGAAATCACCCGTTAAGCTCAAAACGCTTAACGTAGGATAATTTGTGCGCCGTGCAAAGAATACGTGGCGGCTACATGGCCGCCAGCGTAGAGGCTATATTTGCCATAACCCGCCGTGCGACGGCCACGTCTTTTTCAGGAATTCCCTGCATTACGCGGATCAAAATCTCATCAGTCATTGATCGCACTTCATTGGCCAGCGCCATGCCGGCCTGCGTCAGTACGATATCTTTCGAGCGGCGATCCTGCTCGCCCGGACAGCGCTCCAGATAACCCAGTGCCTGCAAACTGTCGAACAGACGAATAGCCGTGGGGTGTTCCACTTCCAGCAGCGCCGTCAGTTCGCCCTGCGGCAGTCGGCCTTTGGCCGCTTCCAGATGCAACAATACCTGCCCTCTCGCCAACGTTAGCCCGATGGTTTTAAAACGTGCATCGCAATAGGTGCGCAACTGGCGCCCGATATGAATGGTTTCAGGCAAAAAACGCAGGATCGGAGAGTCGGCTTCAGGGCGGCTGGGAGTAGTCACAGGTTTCTCTCGTGAATAGTTTCTATCGGAAATAATTATGCCGCTTAGGGTAGCACGTTCTGCTAAGTGGCGTTCAACCTCTATGAGTCTGGCAGAAAAGATACGGATGCGAATTATTCAGCGTTGGGCAAAGCGTGCGGGAATGATAAAGTTAGGTGATAATATCTGCCTTTTCTCAGCATCACATTAATTCCTGGTTCAGGAATCAGTCCTTAGCACTCAGTCATCAGCAACGAGGCGTCCGGCTTTAATGAGTACACAACCCACCACCGCCAAGCAGCTGGAAGTTCAGCGTATTGTCGACGTTCTGTCTAAAGCCATTGCTCAACATCGCTTGCGCCCTGGCTCCCGTCTGATTGAAGCCCAAATTGTGGAAGCGCTGAACGCCAACCGTAACCATGTTCAGGTCGCGCTGCAACGTCTGGCGATGCAACGTATTGTCACCATTGAACCCAACCGTGGCGCGATGGTAGCTCAGCCTACCGCCAAAGAGGCCCGCGAAGTATTCACCGCCCGCCGCGCCATCGAACGAGCGATTGTCGAAACCATCACGCCTGATCTGATGCGCCGCCACCGGCACCGCATCGCCGCGCATTTACGCGGTGAGCGTGAAGCTACTAATGCCAGCGACCGGCGGGCCATTGTTCGTGAGCTGAGTGAATTCCATCTGATGTTGGGTGAAATTTGTGGCAATGAAGTACTGAGCGAAATTCTTGCCAATCTGATGGTGCGCAGCTCACTGATTGTAGCTCTGTACCAGCGTAACGACGTCCCTTCCTGCCAGTCAGACGAGCATCAGGCGATCATCACTGCGCTGGAAGCCGGTGACAACGAGCAGGCCGCTGCCGTGATGACGGAACATCTCGATGAGCTCGAACAGCAACTGACGCTGGAAGACACCTCAGGCGGAGATGTCAATCTGCGCCAGGCGCTGGCCGATCTCTGAAAGGTTTATCACCGGTTTTAGCGGCAAGCGACTACTCTTAGCGGCAATCCTCTTTTATTGACAGACAATGCTGGCGTCACACGATGCCAGCGTAACCACCATCTTATCTTCCAACGCTTTAACCTGTGCGCCGGGCACCAGATAGTTATTGCTGATCATCGAAAACACCAAAGGCCGCCCGGTCGCTGAATCGACATAACCGCTGATCGAAGACACGCCCGTTAGTGAACCAGTTTTGGCGTAGGCACGTCCGGTAGCAGGCGTATTGACCATACGGTTACGCAGGGTGCCGCCTACCATCAGCGCGGGTTCACCGGCCGCTGGCAGGGCGTTGTGCCAGGCGTTAAACCACGGCTGTTTGCGGGCGACTAATAACACCGCCGCCAACTGGGCTGGCGTCACCTGATTCATGCGCGACAACCCGGAGCCGTCAACCTGCCGCAGTGTGTCGGTATTGATCCCCTGTTGGCGCAAGTATTGATGAAGGACCTGCAACCCCGATTCCCAGTCACCTTTTCCTATCGCCTGACGGCCCATGGCTTTCGTCAGGATCTCGCCATAGCTATTGTTTGACAGCTTGAGAAACGTGACGGCCAGTTGGGATAGCGGGGCGGATGTTTTACTGGCCAGTACTACGGCGTTGGCCGGCGCCACGGCCCGCGCGATGCCGCCGCGCATGGTGATCCTATGCTGTTTCAGGGCGGAGGACAACAGCGCGCCGACCATTTGTGTCGGGTCATCTACCGTTATCAGCCGCGAGTAGGTTGCGCTTTGTACGGCGATGGTGCCACTTACCACGATCTGATTGCTACCTGCACGCCGGTTAACGCTTAACGCCGTCGCATCGCCCGTGGTGGTGTTATTGACTAACGTGACGGCGTGAGTCGCAGGATAAACGGAGATCGCTGCGGGCGAGGATTTATTGGCACCAGGGCGCACATCAATACGCACGACGTTGAGATCCCCTTCAGGCGTGAAGGTGTAATTCAGCGCAGAAATCGGGGCGGCGAACGCGAAAAGCTCATCGTCCCAACTCCAGCCCTGACCAAAAGGCACACTGTCGAAAGCGCTGTCATCTAACAGCAATCGCCCCTGAATGTGCCGGATACCCCGTTGCGCCAGCTGAGCAGCAAAGGCGTCCAGATCGGCCGGTTGCAGGGTCGGATCACCGCTGCCCTGTAAAACAATATCCCCCTGCAATCTGTCACCTTGCTGCCTTGCGTTACTCAGCAGGCGGGTTTCAAAGCGGTAATCTGGCCCTAAAACGCCAAACGCGCTGATCGACGTCAGCAATTTCATATTCGACGCCGGCACCATCCGCAGGTCGCTGTGCGTCTGATACAGCACCTTGCCGCTGTTAGCGTCACGCACGATAAGCCCGGTTGACGCACCCGCTAACGCAGGAGCCGATGCAAGAGGGGCCAGTGCTTGATCCAGCGTCTGGCCCTTAAGCTGGCCGGTCCCTGACGTCGCACATCCCGTCAGCGTCAGGATTGCGGGCAGCAGCCATCCTGCTGTTTTCATGATCTAAAATCCTTATTGTTTGTTGAAACACATTCACTATTAAGCCGCATCCAGTACCAGATTAGGGTAACGACGGCTTTGACACGAGTTTACAGGGGAATAAAAAGAAAACGCCAGCCGGAGCTGACGTCATAGTGCACCTTTCCTGGACAGGTGCTTTGTGGTGGCGCGTATTGCCAGCAATAATCAGTCGCTGTCCAGACGCACACCGCTCTTGGCATCAAACAGATGGATATTGGCGCTGTTGGCCTCCAGCCAGACCGGTTGGTCGGTGCTGACACTGGCGCGCCCGGCGCACTGGACATGCATCGGAAAGCCGTTCCAGGTGACGTGCAGCAGGCTGCTTTCTCCGGTGACTTCTAACAGACGCAGTTCTGCCGCAGGTTGCAGGCTGTGTTCAACGACTTTGACATCATGCGGGCGCAGCCCGACCGTCACCGGTTGGCCTTCACAATGGCGGGCCTGCGCCCACCATTTTTCTGGCAATGCAAACCACAACTGGCCGCAGCCCACGCCTGGCGTACCGTTAAAGGTCAGGAAAACACCGGCCAGCAGGTTCATTGGCGGCGAACCGATAAACCGCGCCACAAAGGTGTTAACTGGCTTGTCATAAATCGACAGCGGAGAACCTTGTTGCACGATATACCCGTCTTTCATCACCACAATATTGTCGGCCAGCGTCATGGCTTCGACCTGATCATGGGTGACATACACGGTGGTGGTGCGAAATTGCTGATGCACTGATTTAATCTCGGCCCGCAGTTCCATACGCAACTGCGCATCCAGATTCGACAGCGGTTCGTCGAACAGAAACACCTTCGGATTACGCACCAGCGCACGGCCCATCGCCACGCGCTGACGCTGGCCGCCGGAGAGATCTTTCGGCAGGCGTGCGAGCAGATGATCAATGCCCAATACTTTGGCCGCCTGGAGCACTTTGGCCTGCTGTTCGGCTTTCGGCACTTTTTTGACCTGCATATGGAAAGCCATATTCTCGGCCACCGTGAGGTGCGGATAGAGCGCGTAGGACTGAAACACCATGGCGATGTCGCGATCGGCCGGATCAAAATTATTGATCTGCACATTATCGAGCAGGATATCGCCATCAGACAGCGACTCCAGCCCGGCCAGCAAACGCAGCAGGGTGGATTTACCGCAGCCCGACGGGCCGACCAGCACCGTAAAACTGCCGTCTTTGATGGTCAAATCCAGTGGTTTTAGCACCTGCTGTTTGCCATAATTTTTAGCGACTTTGACTAATTCAACCAGTGCCATTTACTGTTTCTCCACCGAAAGCTTTTGTGTCGTAAGGGAAAGCAAATCCTGCCAGCTCGGATAACGGCGCGGATGACTGCTGATGGCGCTGCCCGCCACGTGCACACCCCACTGCAATGCCTGCTGATGGTCTAATCCGTAAACCAGCGCCGACAGAAAACCGGCGTTGAAACTGTCACCGGCGCCGATGGTATCCACTACGGTGACGGCGTCCGCGGGTTGATGGGAAGATCCCGCCGCAGACCACAACCGTGCGCCATCCGGCCCGCATTTCGCGACCACAAACGCGTCCGGCGCCATGTGCGACAACAAATGCGTGGCACTTTCATCCAGCGTTTTTCCATTAGCCATACCGAGGGTTTCGACCTCATTTAACAGCAGCGCATCGCAATACCCGAGCCAGGGTTCAATTTGCTGACGCAGTGCGTCGCTCCAGTCTTGCGGCGGCCAGCCGCTGTCTACCGCCACCTGATAGCCGCGCCGTTTCAGCGCTGCCAGCAGTTGGGCATATTGCTGGAACAGGCGGGTACACAGGAATGTGCCGCACAGCAGTACCCAGTCGCCGGGCGAGGCCTGTGAAGGCAGTTGCATCATCACGTCGTCGAGATTAAGCCGGACGATGTTGCCCTGATTGCTGAAAAAGGTTCGTTCGTGATCCGGGTGCGTTACGCCGAAGGTCAGAGACGTTTCACAGTTGACGGTCGGCCAGTGCGGCGCGCTTTCCGGGAACAGGCTGGCCAGCCAGTCTGTAAACTGATCGTTACCCTGATTCGCCACCAGACGGTGCGTCGTACCGAGTGCCGCCAGCGCCAGCGCGCAGTTACCGGCAGAACCGCCGGGGCGCATTGAACTGCTTTCGAGCATCGCTTCGGTGCCTTTTTTTGGCCACTGGTGCAGCGTGCTCATGATCAAATCGACGTTCAGATTGCCTACCACGTACAGCGTGGCCTGTGTTTCCGGTTTAGTCATTTTGTTTAATGATTCCATAAATAAAGAGGCCTGATGCTGGCGCTTAGCCTTTGCTGCCGCCGCTGGTTAAACCGCTGACCAGCGTCTTTTGCAACCACAAGGCAATAAACAGGGGCGGAATGGCCGCCAGAATACCGACAGCGGCGATCAGGCCGTCATCGGTGGCGCGCCCGGCGGTAAATCCGGCAATGGTCACCGGTAACGTCTGGGCATCAATATTGTTGGTAAACAGTAACGCGTAGAAGAACTCGTCCCAGGCCAGCAGCCAGCCAAACATTGCCGACGCACCCAATGCCGGTTTAGCCAGCGGCAAGGTAATACGCAGCAACACTTGCCAGAAACGCAGCCCGTCGAGGCGCGCGGCCTGCTCAATATCAATCGGCAGGGAATCAAACTGGTTTTTCAACATCCAGGTGAGGAACGGCAGGATCATCGAGCAATAGACCAGCACCAGCCCGAGATGGGTATTGAGCAGGGTGAGTTTTTGCAAAATAAAGTACAGCGGCAGCACGAAAGCCACCGGCGGCACCATATAAATCGCCAGACTGCCGAACAGCCAGCCATTACGCCCCGGATAGCGGGAAAAACTGTACGCCGCCGGAATGGCCAGCAACAGCGAGATGATCGTCGCGCCGCAGGCAACCAGCAGGCTGTTACCGAGTGCGTGCAGGAACAGCGCACCGGGCTGCCCGGCCTGCAAGGTCAGCAGACTGGCATAACGGCTGAAATCCCAGTGACGCGGCAGCCACTCCAGCGGAATACGGGTCAGGTCTTCCGCCGAGCTGACGCTCATCAGAAACATCCACAACAGCGGCCCGAGAATAGACACTGCCAATAAAAAGGCGAACACATAACGCAGAATCAGACGGATTTTAGCTTTCATTCCGCGCTCCCTGAACGGCGCTGACGCAGTAACATCAGCATATAAATCAAAATCAGCACGGCGCAAATCAGAGTCATCAGAATGGCGTAAGCCGCACCGCTGCCCGCGCGCAAATAGCTGAAGGATTCCTGGTACACAAAGAAGCTGACCGTTTTGGTGCTGTCCAGCGGCCCGCCGCGCGTCATGACATAGATAATGTCGAAGACTTTAAAGGCGTCGATGGTGCGCAACACCAGCGCAACGGCCAGCGGGGCGGCAATCGCCGGGAAGGTGATCTTGCAAAAACGCCGCCACGGTGAAGCGCCGTCGAGACGGGCGGCTTCAAACAGGTCCTCCGGAATGGTCTGTAGCGCCGCCAGCGTCAGCAGGGTGATCAACGGATAGTTTTTCCAGATATCCGCAAACATCACCGCATTGAGTGCCGATGACGTATCGCCGAGCCAGCTGCGGTAGCTGTCGAGCACGCCGATTTGCGTCAGCAGGGCGTTGATGCTGCCGTAATCCGGGTTGAAGTTCAGCCGCCACATCGTGGCATAGCGCCCAGGGTAATATCACTAACACGCGCAGGGCGCTGCGTCCCCAAAACTGCTGGTTGAGCAGCAGCGCGACCAGTACGCCGATAATCCCCTCGAAAATCACCGACACCAAAGTGAAGTAGAGCGTGCGTCATAGCGCGGCGCGAAAATCCGGGTCAGTCAGGGCATAAATGAAGTTATCGCTGCCCACCCAGTTGGGCGCCGTGCCGTCACCGATCAAGCCTGCGTCGGTAAAACTGAGCCACAGAGTGCGGGCCAGCGGCCAAGCGGTCAGTAAAAACATCATCAACAGCATCGGGGCGAGCAGCACCCAGGCTTGACGGCGTTCACGTTGAGGTAAAGTCAGCATTCTTATTCCCGGCCCGTCATATTTCGAACCGCAGGGGCGTTGGCCTCCTGCGATTCGATCTTTAGGGCGTGTTGATCATTGAGACAAATTACTCAGAATTAACGCAGGCGGTCGGCCGCGTCGGTGGCCGTGGTCATGCCGTCTTTCGCGGTGACTTTGCCTTGCAGTACGCCCTGAATATTCTGTTGCAGGATATTCGACAGACGCGAGTAATCCGGCGTGACCGGACGCGACAGCATCACGTTGAGCGAAGTTTTGGCCGCTGCGATCAGCGCTTCCTGATCTTTTTGTACCGCCGGGTCATCATAAGAAGACTTCCAGATTGGCAGGCTCAACTTGGCGTATTTATCCTGAACGGGCTGCGAGGTCATATAAGTAATGTATTCCCACGCCTGATCCGGATGCGTACTGGCTTTGGCGATACCCAGACCCATTGAGCCGTTGACGCCAGACGCCTGACCGGCCACAGAACCCGGAGCCGGAACCACACCCACTTGCCCCGCCACTTTGCTCTGTTTCGGATCATTGGCCATGTTGTACATATAGGTCCAGTTCAGGGCAAAGGCCGCGTCACCGTTCGAGAAGGACTTACGCACGTCCTCTTCTAAGTATTCACGCGAGTTCGGGTTGGTTAGCCCTTTGTCCAGCGTCTCTTTCATGAAATCGATGGCTTTCATGGCACCGGAATTGGTGAAGTTCAGCTTGCCGCCCTGATAGAAACTGCCTTTGAACGCCGACACCAACGTGGTGTAGTCGCACAACAGCGCTTCAGACTGCGACCAGCTCCAGACCAGTGGGAACTTAACGATCCCTTTCTCTTTGAGGATCTCAGACTGCTTCTCGACGTCGGCCCAGGTGGCTGGCGGGGTAGTGATCCCGGCTTTAGCCAGCATGGCTTTGTTGTAATACAAATATTTGGTGTCGAGGATCCACGGCATACCCCAGCGTTTATCTTTGTAGGTCACGGTGGAGATCGCGCCGTCGAAGATTTTTTTGCTTTCATCGGCGGTGATCCGCGAAGTGACATCCTGCAACAGGCCGTATTTGTTAAATTCTGCTGGCCAGATGGCGTCAAACAACACGATGTCATAACCGTTGGCACCGGCACCGCGTGCGGCAACGATTTTGTCATGCAACGCTTCGTAAGGGACAAACTCCAGATTCACTTTGATATCAGGATGCTGTTTGGTGAAATCCGCCGTCATGGCGCGGATATCCGCTTCGCTGTAGGCCGCCTGAGTCATAAACAGCGCGCTCAGGGTGGTGTCGGCCAGCGCGCTGGCGCTAAAACAAGCCAATGCACATAAAGTAGCGGCAGGGGTTAATCGAATCTTCATCATTACTCTCCGGTCGTTAGGATAATTAAATCAATTTGATTGCTTTAATCGGCGGTAAAAAAATCCCGCCGTCGGCTCCGGGTGGAGCAGCATCCTTGCCGTTGCTACACGTGAACTATCTGGAAATCGTTTATGTTGAATAATTTCTGTCGCATACTATTAACACGGCTATAACATTCATTGCTGTGATAGCGCCGTCATTCTGAACACATTCATTGCACCAATCGGAATTATAAAATCAATTTGATTGCTCAATTATCTGGCAGCATACTGCCTGTAGGTTTTCCCCTTGGTGCATAGGCAGTTATGACAACTTCTGGTACTAACCTTGAACACGCCCGGGCTCACAACCGCCGTGTGGTTATCGAAGCGATTCGCCTTTACGGCGAACTGACCCGCGCCGAAATCGCCCGTTTAACGTCGCTGACGCCGCAAACCGTTTCCAATATCGCCACCGAACTCGAAACGGCAGGCGTTCTCTCCTCGCATCTGCCGCGCAGGGCGGGAGGACGCGGGCAACCAGCAACGCCACTGACACTCAATCCTGACAGCGCCTATTCGATTGGCATCCATCTTGATCATCAATCGCTGCTGATTGTGCTCGTCGATCTCACCGGAACCGTGCGTTTTCGTCATCTGGTTGCAGTACAAAAACCGCAGCCGGAACCGACGCTGGCCCTGATTGAGCAAATACTGCAAGAAATGCGCCAACAGGTGAAAATCGACTGGAAGAAGATGCTCGGTATCGGCATCGTCATGCCTGGCCCGTTTGGCGTGGAAGGGATTTCGTCCGCCGGGCCTACGACGTTGCACGGTTGGGATAACGTGGATGTCGAAGCCCGTCTGAGTGCCGCCAGCGGCTGGCCGGTGACGCTGGAGAACGACGCCACCGTGGCTGCTATCGGCGAGCGTTTTCACGGCATCGCCAAACAACTCACCTCATTTGTTTACCTCTATATTGGTACCGGTCTCGGCGCAGGCATCTTCACCGACGGGCGGATTTACACCGGTCATGCACACAATGCGGGCGAGGTCGGTCACATGGTGGTGCAGCCGGGCGGTCGGGAGTGCTATTGCGGCAACCGCGGCTGCCTCGAACGCTATCTTTCTTTGCAGGCAGCCTATGAAGCTTGTGGGCTGGACCCGATGTCCGCCACGCCGGAAGATTTGCTGGCCGTTGACGAGGCCGATTTTGATCGCTGGTTGGACACCGCCGTCGAACCGGCCTTTCAGGCCATCAATATTATGGAATGCGTATTTGACGCCGAGTGCGTGATCATTGGCGGCATGATGCCGCAGCCACTGGTCGAAAAGCTGATCAAACGCCTGTCGCCGCTCTACAGTTCGGTGCGCAGCCGTTACCCGCAGGGAATGCGCCTGCGCCTTGGTATGTCAGGCACCAACACGGCCGCGCTGGGTGCCGCCGCACTGCCGATCTTCGATGAGTTCAACCCGCAATATGAGGTGTTGCTCAAGTGATCTGGCGATAAAAAAACCATTTTTCCAATCGGTCTGACCGAACGGTCAAATTTGGCATAAGCTTTGCTTTATCTAATCTTATTGAAAATTTGTTAGATAAAGGTAAAGCCGATGACACACGACAACATTGTTACCCGGGCTATTCGCGGCAACTTCTTCGACATCCGCAACACCGTCACGCAGCCGCAGGACATTGACGCTCAGGTCCGTTATATCGAAGACGGCCTGATGTTGCTCTGCGGCGGACATATTCTGTGGCTTGGCAGCTGGCTCGAAGGGGAAAGGGTGCTGGCGCAGTCCGCCCGGTCTGACGCACTGCACATTGATGACTTTCGCGACAAGCTGATTGTCCCCGGTTTTATCGACACCCATATTCACTACCCGCAAACCGAAATGATCGGCGCGTACGGCGAACAACTGCTTGAGTGGCTGGCCAGCTATACCTTCCCGACCGAACAGCAGTATCACTGCGAAAAACATTCCGCGCGCATGTCGCATTTTTTTATCGATCAGCTGCTGAGCAATGGCACAACGACGGCGCTGGTGTTCGGCACGGTGCATCCGCAGTCGGTGGATGCCCTGTTTAAGGTGGCGTCTGACATCAACATGCGCCTGATCGCCGGTAAAGTGATGATGGATCAAAACGCGCCCGCGGCCTTGCTGGAAACCCCGGAGCAGAGTGAGCGCGATACCCGTGCGTTGATCGCCCGCTGGCATAACCGCCAGCGCCTGAGTTACGCCCTGACGCCGCGCTTTGCGCCAACGTCCTCTGCGGCGCTGCTGGAAAAAGTACGCCTGCTGAAGCAGGACTTTCCTGATATCTACCTGCAAACTCACCTGAGCGAAAACGCTGACGAAATCAGCTGGGTTAAGGCGCTCTATCCTGAGCATCAACATTATCTCGACGTTTATCACCAGCACGGCCTGACCGGTCAGCGCTGCGTCTTCGCCCACTGTTTGCATCTGGAAGATAGCGAGTGGGATTGCCTGCATGACACGGATTCCAGCATTGCATTCTGCCCGACATCCAACCTGTTTCTCGGCAGCGGCCTGTTCAATATTCAGCAGTCGTGGGCCAAACAAACCCGTGTAGGCATAGGGAGTGACGTCGGTGCAGGCACCACGTTCAACATGCTGGAAACGCTGGCGGAAGCTTACAAAGTCGGCCAACTACAGCGCTACCGACTCTCGGCATTTGAAGCCTTCTACCACGCCACGCTCGGCGGCGCACGGGCGCTGCATCTGGACGATAAAATTGGCAACTTCAATTCGGGCAAAGAGGCGGATTTCGTGGTGCTCGAACCGGGCGTCAGCGCCTTACAAAAACTGCGGGCCAATAACAGTAAAACGTTGGCCGAAAAGCTGTTTGTGTTGATGACGCTGGGCGATGACCGCAACGTATTCAGCACTTTTGTTGACGGCGAACCGGTCTACCAGCGCGATGCGCAGGAGGTGGCCTGATGTCTATTCAGGATACCGGCGCAAAAGTGCGCGTAGCGCGTGAACGCACCATGGAGAGCATCCACCAGGCGGCGATTGCCGAATTCAGCGAGAAGGGTTTTCAGGGGGCGACCACGCAGGGCATTGCGCTGCGAGCGGGTATGAAGAAAACCCAGCTGCACTATTACATCGCTGGCAAAGAGGAGTTGTACGAGGAGTTGCTGCAAAAAGTACTCAAGGTCTGGGCCGACATTATTCAGTTCGACCCGACGCTAAGCGAACCGGCCGCGGTGCTCAGCCGCTACATTCGCAACAAAATGCACTTCTCATTCGAACAACCGGAACTCTCGCGCATTTTCACCAGCGAAGTGTTGAGCGGCGGTCACTACCTGCATAAATACTGGCCGCAGGCGACCGCCAATATCATCAACAAAGAGAACCTGATTAACGCATGGATCGACCGCGGCGAGATCCGCGCCCTTGATGCCCGGCTGCTGATCATGCACATCTGGGCCGTCACACAGTATTACGCCGATTTTGCGGTACAGGTTAAACACATGTACCGCGACACGGCTGACTGCGACACCCGCGAACACATCATCAACGAAGTCACGACGCTGATCCTAAACGGCTGCCAATCGGCTCCTCCCCCAGCCAAGGGGGAGGTTGGGAGGGGGTATGGCAAGTGACTCCGTAATCGATTCAAGACAGGGTGCATCTATGATCCAATTTCTGATGAACGGCAGAATCCAAACTGAAAACCTGCCCGCAGACACCACGGTATTACAGTTTTTACGTCAGGACGCGGGGCGCTGCGGCACCAAAGAGGGCTGTGCTTCCGGCGATTGCGGAGCCTGTACGGTGGTACTGGCCGAGGTTGACGGCGACAAGCTGCACTACCAGACGGTCAATGCCTGCCTGACTTTTGTCTCTGCGCTACACGGTAAACAGCTGATCACCGTTGAAGACCTGAAACATCGCGGCGAACTGCATCATGTCCAGCAGGCGATGGTCGATAACCACGCCTCGCAGTGCGGTTTCTGTACGCCGGGCTTCGTTATGTCGCTGTTTGCTTTAGAAAAACAGCAGCACACTTTCGAACGCGAACAGGCGCAGCACGCACTGTCCGGCAACCTGTGTCGTTGCACCGGCTACCGGCCCATCATGGACGCCGCGCAGCAAGTGTGTGAACAACCGCAGCCTGACCAGTTTGACCACGCCGAACCGCAGACGCTTCAACAGCTAAAGCGTATTGAACCGACGCAAAGCCCGAAAACCATTGAGGCGCTGGCGACGCATTATCTGGCAAACCCCGATGCGCGACTGGTGGCCGGTGGCACTGATTTGGCGCTTGACGTCACCCAGCGCTACCAGCGGCTGCCAACGCTGATTTCACTCAGTGCCATACCAAAGCTGCAACAGGTTAGCCTGACAGAAACCGAACTGCTGATCGGTGCCGCCGCGCCCATCAGCCGCTGCATGGCGCTGGTACAGCAGGAATTCCCAGATTTCGGCCTGTTGCTTGAGCGCTTTGCTTCGCAGCAGATCCGCAATCAGGGCACTTTCGGCGGCAACATCGCCAACGCGTCGCCGATTGGTGACGGCAATCCGGTGCTGTTGGCGCTGGGGGCCACGCTGGTTTTGCGGCGGGGAGCGGTCCAGCGGCATTTACCGCTGGAGAAGTTTTTCCTCGGCTACAAAAAAACCGCGTTACAGGTGGGCGAATTTATTGAGCAAATCCGTATTCCGCGCAGCCTGGACAGCGCCCGCCAACTGCGGGTCTATAAAGTGTCCAAACGGCTGGAAGATGATATTTCGGCGGTGTGCGCTGCGTTACACATTGAAGTGCAGCAGGGCGTGGTGGTCTATGCACGGGTAGCCTTCGGCGGCATGGCGGAAATAGCCAAAAGGGCCGCGCATTGCGAAGCGCGATTGCTCGGCCAGCCGTGGAAACTGGCGACCATTGAGCAGGCGGCGCTGGCGCTGGAGCAGGATTTCTCCCCGTTGAGCGATTTCCGCGCCAGCCGTGAATACCGGATGCAGGTGGCGAAAAACCTGTTGCGCCGCTGCCATATCGAACTCACTTCCCCTGAAACCCTGATGCGGGTGACCCACTATGTCTGAATCCAAAACGTCACTGACTCAACAAGAGATGGAAGCACTGTTCCGCGCCGGATTGACCAGCGGCGTCGGTAAAAGCGTTAAGCATGAGAGCGCCGCTAAACACGTCAGCGGGGAGGCGGTTTATCTCGATGACCGGCTGGAATTCCCCAATCAATTGCACCTGGTGCCGCTGCTCAGCCCGCACGCCCATGCCAGAATTGTGCACATGGACACCGAAGAATGTTACAACGTCACTGGCGTGGTGCGGGTGATCACCGCAGCGGACATTCCCGGTGATCCGGACATCGCGCCGCTGACCACTGGCGATCCGCTGCTGGCCGACGGCATCGTCGAGTATGTCGGGCAGGTGATTTTGGTGGTGGCGGCCACCTCGCAGGAGGCGGCGCGGGACGCTATCGGCAGGGTGAAAATCAACTATCAGCAGCTCGAGGCAGTGCTCACGGTCAGACAGGCGCTGGCGTTCGAACATTATGTTGATGCGCCGCACCGTTTGCAGGGGGAGCTGGAGATCGGCGGCCAGGAGCATTTCTATCTGGAAACCCAAATCGCCTCGGTGATGCCGGGAGAGGACGGCGCGATGCTGGTCTATAGCTCGACGCAACATCCTACCGAAGTACAAAAACTGGTGGCGTCGGTGCTCGGCTTGCCGATGCACAAAGTGGTGGTGGATATGCGCCGCATGGGGGGTGGTTTTGGCGGTAAAGAAACCCAGGCGGCAGGCACGGCCTGCCTGTCGGCGCTGGCCGCACATCTGACCGGCAGACCGGTAAAAATGCGGCTGTCCCGGCAGGATGACATGCTGATCACCGGCAAACGTCACCCGTTTTATGTGCGCTATGACGTCGGTTTTACTGACGACGGCGTGCTGCATGGCATCGACATCCAGTTGGCGGCCAACTGCGGCTACTCGCTGGATCTCTCGGGGTCTATCGTCGATCGTGCGATGTTCCACGCCGATAACGCCTATTACCTCGGCGACGCTACCATCACCGGTCTGCGTTGCAAAACCAATATGGCATCAAACACCGCGTACCGCGGGTTCGGCGGCCCACAGGGTATGGTGGCGATTGAACATATCATCGATCATATCGCCCGCAGGTTAGGTAAAGACGTACTGACCGTGCGCAAAGCCAACTATTACGGCGGCAGCGGGCGCGACGTGACGCACTATCATCAACCGGTGGAACAAAATCTGCTGGCCGAAATGACGGCAGAGCTGGAAAGCAGCGCGGACTACGTCGCAAGACGTGACGCTGTCACGCAATTTAATCAACAAAATCAATGGATGAAAAAAGGGCTGGCGCTGACGCCCGTCAAATTCGGCATTTCGTTCACCGCCAGCTTCCTCAATCAGGCCGGGGCGCTGGTGCTGGTCTATACCGACGGCAGCATTGTGCTCAACCACGGTGGCACTGAAATGGGCCAGGGGTTGAATACCAAAGTGGCGCAGATTGTCGCAGAGGTTTTTCAGGTCGATATCAGCCGCATTCAGGTCACGGCGACGGATACCAGCAAAGTGCCCAACACCTCGCCAACTGCGGCGTCGTCCGGTGCCGATCTCAACGGCAAAGCGGCGCAGAATGCGGCACTCATCATCAAAAGTCGCATGATCGACCTGCTGATGCGGGTTCATGATGCCACTGAAGAAGAAGTGACGTTCAGCAACGGCCAGGTGCGGGTCAAAGACCACTATTTCAGTTTTGAACAAGTCGCCACCCAGTGCTGGCTAAATCAGGTGCCTTTGTCGGCCACCGGATTCTACAAAACGCCGAAGATTTTCTACGACCGCAGCAAGGCGGCGGGTCATCCGTTCTACTACTTCTCCTACGGTGCCGCCTGTGCCGAGGTGCTGATCGACACCTTGACCGGCGAATACAAGCTGCTGCGAGCCGATATTTTGCATGACGTGGGCGACTCGCTGAATCCGGCCATTGATATCGGTCAGGTGGAAGGCGGTTTTGTGCAGGGCATGGGCTGGCTGACGACCGAAGAACTGGTGTGGAATGACAGCGTCAAACTGACCACCAGCGGCCCGGCTGGTTATAAAATCCCGGCAATTGGCGACGTGCCGCAAGACCTGCGGGTGAAGCTGGTCGAAAACCGTAAGAACCCGGAGGACACGGTGTTCCATTCCAAAGCCGTAGGCGAACCGCCGTTCATGCTGGGGATCGCCGTGTGGTGTGCCCTGAAAGACGCGGTGGCCAGCACCGGAAAAACCGGTCAGGTGCCGCTTCTTGATGCGCCCGCCACGCCGGAACGAGTGCTAAAGGCTATCATGCGATTACAGGCAGGGAGTGACAACGTCACTCATTCTGCCGCAGTTTCAGCCCGATAACGGAGGTGCCGATGCGTAATGACGAGTGGATCACAACGCTGTCAGACCTGCAACGTCAGGGCGAGCCCTGTGTGGTCGCTACGCTGGCGGAGCATCAGGGTTCCACGCCCCGCGACGGCGGCAGCAAAATGATTGTCACCACCGGGCAGATTTTTCACACGCTGGGCGGCGGTAATCTGGAGTTTCAGGCGATCGCCATCGCCCACGAGATGCTGGCAAAAAACCAGCAAACCAGCCGCTTCGAACGCTTTTCACTGGGTGCCCGCCTCGGGCAGTGCTGCGGCGGCATGGCGTCGGTCATCTTCGAACCGCTGGGACAACCTCAGCCGCAGGTGGTGGTCTACGGCGCAGGCCACGTCGGGCGCGCGTTGGTCGCGATCCTCTGCACGCTGCCGTGCCGCATCATTTGGGTTGATGCCCGCGCCAGCGAGTTCCCGTCACAACTCAGCCCGCAGATCACCTGCATCATCGATGACGAACCCGAAGCCACCGTGGCTCAGATGCCCGCCAACAGTTTCTTTGTGGTCATGACCCACGATCATCAGCTGGATTTCGTCCTTAGCGAACGCATCCTCAAGCGGGGCGACTTCCGTTATTTCGGCCTGATAGGTTCAGAAACCAAGCGTAAACGCTTTGACTACCGCCTGAGCGGAAAAGGCGTCAGCGACACACAGCTCAGCCGTATGCGCTGTCCGGTAGGATTACCGGACGTGAAAGGCAAACTTCCGGCGGAGATCGCCGTGGCGGTAGCGGGGGAAATCATCGCAGTATATGGGAATGGTGGGCTGGCGGGCCCTTAAGCCGCTTTTAGATTCGCTTCAACTTCAACTTCAACTTCAAATTCAAGGTCGTGGGCGCCGGCCCACACCGGGTTAAGGGTGGTAAACGCCACCCTTAACAACCCTGCGTTTTTTTACTGCTGCAACACCGAGGCTACGCAAGTCACAATGGCCGTGTTTCAGGTATCACGGTGATCGCCGTAAAATGTCAGCCCTGCAGGCTTCCCGGCTGCGGGTTCGAGCCAACGGTAAAGATGTTGTCTCTCCACCGACTTGCCGGTGACATTTTGAACACGGCTGAAGAATTTACAACAAAAGTTGGCCTGCTCCCTCCCCTGTAAAGGGGAGGGTTGGGGTGGGGTATCACATGTAAACCTCTGTGTTTTATGCCAAACCCCCTCCCAGCCTCCCCCTTCGCAGGGGGAGGAGAAAAGCGAAAGCCAACGGCCAAATGCCAAACTTTCTTTTGATTTACATAGCTGCTAAGGCGCAGTCAAAAATGGCACCGGATGAGAGGTTCGAGACCTATGGCTCGAATCCCGAAATACGGGGACGGCGCAGCCGTGACATTTTGCGCCGTGAACGGAAGTAGCTGGAACACGTGCTCTGCCAGCGGCGGAGCTGTCGGTGTCTCATGAAAAACGCAGGATTGTTAAGGGTGGCGTTTACCACCCTTAACCCGGTGTGGGCCGGTGCCCACGGTCTTGACCTTAAGACCCGTTTGGGCGGCAGCCCAAGGTCTACCGGTGTGGGCCGGTGCCCACGATCTTGACCTTAAGGCCCGTTTGGGTGGCAACCCAAAGTATTGAATTTAAAAGCGGCTGTTGGAACGCCCTCCAACCTTCACCGCTATGAGCATAATCGTTATGCTAACCAGCACCGCGATGCTCGCCATCGCCATTCCATCCCCCACGGATCCCTGCTCGAACTGCCGCCAGACGAATACCGACACAGTCTGCACGCCTGCCGGGGCGAGTAAAAGTGAGGTGACCAGCTCGCGGGAGGCGACGGCGAAGACCATCATCATCGCTGCCAGCAGGCTCGGGAGGACCAGCGGCAGCAGAATACGCCACAGCGCCTGGGCTGCGCTGGCACCATGGACGCGGGCGGCAGCATCGAGATTACCGCCAATCTGCTTCAGTGCGGCACTGACGTAGCGCACCGGATACGGTAGTAAAAGACAGCAGTAGGCCAGCAGTAAAATACCCCAGGTATTGTAAGGCGTGACCGGCCAGAAGCCCCGGTTCCAGGCCAGAATCAACCCCACACCGACCACTATCCCCGGTAACGCAGCGGGAAGCAGTGACAGAGCATCAATCACCACGGCACCACGGACCTTGCGAACCACAACCAGCCAGGAAGCCAGCAAACCAACGGCACCGGCAATCAGGGCCGTCGCCAGCGCCAGACTCAGGCTGGTGCCGAGCGCGCCAATGGCATCTCCGTCGATGGCAAACAGGGCGACGTAATGCCTAAGGGTCAAGTTGTCCAGCGAAATACCGCCCGACAGCGTGCCGGAAAAGGCGGTGATCACCATTGATAACAGCGGCATACCTACAGTAATGAAGGCAACCAGCGTAAACAGCGCCAGCACCGGCCAGGTTGCGCGGCCCAGTTTTTTGGCCACCACGTCGGCGGGTTTTCCGGTGAGCGTCTCGACATTACGGCCAGCCAGCACCGCTTTCTGCACGCTGTAGGCACAAAGTGCAATGGCCACCAACACCAGTGACAGCACCGCTGCACCCGGCATATCTACCGGCCAGTCGGCCAGCCGCTGTTCAATACCGGTGGTCAGCACGTTGACGCCGCTGCGCGCGCCCAGTGCGCCGGGGACGCCGTACTCTTCAATCGATAACGTAAACGCCAGCAGCAGGCTGGAGGCCACCGAGGGCAAAGCCAGCGGCAGCGTCACGCGGATAAATGCCCGCCACGGGCCTGCGCCATGAATCCGGGCTACATCAGCCAAACGGCTACCGCTGGCGGCCATGCTGCGCGAAACCGCGAAATAGACCACCGGAAACACGTTGAGCGTCATGACGGCCACAATGCCGGGCAACGAAAATAGAAAATGATTCAGACGCAGTGGCAAAAGCTGTTCGACATAACCGTTGGTTTGTAGCGCCAGCATCCAGGACAGGGCGGCAATATACGGCGGCATCATAAAAGGAATAAGAAACAGCAAATCCCACAGCGCGGCACCCGGCAGGGCAAACAAACCACGCAGCGCGCCCAGCGGAATGCCGAGAACCGCACTGCACAGCGCCACACCCAGACCCACTTTCAACGTGGTGACTATCATGTTGCGCAGACTCGCGTCAGCAAACAGTTGGCCAAACGCACCGAAAGGGGCGCTCAACCGGCCACTGTCGAGATGCGGGAAAACGGCCTGCAACACCACGAAGGCCACCGGCAGTGCAACCAGCAGCAGCAGCACAGCACCGGTCATGGCAGGTAAAAAAGAGTTTTTATTCATCAGAATCTTTATGAGATGAAGACGTAGGTGATCAGGGCTGACGATGCAGCCCTGACGCGGCGGGTTATCGGGTTCAGCGCTGACCAAAAAGGCTGGCAAAACGATCCAAAACCTCTTTGCGCGACGCCGAAGGTTGGGTCTCTTCCGGCAGAAGCTTCAGGGTTTTGAACAACGGACGTTTGGCACTGATATCGGTACGTGCTGGCATCAGCCAGGCTTCGGCCACCAGTTTCTGGCCTTCGTCGGACAACGCGTAGTCGATAAAGGCTTTCGCCTCTTTCTGCTCTTTGCTCGATTTCAGGATCATCATCGGGCGTGGGGCGATCACCGTACCGCTGGCCGGGAAGATCACTTTTATCGCTTCGCCGTCCTGCACGCTGCTGTAAGCCACGTAATCTACCGCACCAAACACGGCAGCTTTTGCTCCCTGTAACACCGGCGTGAGGGCCTGCGCGTTTGGCCCGGCGATGATCATGCCGTTGGCTTTCAGTTCATCAAACAGCGTCCATGCCTGCTGCGCATGGGCATTTTGTAATCCGATCAGCAAATCCAGTGAGGCACCTGACAGCGCGGGGTCCGGCGTGGTGACTTTGTCTTTAAAGGCCGGTTTGGCTAAGTCGGACCAGTCCTGAGGTTCCGGCGTGCCGCTTTTGGTGTTCCATACGATGCCCAGCGCAGAAATCCCCTGAGCGACGTAATACGGTGTTTTGAACTGCGCCGGAACCTCAGTTGCATTCGGGCTTTGGTACTCCAGCAACCAGCCGCGTTTTTGCAGGTCGGTGGCCGTGTCCCATGAGGCGGAGATCAAAATATCAGCCCGCGGATTGGCCTGTTCGGCATCCAGACGCGCCATGACTTTGCCGGTCGTGGCCTGGAAAACGTCCACTTTGACACCGGTTTGCTTTTCATAACCGGCTGCCAGTTTTTTTGCCAGCGATCCGGGACCGGCGGTGTAAAGCGTCAGCGCATGGGCGCTGCCCGTCGCCATTGCGAGAGAAAGAGTCATTGCCGTTATTAAGCCTGTTTTGAGTGAAGTCGGAGTGCGGTTGATCATTATTTTTTCCATCAGAGGTTAAACAACAAAAGGAGCAACACGGGAAGGTTCAATCTGGTCGATGCGCGCAATGCGGCCCTGTTCCATGCGGGCAATACAGTGCGCCATGGTTTGGGCTTCGTGCGGATCATGCGTGACATAAACGGCCGTGGTGCCAAGCTGGCGCAGCAGGGCGGCCATCTCATCGCACAGGCTTTCGCGCAGGTCGCGGTCGAGGTTGGACAGCGGCTCGTCAAACAGCAAAATTTGCGGTTCAGCCACAATGGCCCGTGCCAGTGCCACACGCTGCTGCTGGCCACCGGATAGCTCGGCCGGGCGACGTACAGCAAAATCGGCCAGGCCAACGCGTTCGAGCGTCGCCATCACTTTTTCACGCTGAATATGGCCACATATGCCACGCATTTGCAGCGGGAAGGCCACGTTCTGATAGACGCTCATATGCGGCCACAGCGCGTAGTCCTGAAAAGCCATGCCGAGCGAGCGTTTCTCCGGTGGCAGACTAAAGCTGCCCGCCGCGACGCGTGTTTCGCCAAAATGGATTTCACCGGACGACGGATGTAGCAACCCTGCCAGCAATTTTAGCAGGGTGCTTTTACCGCATCCTGAAGGGCCGAGCAGCGCGACGATGGTGCCTTTTGGCACCTGAAGATTGACATGATTAAGTACCCGGCTGGCCCCGAAAAGTTGGCTCACCTGATGAACGGCGATAGCGGGTAAAGCAGACGCACAGGTGCGCGCTGCCAGAACCGCAGGGTCTGGAATTTGCATGGGGAACTATCCTCTTTGGGATTTACTGTTACGCAGCAGCTTAAGAGGAGCAGATGACGAATTTATGTCAGGCGGTTGACGGTTTTGCGATAGGAAGTGACACGGGAAGTATTGAGTGGGTAGCCGAGAGGCGTCCATGCCTGCTCTCTAAGTTGTGACACAAGAAGTAAAACCCTGCGTTCATTCAGTGGCCGTAGGTTTTTACGCCCCAGCGCAGCATCCCTTCCAGCAAGGGTTGCAGCAGTTTTTGCAGTTGTGTGGCTTTATCGTCGAGATAACCGAACGGCTCCCGCTCTTCCATATAATTACACTGCGCCAGTTCCAGCTGAATGGCGTGCTGATCCTGCTCAGGCTTGCCGTAGGCGCGGGTGATATAACCGCCTTTGAAACGCCCGTTAAGTACGTGGCTGAACTGCGTTTGCTGCTGGCATACAGCTTCAAGCGACTGGCTAAGCTGCGAAGAACAGCTGGCGTCGCTGTTAGTGCCGAGATTTAAATCCGGCAGTTTTCCGTCGAACAAACGCGGGATAACCGAGGCGATAGAGTGCGCATCAAACAGCAAGGCATAGCCAAACTGCTGTTTTATCCGCGCCAGCTCCGTGGTGATTTTCTGATGATAGGGCTGCCAGAGTTGTTCGAGATACTGTTGGCGGTTGGCGTCAGAGGGCTGATGACCGGGTTTGAACGTCGGACGGCCGTCGAACAGGGTATCGGGAAACAGGCCGGTGGTGGCGGTGGTGTAAAGCGGCTGGTCATCCGATGGGCGGTTAAGGTCGATGACAAACCGTGAATACTGGCCGATGACAATATTGGCACCCAGGCCACGGGCAAAATCATACAGCTGCGGAATGTGCCAGTCGGTATCGGAC
>BHES01000056.1 GCA_003864575.1 Enterobacterales bacterium
GTACTTTTATTGGGTGCCAGCGGGCTGGTCGGCCAGGAGTTGCTGCGACGACTACAGCAGGACACCAGGGTGAGCCGCATTATCGCGCCAACCCGTCAGGCACTGCCGCCGCTGAGTAAACTGTTTAACCCACTGGGGCGGGATATCACGGCGCTGATTGCAGAGCTGGACGAACCGGTTGACCTGTTTTTCAGCTGTCTGGGCACCACGCGCAAACAGGCCGGCAGCGCCAAAGCGTTTCGCGCGGTGGATTTCGAACTGGTGGTGAGCAGCGCCAAAGCAGCCCGCCGCCACGGGGCTAAACACTGTCTGGTGATCAGCGCTAACGGCGCGGATCCTCACTCCCGCTTCCTGTATAACCGCACCAAAGGCGAGATGGAACAGGCGCTGATCGAGCAGGAATGGCCGCTGCTCACGCTGGCCCGTCCGTCGTTGCTGGTGGGTAAGCGTCATCCGCCGCGCCTGCTCGAACAACTCAGTGCGCCGGTGTTCAAATTGTTGCCCGGTAAATGGAAAGCCATTGATGCGGCAGATGTTGCCAAAGCCCTGCTGCAACAGGCATTCAATGCCGGTTTAGGCGGTATCACCGTGCTTGAATCCGATCAGCTTGCCGCCATTGCCCGCGAGTGAGCCTGCTCTTTAAGTCCATTCAAGACACAGCCCGTCGTAAGCGGCGATCACATTGGCTTCCAGCGTATTATCCATAAGCCACAGATCAAGCTGGTGGCTGATATGGGTCAGATAGGTTTTCTGCGGTTTTAGCTGGCGATGGATCTCCAGCGCCTGATGGATGTCGTTGTGATTTTTATCCGGTATGTCGCGCGGCGGGTGGCTGCAATCGAGGATCAGCGCATCGAGTTTTATCCCGTCTAAAAAACGCGCCGTCGCCAGCGGCAATCCTGCTGTGTCCGTCAGGTAGGCAAGGGTCGCGTATTCTGTTTTGATCAAATAACCGAAGGTGATTTTTGAGTGATTCAGCGGCAGCGGTGTCAGCTCGAGTGCGCCGAACCGGCGCGAAGTAAACGGCTGAAACGGCGGCTGAAAATCCAGAATGCCGGGATGTTTGAACAGATCATCACACCCGTTCTCATCCGGCGGACCATAGACCGGGATCGCATTTCCGACGCCCCAGCGTAACGGAAATAACCCCTGAACGTGATCCATATGGTAGTGTGTAAGCCAAAAACGCTGAATTTCACCTCTCGCAAACTGTTGGGCCAACTCCGGCAATCCCGCATCAATTAACGTCACTTCCCCCTCAAAATCGAGCTTTGCGCTGCACGGCTGACGCCGGAAAGCCGGGTCGATACGTGCGCGCTCGCAGGCCGCACACTCACAGCCAAAAACCGGCACCTGCTGCGCGCCACCGGTGCCAAGGAAGGTCAATTGCATGTTTTTTCCTTCAGAAAAGGTCAGAGATACTTTTCGACAAAAAGATCCAGATCGCGAAAATCCGCCATACGGGCTTTCAGCGTGGCGTGATCCCAGTTCCACCACTGGCTGCGTTCGATCTTCTCGATCAGCGCATCATCAAAACGCATCCCGATCTTCTTCGCCGCCACGCCTGCCACGATGGAATAAGGCTCAACGTCTTTCGTGACCACCGCTGAAGTGCCGATCACCGCACCGTTGCCTACGTTCACGCCGGGCATGATCACCGCGTTGTGGCCGACCCACACGTCGTTGCCCACGGTGACATGATGTGCCCGCCGCCAGTTGAAGAACTCGTTGTCGTCTTCCCCGAGTCCGTAGGCCGAGGCGCGATAGGTAAAGTGATGCTGGGCGATACGGTTGTACGTCGGATGGTTGCCGGGATTGATACGGACATAGGTGGCGATAGAGACGAATTTACCGATGCTGGCGTAGTAAATCTGGTTATGTCCGGCGGTGTAGGAGTAGTCGCCCAACTCGCTCTCTTCCAGAATGGCATCATCAGAAATATGCACGTACTGGCCGAGACGAGACTTGCTCATGATGACGTTGGCGCCTATTTTTGGCTCAGCAAGCATCTCTTCCTCGTTAAACCTCAGTTCTGCTTCAGCCCTGTCACTCATAGCTCACCTTTTGCGATGTGATGTCGTAGTTTTTGGCCGAGACCGGCTGATTCAGCAGGTGCAGGAACGCGGCCAGTGTTTCATGCAGAGGACCGTCATTATCCAGCCGCTGGCAGTGCGCAGGCAGCCCGCTGGCGTATTGCGCCGCACGCAGCAAACGGTGGCGGATCTGTTCACGGTCCTCGCGCCCCCGCTGGCGTAAACGCTGTTCTAAAACACTTTCTGAAACCTGCAAACAGACTGGTAACAGGCGCTGTCCATAACGTTGCATCGCTTGGTCGAGATGTGCCCGCGAGCCATTAACTACCACGTTGCAGCCCTGCGCCATCCAGTGGTCAATCTCAATACCGACGCTATACCGGCAGCTGTGTGCCTGCCAGTCGAGGGCAAATAGTCCCTGTTCAAGCCGCTGATTGAATTCATCGTCGCGCAGCGCAATATGGTTTTCCGCCCCCGCATTGGCTGGCCGGGTGATGTAGCGGTGAGCCACGACCAGCCCGGCGGGCAGAGCGTGGCGCAGCGCATCCAGCAGGCTGTCCTTGCCGGAACCGGACGCGCCCATCAGGTAAACTAAACGACCCATAATTGCTCCTTAAAACACCTGAATACCCTGACGCCACACGTTCTGCACGTAATGATGGTCACCGTGCGCCCGCGCCAGTACCAGGTCGGCGCGTTTACCTTCGGCAATCACTCCACGATCCGCTAAGCGCAGCGCTTTGGCCGGATTACGTGTCACCAACCCGACGGCCTGCGGCAGGGTGAATGCGTTGCCCTCGTCCTGTGCGATACGAAACACCGCGTCCAGCAGGCTGGCCGGATAGTAGTCCGATGACAGAATGTCGAGAATACCCAGTGACGCCAGATGATGCGCGGCGACATTGCCGGAATGCGAGCCGCCCCGAACAATATTCGGCGCACCCATCAATACTTGCAGGCCGAGTGCGTGCGAGGCCCGCGCAGCTTCTTCGGTGGTTGGGAATTCGGCGATCACGCTGCCGAGCGCCAGTGACTCTTCGACGTGCGCGGTGGTGGCATCATCATGGCTGGCAAGCGCAATGCCCAGACGGCGGCAGTGGGCGGCGATAGCTTCACGGTTGGGCTGTGCCCAGCGGCGGGAATTCTCCATCTGCTCGGCCTGAAACACGTCCATCTGCTCATCGTTCAGGTTGTATTTGCCTTGATAATATTCGCGGTATTTTTGCGGCGTGGCGAACTGGCGCTGGCCCGGCGAGTGGTCCATCAGCGAAACCAGCGACAGTACTTCGGTATCCATCAGTTTTTCAAACAGCGGCAGCGTGCTTTCGTGCGGTAGTTCGCAGCGCAGATGCAGGCGGTGCTCGGCGCGGTTCAGCCCGGCTTTCTGGCTGTTGACCACCGCGTCGATCATTTTTTGCAGATTTTCAAGACGGTGTCCGCCGTCGCGTACATCACCGACGGCGACGGCGTCGAGCACCGTCGTAATGCCGCTGGCTACCATCAGCGCGTCATGGCTGCTCATGGCGGAGTGCGCGGGCCAGTCCACTTTCGGGCGCGGCGTGAAGAATTTGTCGAGGTTATCAGTGTGCAGCTCAATCAGCCCGGGCAGCAACCAGCCGCCTTCGGCATTCAGCGCCTGTGGCAGCTGGCTGGCGGTGTCGGCGAAGGCCATGATCGTGCCGTCCTGAACTTCCAGCGAGCCTTTTACCACCTGATCTTCCAGTACCAGATTGACGTTATTGATGATCATAAAGGCATCTCCGCCGGCACGGTGACCGGGGTCATTGCATATAAACGGTTAGCGACGCGTTCACGCACGTCTTCATCATGGAAAATCCCGACAATCGCTGCGCCGCGGGCTTTGGCCTGCTCAATCAGCGTGACCACGGCTGCGCGGTTAGTGGCGTCCAGCGAGGCGGTCGGTTCGTCGAGCAGCAAAATTGGGTAGTCGACAATAAAGCCGCGGGCGATGTTCACACGCTGTTGTTCGCCACCGGAGAAGGTCGAGGGCGCAAGGTGCCACAGACGCTCCGGTACGTTGAGATGCGTCAGCAGGCGGCTGGCGCGGGCTGCGCATTCGGCTTTATCGGTACCGAGTTCGAGCAGTGGCTGCATCACCAGATTCAGTGCGCTGATGCGCGGAATGACCCGCAGGAACTGGCTAACCCAGCCAACGCTGTGGCGGCGCACGGCGAGAATAGCCCGCGCTTCGGCGCCGACCATATCCACCCACTGGCCCTGATGTTCCACCCAAATATGGCCGCTGTCCGGCAGATAATTGCCGTACAGGGATCGCAACAACGTCGATTTTCCGCTGCCGGAGTGGCCGTGCAGCACCACGCACTCCCCGGCATCGACCTGCAAATTGGCATCGCTAAACACCGGCAGACGGGCGCTATTTTGGTTGTGCAGAACAAAGGTTTTACTGAGATTTTCGACCCTGAGCTTCGTCGTCATTTTTGGTCACTCTTCATCTAAGACAACACGGAGGAAACGAGCAATTGCGTATAGGGATGATGCGGATCGTCGAGTACGCGGTCGGTTAAACCACTTTCCACCACCTGACCCTGCTTCATGACCAGCAAACGGTGAGCCAGCAGGCGGGCGACGCCCAAATCATGGGTGACAATCACCACTGCCAACTGCATTTCCACCACCAGCGTGCGCAGCAGATCCAGCAGGCGAGCCTGCACGGAAACGTCGAGGCCGCCGGTGGGCTCGTCCATAAACACCAGACGCGGGTGAGTCACCAGATTGCGGGCGATTTGCAGGCGCTGTTGCATGCCGCCCGAGAAGGTGGTCGGCAGGTCATCGAGGCGCGAAACGGGGATCTCCACGTCTTCGAGCCACTGCGTGGCCTGTTGGCGAATATTGGCGTAGTTACGCTCACCGACGGCCATCAGGCGTTCGCCGATATTGCCACCCGCCGAAACCGAACGGCGCAGGCCGTCCATTGGGTGCTGATGCACCACGCCCCAGTCGGTGCGCAGCAGGCGACGACGATCGCTTTCCGGCATGTCATACAGCGATTGCGCGGGTTGCTGCCCATTGTTGTAGATGACGTGCCCCTGCTGTGGCGCAAGACGGGCTGAAATCGACTGTAACAGCGTGGTTTTTCCTGAGCCGGATTCGCCCACGATCCCCAGTACTTCGCCCGGATAGAGATTGAACGACACGTCGCAAAAGCCTTTGCCCGGTGCATACAGGTGGGTCAGATTGTTAACCGACAGCAGCGGTTCGCCGCTGAGTGTAAGTGGTGTACTCATCAGTGTTTGTCCTTGTTCTGGATCTCTACTTGCTGCGCGCAGAAGTCGGTGTCCGAGCAGACGAACATGCGATTGCCGAGGTCGTCGAGCACCACTTCGTCCAGATAGCTGTGGTGCGAACCGCAGATGGCGCAGGGCTCATCCCACTGCTGCACGGTGAACGGGTGATCCTCAAAATCCAGACTTTCCACTTTGGTAAACGGCGGCAGCGCGTAAATGCGTTTTTCGCGCCCGGCACCGAACAACTGCAACGCGGGCATCATGTGCATTTTGGGGTTATCGAATTTTGGGATCGGCGACGGGTCCATGACGTAGCGGTCATTCACTTTCACCGGATAGGCATAAGTGGTGGCGATATGGCCGAAGCGGGCGATGTCTTCATACAACTTCACCTGCATTACGCCGTACTCTTCCAGCGCGTGCATTTTGCGGGTTTCGGTTTCGCGCGGTTCGATAAAGCGCAGTGGTTCCGGGATCGGCACCTGGAAAATCAGGATCTGATCTTCCTGTAACGGCGTTTCCGGAATGCGGTGACGGGTCTGGATCAACGTCGCATCAACGGTTTTTTCCGTGGTTTTGACCCCGGCCACGCTTTGGAAAAATTTGCGGATCGACACCGCGTTGGTGGTGTCGTCAGCGCCCTGGTCGATCACTTTCAGCACGTCCTGCTGGCCGATCACACTGGCCGTCAGCTGGATCCCGCCGGTACCCCAGCCGTAAGGCATCGGCATTTCGCGCCCGGCAAAGGGCACCTGATAACCGGGGATCGCCACGGCTTTCAGAATGCCACGGCGGATCATGCGTTTGGTCTGTTCGTCGAGGTAGCCGTGGTTATAACCCGCGATGACCGGCGCGTTGGGTTCACTGTTTTTCATGAGCGGGATCCTGTGAAGATGAGGCGTCGTGCTGCTGACGCAAGCGTTTGAGCAGCTCCAGTTCAGCCTGGAAATCGACGTAGTGCGGCAGTTTTAGGTGGGAAACAAACCCGGCGGCTTCGACGTTATCGGCATGTGACAGCACAAACTCTTCGTCCTGCGCCGGGCTGCTGACCTGCTCGTTGTACTCTTTGGTTTGCAGCGCGCGGTCCACCAGCGACATCGACATCGCCTTGCGTTCGGCACGGCCAAACACCAAACCGTAGCCACGGGTGAAGTGTGGCGGTTTGTCCTCTGGCGTCACGAAACCGTTCACCATCTCGCATTCGGTCAGCAGGATTTCACCGATATCGATCGCAAAACCCAGTTCTTCCGGCACGATCTCCACCGTCAGCCAGCCGGTACGAATTTCACCGGCAAACGGGTGGGTACGGCCATAACCACGCTGCGTGGAGTAACTGAGCGAGAGTAAAAACCCTTCGTCGCCGCGCACTAGCTGTTGCAGGCGGGCAGCGCGGGAAGCGGGGTAAACCGGTGGGGTGCGGGTGATATCTTCCGGTTCAGAACCGTCATCCTGTTCCTGCACAGCCAGCTGCTGGCGGGTGAGGAGATCGAAAACGTGGCTGCAATTTTCCGGCAAGGTTTCGTCGGCCAGCGGCGTAAACGGCGCTTCACCTTCCGCCAACAGCGCGAAATCCAGCAGGCGATGGGTGTAGTCGTAGGTTGGGCCGAGAACCTGCCCGCCGGGCAAGTCCTTGTAGACGGCGGATATCCGCCGCTCTAGGCGCATATTTTTGGTATCCAGTGGCTGGCTGGTGGCCAGACGCGGCAGCGTGGTGCGGTAAGCGCGCAGCAGGAAAATGGCTTCGACCAGATCGCCCCCGGACTGTTTAATCGCCAGCGCGGCCAGCTCGCGGTCATAAATCCCGCCTTCACTCATCACGCGATCGACCGCCAGACCGAGCTGTTGTTCTATCTGTTCACAGCCAAGCTCTGGCACATCGGTATTGCCACGGCGCTCATGGGCCAGCAGCTGATGGGCGGCCGCAATGGCTTTCTCGCCCCCTTTCACGGCTACGTACATCAGCAAGCCTCCACGCGGGTGGTGCGCGGCAGCGCAATCAGTTCGTCATCGCAGGTGAACATAAAGTCCAGCCCGAGCGGAAAACGGTGCGGACGGTTGAGCAGATAATGGCGCACCGCTTCCGGCAGTTGCGGGGTGATCACCCGTTCTGACTCAATACCGGGGCCGCTCAGGCGCAGCGGTACTCCGCCAGATAAACCTTCCAACTGCACGATGACGCTGGTTGACAGTTCTGGTGACATTTCATCGCCGCAGGGGAAAGCCATCAGCGTCGCGTCGTCGAGTGCCGGATCCGCCAGCGCAAAGCTGACCGTGGACGGGTCATCCGTCAGCAGTGCGCCGGTATGAAAACGCAGGTTCTTACGCAGAATGTCGTCATTCAGTGAGCGGCTGATCCACAGCGGCGTGTCCTGATCGATCAGGGTTAGCAGTACGCAGGCGCTGGCCGAACCGAGCACACCAAATCCCGCCATCGCAGGTAATTTGACGCAGGTGCCTGGCTCACTCAGGGCTTTTAAAATACGGCGGAAGCTGAACTGAGCGTCAGCCACCGGATGTTGAAAACTGGCAACAAGTGACATGGATTATTCTCCGCGAACCAGGGTGAAGAAATCGACGCGGCTGGCAGCTACTTCACGGGCGCGCTGTTCGCGGCGGGCCTGTTGAGTTGCCGCCAGCGGGGCGATGATCATTTTGTGCAAAAGCTCGTCCATACCGTGGACCTGTAACAGTGCGTCGATCACCGCACAGAGTTCAGCATGGAGCTTGTCGCGACCGGCAATGTAGCTGTAGCCATAAGTGCCGCAGTCGAGCTGGACCACAGCGCGGGTGACGGTCATATCGCCCATCACAAAGCGTTTGCCGGTTCCCCCCATGCGGCCCTGAAGTTGGGTCAGGCCGGTTTCGGCGGGGCGCAGTCGTTCAAACTGCAGGGACAAATTCAACGGTTGCCAGTGTGCAAGAAGTTCAGCGGGGCGGCAGTGGGCCAGCACCGACATCCAGCGCTGGCGGTTTTTCAGGGCGTCCATTAGTGCTCCATCGTCAGTTCAATCATGTCAGCGCGCGTCAGGCTGACGGAGTATTCCGCCACGCGATCGCTGCCGTCACAGGTGTTGAGGGTGCGCACGCAAAGCAGCGGGGCCTGCGGTACGATTTCGAGTAATTTGCTCTCTTTCGCCAGCGCACGGCGTGCGTTGATGCGGGTGGTGCGGCGGCTGAGATGTTGCTTGATCTCGTCACGGATGAAATCGTGCAACGAACCGCTGTGAAAATTCTGCAACGACGGCCACCAGTCGAGATCTGGCAGGTAATGGTCGATAACGCACACCGGTACGCCGTTAACCCGGCGCAGCGTGCGCAGATGGATCACGGTGTCGCCTTCCTGCAATGACAGGGCGGTGGCCACGTGTTCAGTGCAGGGGCGCAGCACCGCCAGCAGACGTTCGCTGGTCGGGTGGCTACCCTGATCGAGCAGGTTCTGGCTGAAGCGGGCCTGAGAATGCAGCGGATAATCGTAAGGACGCATCAGCACCAGCGTGCCCACGCCCTGACGGCGCTGTAGCCAGCCGCGATCGACCAGTTCATCGACCGCGCGGCGCAGCGTGTGGCGGTTAACCTGAAAGCGTTCGGCCAGTTGTTGCTCCGGCGGCAGATAGTCGCCACAGCGGTAGCCGTTGCGCAGTTCATGTTCCAGTTCGGCGGCTATCTGCTGATAAACAGTGGCGTGACTGGTCAGAGGTCTAGATAAGTTCATCATAATGAATACCTCGCACGGGGGTGACGGGCTAAGGAGGAAATCAGAGGGAGGCGCTGAAAAACGGACATGATGTCAACCTCATTTCGGTGTTGGCATCAGAATGGCGTAGCTAAATGACAGTTCGGTGAAGGTCGGGTTGCAGAGAGATGAAGAGTTGGAATGTGTCTCGCAGGGATGAGATTTGGCGATTTACTGGCGGAGTTGTGCAGAATACACTCTTTTTGTCCGATGGTTTTTACGTATTAATCACATAAGGAATAGATATGTCAGATGCACAAGAGATGGAATTCAATAAGTTACCCTCTCCGTTATTGAATAAAACCCCTGCTGAGAAATGGCAGCGTGAAAATCAAAAAGGGATAGCTGCGCTCAAGAAGTACGCGGAAGAAAACGGCTCATTTTCTGACTATCAGCGAGCATTTTGATGGATCAATACGCCATTTATGAAAATACCGGAGGGGTAAAGTTGCTTATCCCTATCTGCTGAATATTCACCATCCTCTGGCGGAAGGATATGATAATTCGGTAATGGTACCGTTAGTGCCTCTCGTTAGGTTAGCCGACCTCCCGCCGAAGAAACTGTGTCCATTGCTAAAAATCCAACATAGGCATTATGTAGCGATGACCCCTATGTTGGGAGGTGTGCCGCAAAGAGAAATCGGTGAATGGATTAAGCAGTTGGACGGGGAAATTTATGCAGTGAAAAATGCTTTTGATTTCTTGCTGAATGGCATTTGAATGTCCTCAGAGGGAAATGATTTTTCCCCTCTGAGAGTATTTTACCGCCACTCTTCAACGCAAATAATGAATCACCTGATTGCCGCTGCCGCGCCAGATAAGCGAAGGGTCTTTCAGCTCTTGAACGAACTTGCCGTCAACCAATACGTTGATCAGCGCGATCACCTTTTGCTGCTCTGACGTCAATTCTCCCAGCGTATAACCCGTCCACATCCACACGTCTTTGCCCGGGCATTCTGCCTGAACGCGCAACAATAGCTGGCGGATGGCAGACAGATTCTGCGGATGCAGCGGGTCGCCACCGGAGAGCGTTAATCCCTGACGTGGGATCACGGTGTCTTGCAGGTTGGCAATCACCCGGTCTTCATCTTCCTGCGTAAACGGCTTGCCTGAATCCAGCCGCCAGGTGCTTTTGTTATAGCACCCGCGGCATTCATGGACGCAACCGGAAACGAACAGCACGCAGCGCGTTCCCGGCCCGTTGACTACGTCGATGTTGTAGTACTGATGATAATTCAATGCGTTAACCCAGTTGCCCATTACCCAGATGCTTCACGCGGCGTTTTACTTCTTCCTGCTTGCCGGCGTTGAATGGACGGGCATCGGGGCTGCCGAGATAACCGCAAACGCGGCGAGTGACCGACACGCGTGACGGTTCATGATTACCGCATTTCGGGCAGGTGAAGCCTTTGCTGGTGCACTCGAATTCACCGGTGAAGCCGCACTCGTAGCACTCGTCAATCGGCGTGTTGGTGCCGTAGTAAGGCACGCGGGAGTAGCTGTAATCCCAGACGTCTTCCAGCGCTTTCAGATTGTGTTGCAGGTTCGGGTATTCGCCGTAGCAGATGAAACCGCCGTTGCTCAACGGCGGATACGGCGCTTCGAAATCGAGTTTCTCATACGGATTCACTTTCTTTTCGACATCGAGGTGGAAGCTGTTGGTGTAATAGCTTTTATCGGTGACACCGGGGATCAGTCCGAACTCGGCGGCATCCAGACGGCAGAAGCGGTCGCACAGGTTTTCGCTTGGCGTACTGTAGAGGCTGAAACCGTAGCCGGTCTCCTCTTTCCACTGTTCGGTGGCGTCTTTCAGGCGGCCCACGATAGCTTCGGCCTTTTCACGCAGCTGGCTGGCATCGAAGACGTGGGTCTGATTGCCGTACAGCGCGTTGATGGTTTCATGCACGCCAATGTAGCCCAGAGAAATCGAGGCGCGGCCATTTTTGAAAATGCCGGAAATGTCGTCGTCGGCTTTCAGGCGTACGCCACAGGCCCCTTCCATATAGAGGATCGGTGCCACACGGGCTTTGATGCCTTCGAGGCGCGCAATGCGGGTCATCAGGGCTTTCTTCGCCAGCAGCAGGCGCTCGTCGAGCAGCGTCCAGAAGGCGCTTTCATCCTGCCCGGCTTCCAGCGCGATGCGCGGCAGATTGAGGCTGATCACGCCGATGTTATTGCGGCCTTCATGGATCATCTCACCATTTTCTTCATATACGCCAAGGAAACTGCGGCAGCCCATCGGGGTTTTAAATGAACCGGTGACTTTCACCACCTGATCGTAATTGAGAATGTCCGGATACATACGCTTGCTGGCACATTCGAGCGCTAGCTGTTTGATGTCGTAGTTGGCATCTCCGGCTTTATGGTTCAGGCCATCGCGGATAGCGAATACCAGTTTCGGGAACACGGCGGTTTTGCGGTTTTTACCGAGACCGGCGATGCGGTTGCGCAGAATAGATTGCTGAATTAACCGTGATTCCCAGGTGGTGCCGAGGCCAAAACCGAAGGTGACAAACGGCGTCTGGCCGTTAGCGGTATGCAGCGTGTTGACTTCATATTCCAGCGACTGGAAGGCGTCGTAACACTCTTTCTCGGTGCGGCTGTGGGCAAAGGCGTCGGCGTCTTTGATATTCCACTCCTGGGCCACGGCTTTGTGTTTGTTAAAGCTCTCGGTCACAAAGGGAGCCAGCACTTCATCGATGCGGTTAATGGTGGTGCCGCCGTAAATATGGCTGGCAACCTGCGCAATGATTTGTGCCGTAACGGCTGTGGCGGTTGAAATGGACTTCGGCGTGTCGATTTCTGCATTACCCATCTTAAAACCACGCGTCAACATGCCTTTAAGGTCGATCAGCATACAGTTGAACATGGGGAAAAATGGCGAATAATCGAGATCGTGATAGTGGATTTCACCACGCTCATGCGCTAATACCACGTCACGCGGTAAAAGATGCTGTTTGGCATAATGCTTGGCGACAATCCCTGCCAGCAGATCGCGCTGAGTCGGAATGACTTTGCTGTCTTTGTTGGCGTTTTCATTGAGCAGCGCCATGTTGCTCTGTTCAACCAGCCCGCGGATTTCCTGATTCAGTCGCCCGCGCAGTTCGCGTTTTACGTCACGGTCGTGGCGGTATTCGATATACGCACGCGCCAGTTTTTTATGTGGGCCGGCCATCAGCTGGTTTTCAACGGCGTCCTGGATCTCATTGATATCAACGCGGGATTTGCCTTGTAAACCCTGGGTCACGATGCTGGCGACTTGCGCGCAATATTCCGCGCTGTCGATACCGGCGGCAATGGCCGCACGTTGTACTGCCTGTTTAATCAGAACTTCATCGAAAGGGACCTGGCATCCGTCCCGCTTGATAACAATCGGCTGCTGGTTAGGGTTGTTTGCGGGTGTGGATTTCACGTCGTATGCCTTCACAATGTTACTCCTTTTATACGCTATCCCGCGCCCCGTGCGGCTTGCAGCCTCATGCGGAGTGAATTTCAGGAAAACGCTACATATTGGGTTAGGGTCGCTACTATACACACCATATATAGACTCTGCGCCAATTTCATTTTGTTGTAATTCCCGCTTTATTGACTTAAAACAAAGATTTTTGGCATAAGTTTAGGGAATGAACAAAGCAGTAAATAAGGGGTAAAAATGGCGCAAAAGTTGCTTGACGCCAACTCTGTGTGTGGCATCACATTACGGTGAAATGGGTATGCAAGATGAGACTTTTGAGGGCGATATTGGCTGATACTTTAGGTTGAAACTGAAGTGACACTTAGCGGGCTACAACCTTTGTTCAGGAAGTGAAAAGATGGCTTTCACAGCATGACTCACCGTTCTTGTAGCCTGATAAGGAAACGAAAATGTCACAGATTTTAGTACTCAGTGCCCATCGCACACCGGATAACTCCCGTATCAACCAGGCCCAGGTCGCCGCTTTACGGGAATTGCCGGGTATCACCGTACATGAATTAATGCGTGAATATCCCGATTACCAGATTGATGTCGCGCGTGAGCAAGCATTACTGAACGCACATCAGCACATCGTCATGATGTTTCCGTTCTATTGGTATAGCTCACCGGCGATCCTCAAAGAGTGGCAGGACGCGGTATTAACCTACGGTTTTGCGTACGGGAGTCACGGAACGGCGTTGCAGGGCAAAAGCCTGCAACTGATTGTCTCAACGGGCGGGGATGATAAAGCCTATACGTCGCAGGGGTACAACCGCTATCCGGCGCTGGATTTATTACAGCCATTCCACGCCGTTGCCAACCGCACCGGCATGGACTTCCTGCCGCCCATGCTGATTCAGGGTGCAAACAACATGACCGACGATCAGGTTCCTGATCATGTTGCCCGCACCGTGTCGTTGCTGAAAAGCCAGCGGATAATTAGCTGAGACTGTCCTCTTCAAGCCTTTCTTCTTCAAGCCAATAGACGCACTCGTAAGGGCGCAGACAGTTGGCAATCTGAGCATCAGAATAGTTGCTGAAAAGCGGTTCCTGCGCGTTGAATTGCAGGTGCAGGTTCAGGTTCAGGTTCTGCGTCTGATTGCTGAGATTGGCTATCACCGTCAGCCGTTGGTTTTGCCAGGTACGGCGGTAACACCATATCTGCGGAATGGCCGGTGCCAGATCCTGATAGTCGCCGTGAGTCAGCACTGGCAAGGTTTTACGCAGTCGAATCAAATGCTGATAGGTGTAGAACACCGAATCGGTGTCCGCCAGCGCCTGCTCAGTGTTGATTTGCGCGAAGTTGTTGCAAGGCGTGATCCACGGCGTACCGGCGGTGAAACCGGCATTCGGGGTGGCGTCCCACTGCATCGGCGTGCGGCTGTTGTCGCGGGATTTTGACGCCAGAATGGCCAGCAGTTCAGCTTCGCTACGTCCGGTACTTTTCAGCTCGGCGAACATATTCAGGCTTTCCACATCGCGATACTGCTCAATATGTGTGAAGCCCGGATTGGTCATCCCCAACTCTTCGCCCTGATAAATGTACGGTGTGCCCTGCATGCCGTGCAGCACCATCGCTAGCATTTTAGCCGCCGGAACGCGCAGTTCGCCGTCCTCACCAAAGCGGGTGACAATGCGCGGCTGGTCGTGGTTACACCAGAACAGCGCGTTCCAGGCGTGGCCGTGCATTCCCTGCTGCCATTGGTTGAAAATCTGCTTGAGCTGCACGAAATCCGGCGCGGCTTTGGTCCACTTCTCACCGTTCGGATAATCCACTTTCAGGTGATGGAAGTTAAAGGTCATGGAGATTTCGCTGCCGTCATTGGCGGCGTAGCGGCGACAATGCTCCAGTTTGGTCGACGACATCTCGCCAACCGTCATCAGCCCGAGCGGTTTAAACACATCGCGGCTGAACTCCTGCAAAAACGCGTGGATGCGCGGACCGTCGGTATAGAAACGGCGACCATCGCCGCGGTCATCCGAGGGGAAATCCTGTTGTTTGGAAACTAGATTCACCACGTCCAGACGCAGGCCATCGACGCCTTTATCTGCCCAGAAGCGGCAGACTTCTTTCAGCGCTTCACGCACCGGCGGGTGTTCCCAGTTGAGATCCGCCTGTTCGGTGGCAAACAGATGCAGATAATACTGACCGCTTTCCTCGTGCCACTGCCAGGCACCGCCGCCAAATTTTGAACGCCAGTTATTTGGGGGGCCGCCCGCGCTGTCGCCATCGCGCCAGATATAGAAATCACGGTATGGACTGGCCGGATCCTGTGACTGTTTAAACCACTCGTGATAGGTGGAGGAGTGGTTAAACACCATATCCATCACGATGCGGATTCCGCGCTGATGCGCCTGCGCCGTCAGATTTTCGAAGTCCGCCATGGTCCCGTAAGCCGGATCAATGGCGCAGTAATCGGCCACGTCGTAGCCGTTATCTATCTGCGGGGAGACGTACATCGGCGTTATCCAGATGGCGTCTACACCCAGGGTTTTCAGGTAATCCAGACGCTGGGTGATGCCGTTGATATCCCCCAAACCGTTACCGGTGGTGTCCTGAAAACTCTTCGGGTAAATCTGGTAAATCACGCCGTCTTTCCACCACGGCAATTCGTTGTTCATTGTCATATCCTTTTCTAAACCACCGCCAGCTCGCCTTTGCGCGCTTTGCGTTTATAAACCAGTACTGTCAACACGATAGGGATGACCGTCGCGACCAGCATCGCCAGCGCAAACACGCCCCAGAACTGCGGTTTAATGGACAGAATACCCGGCAACCCGCCGACGCCAATCCCGTTGGCGGTGACGCCGCTCAGACCACAAATCAGTGAAGCAACGGCAGAGCCGATCATCGCGCACAGCATAGGGAAGCGGTATTTCAGGTTGATCCCGTACATGGCCGGTTCGGTCACGCCGAGGAAGGCGGAGATGGCCGCCGGTACTGACACTTCGCGTTCGTTATGCTTTTTAGAGGCAATAATGATGCCAACCACCGCCGCCGCTTGCGCGATGTTGGAGATAGCAATCAGCGGCCAGACTGGTGTGCCGCCGGTGCTTTGCACCATTTGCATATCAATGGCGAGCGTTGTCTGGTGTACGCCAGTGATCACCAGCGGCGCATAGAGGAAACCGAACAGGGCTGCGCCAATCGGCGCGAAGCTGCCGGTCATCACCGCTTTGACCGCAAAGGCCACTCCGTCACCAATCATGCGGCCGAACGGACCAATCAGGGTGTGGGCCAGGAACACCGCCACAATCAGCGATACCACGGGCACAATCACCAGATAGAGATAATTCGGGATGATTTTTTTCATGCCGTTTTCAATCAGCGCCAGCGCCATACCGGCCAGCATCGATGGGATCACCTGCGCCTGATAACCGACTTTTTCGATGGTAAACCAGCCGAAGTTCCACACTTCCGGGATCTGCTGGCCGAGGTTGTAGGAGTTCATCAACTGCGGGGAAACCAGCGTGATACCGAGCACGATACCGAGGATCTCGGTGCCGCCCATTTTCTTCACCGTTGACCAGCACACGGCAACCGGCAGGAACATAAAGATCGCTTCGCCGAGCAGCCAGAGGAAGTCATACACCGTTTTCCACATCGGGTGCATTTGCGCCAGCGTCTGACCGTCGCTCATCGGAATGTCACCGATGACGTTGCGGAAGCCGAGGATTAAACCGGCGCTGATCAGCGCCGGTAACAGTGGGAAGAAGATCTCTGCAAAGTGCGAAATCCCGCGTTCAAACCAGCTCATATTCTGGCGTGCTGCCACTTTGGCTGCTTCCTTACCGGTATCGTCCTTGCCGCTGGTAGCGATCAGCGCTTTGTAGTAATCATCCACTTCCGGCCCAATCACGACCTGGAACTGACCGGCGTTGGTGAAGCAACCTTTGACCATCGGCAGCTCTTCAATCGCCTTCGGATCGGCTTTTGCCGGATCATTGAGGACGAAGCGCAGACGGGTAATACAGTGCGTAACCGTCGCGATATTTCCACTGCCGCCGACCAGGACGATGAGGCGGTCGACGTCGTGTTGTTTTACTTTGCTCATGTTTTAGCCTTCATTAATTTTATTGCAAAGAGGGGATACAGAACGTCACAAGCATAGCCAAAGGGAGGGAAGATTGTCCGGGAACGTTCCCGGTTTTAAGCGGTTGATCACAAAGTTTCGGCCTTAGGGCCGTTTCATGGCTTAGTCCGCCAGCTGTCCGGGAATGATAATTTGCTGTAAAGGGGCCTGCTGGCCGAGTTGCATAAGGAGCTGACGCGCCGCCGCTTCGCCGCCCTCGCCGTAGCCCAGTTCCACCGAAAAAGTCTGCGGGAAAAGGAATTTCAGCAGCCGGTTATTACCGATGCCGCACACCTGAATGCCGGTAATGTTGTGCTGTTGCAGGTATTTTTCTGCACCGAGAGCAATGGTGTCAGAGGCGCAGATCACCGCGTCAGTGCCAGGGCTTAGCACCTGCGCAATCAGTTCAAAACCACTTTGGTAATTCAGTTCACCCAGCGCCATCTGCGGCGTCAACTGATGTTCGACGCAATACGCCTGATAGGCTTCAAAACGCAATTGACCGGTGGTGGTGTCGTGGGGTGATACGCCGATAAAACTGATGCGCCGTTGTCCCCGCCGCACTAATTTGTCCATCAGCAACCGGACCGCGCCAGCGTCGTCATAACAGACCGATGAAAACTGCGGCACGGCCCGCGCCATCATCACCAGCTTATCCTGCCAACCGTTCAGCATGGCCGCTTCCAGTCCGGTAAAACCAAACAGCACGACGCCGTCAATATTGCGCTGTTTCAGCACCTGCAAATGCTCTTCCACCCGCGCTGCGCTGAACTGACTTTCCATGACTATCGGGTCATAACCCTGCTGATAGAACAGGGGCAGCATGGCGCGCACCGCCTGATTCTCTGACGGCGAGTCCAGACGCGAGACGATAATGGCCACAATTTTATCGCTGAAACCGCGCATTGCCCGCGCTGATTTCGACGGACTGAAGTTGTGTTGCTCAATCACGCTCAGCACGCGCTCACGCGTCGCCGGGCTGACGTTGCCTTCATTATTCAGCACGCGTGAAACGGTGGATTTCCCCACGCCGCTGAGGCGGGCGATGTCATTAATAGTCAGGCGATTTTGCATGGTTATTTTATAATGAATGATTGATCAGGTTTAAGTTTGGTTGCAGTTAATAAGCGTACACTGCGTGCGCCGAATATCCGTAAGATAGTCGAGTTTTAGCCTTACGTTACCCGAGGGATTGTAATGCCTGACGGGTACGATTTCCTAAACGTTCCTTACCGGAGGTGAAAACCTGATGGAACCCGACCCCAATTCTGTAGGTCCGTTGTGATCCGGTAAGCACCCGCCTTTTTGCTACTGCTTGCCGTGATATTAACGCTTTAAGAAAGCAATAAATGGTAAGCGGTGGTGCTCGATCCTTGTCTTGTCTCCCGCTGTGTAACAATCTTTGCCATGTCTCTGGCTGCTAAGCTGTGGACGCAACAAAGGGTCGAATCATGTTCAAAAATTTTACTCAACGGCTGCTTGATGCACTTAGCCGTAATTTGCCGCGCCGTCTGGTTCGTCGTGACCCGATGCTGGGTGACTCTATTCAGGAAAGCCTCAACGGCAGCAAAATGCCGGAAGTGCCTGCCAGCATTGCTGCGCACAGTATGCAGTGTGCCCGCGCCACGGAAGAGAGCCTGTACCTGCAATTTGGCAGCCATCCGGAAGGGCTGACCGGGCAGGAAGCCGATGCTATCCGCGAACGCGTCGGCCCTAACCAGACTGACGATCAGCAGCCAGCGCCGTGGTGGTTGCACCTGTGGCACTGCTACCGCAACCCGTTCAACCTGTTGCTGACCGTGCTCGGTCTGGTTTCCTATGCCACCGACGACCTGACCGCCGCGCTGGTGATTGGCGCGATGGTGCTTATCTCCACCCTGATGCACTTCATTCAGGAAGCACGCTCCAACCGCGCCGCCGACGCCCTGAAAGCCATGGTCAGCAACACGGCGACCGTCCTGCGTAGCGACGCGCACACCGGGCGCAGTGAAACCATGGAATTGCCGATTAGCCAGCTGGTGCCGGGTGACCTGATTAAACTCTCCGCCGGTGACATGATCCCGGCCGACCTGCGCATTCTCTCCGCCAAAGACTTGTTTATCAGCCAGGCTGCCCTGACCGGTGAATCCCTGCCGGTCGAGAAACAAGCCAACAGCCGGATGCCGGTGGATTGCGATCCGCTGGCGCAAGATACCCTGTGCTTTATGGGCACCAACGTGGTCAGCGGTACTGCGATGGCCATTGTGATCGCCACCGGCGGCGAAACCTGGTTTGGTCAACTGGCCGAGCGCGTCACGCAGGAAGAGACGCAGCCGAATGCTTTCCAGGCCGGCATCAGCAAAGTCAGCTGGTTGTTGATCCGCTTTATGATGGTGATGACGCCAATCGTTTTGCTGATCAACGGTTATACCAAGGGTGACTGGTGGGAAGCGGCGCTGTTTGCGCTCTCCGTGGCGGTTGGCCTGACGCCTGAAATGTTGCCGATGATCGTCACCTCCACGCTGGCGAAAGGCGCGGTGAAGCTGTCGAAACAGAAAGTGATCGTCAAACGTCTGGATGCGATTCAGAACTTCGGTGCGATGGACATCCTGTGTACCGACAAAACGGGCACCCTGACGCAGGATAAAATTGTCCTTGAACGTCATACCGACGTGCTCGGTGAAACCAGTGATGAAGTGCTGCATCTGGCGTGGCTCAACAGTCATTATCAGACCGGCCTGAAAAACCTGCTCGATGTGGCCGTGCTGGAATCCACAGAAATGACCACCGCTGGAAACTGGCTGAAAGTGGACGAGATCCCGTTCGACTTCGACCGTCGCCGCATGTCCGTCGTCGTTTCTGAAAATGCTGATAATCACCGCCTGATTTGCAAAGGGGCGCTGGAAGAGATGCTGTCTATCTCGACGCTGGTGCAGCTCAACGGTGAGATTGTTCCGCTGACCGATGTGTTGCTGGCACGTATCCGCCGTATCACCGACGACCTCAACCAGCAGGGGCTGCGCGTGGTGGCGGTGGCGCATAAAGTCATGCCATCGCGTACTCAGGGTTATGGCGTGAATGATGAATCCAGCCTGATCCTGGCCGGTTATATCGCATTCCTTGATCCGCCGAAAGAGAGCACCGCACCGGCGTTGAAAGCGCTGAAAAACAAAGGTGTGACGGTCAAAATCCTTACCGGCGATAACCCGCTGGTGGCCCGTAAAGTCTGTAAAGACGTGGGTTTGCAGGTTGAGCATATTTTGCTTGGCAGTGATATCGAAGCCATGGATGACGCCCGGCTGCTGGCTGCTGCCGAAACCACCACGGTGTTTGCCAAACTGACGCCAATGCACAAAGAGCGCATTGTGCGCGTGCTGCGCGGTGAAGGGCATGTGGTGGGCTTTATGGGCGATGGTATCAACGATGCTCCGGCGCTGCGCGCGGCGGACATCGGGATTTCGGTTGATTCTGCGGTGGATATCGCCAAAGAAGCGGCCGACATTATTCTGTTGGAAAAAAGCCTGATGGTGCTTGAGCAGGGCGTGACGGAAGGGCGTCGAACCTTCGCCAACATGCTGAAATACATCAAAATGACCGCCAGCTCCAACTTTGGTAACGTCTTTAGCGTGCTGGTGGCCAGTGCCTTCCTGCCGTTCCTGCCAATGTTGCCGCTGCACCTGTTAATTCAGAACCTGATTTACGATGTGTCACAGGTGGCTATTCCGTTTGATAACGTTGATGAAGAGCAACTGGCGAAACCGCAGCGCTGGAACGCCGGTGATATCGGCCGCTTTATGGTGTTCTTCGGGCCGATCAGCTCCGTGTTCGACATTCTGACCTTCAGCCTGATGTGGTGGGTATTCAAGGCCAATACGGTTGAAGCGCAGACGCTGTTCCAGTCAGGCTGGTTTATCGAAGGGTTGCTGTCACAGACGCTAATTGTGCACATGATCCGCACCCGTAAAGTGCCGTTTATCCAGAGCCGCGCCTCGTGGCCGCTGTGTGTGATGACCCTGATGGTGGTTATCACCGGTATTGGTTTGATCTTCTCGCCGGTTGCCGGATTCCTGCAATTACAGGCGCTGCCGCTCAGCTACTTCCCATGGCTTATCGCGATTCTGGCTGGTTACATGGTCCTGACCCAGTGCGTGAAAGGCTGGTTCGTGCGCCGGTATGGCTGGCAGTAAACGACCTTGCATAAACAGTAATTGTTAAGAAAAGGCGGCGATTGTTAATTCAGTCACCGCCTTTTTTTTCACCACAAGCTATAGTTATTCCTTACGTTTCAGCGAACTACGATTGTTCACTTTTCTCTGAGGGATCTCATCAATGCTTTTGCCATTCCGTCGTTCCTTGTTTGCCTCGTCGTTACTCCTTGCTATCACCTCTGCGGCGTTTGCCGCACCCGCAGGCAATCTGCCGCTGATGCCATGGCCGCAGCAGGTGGAGGTCGCGCCGGATGCCGCAAAATGGGTGGTGGATAACTCCCTCTCGGTTGCCGTCAGCGGGGATGATTTAGGTCCGGCGGTCAGCCGCTGGCGTGATCGGATTGAGCAGCAGACCGGCTGGACCTTACAGCCGCAGCCGACCGACGCACATCAGAGCAAAATCCAGATTGTTATCAAACATAAAGTCGCTGCCCAACCGATGCCCGACAGCGATGAAAGCTACGAATTGCAGGTCACTGCGCAGGGGGCGACCCTGACCGCCAACACCCGTTTTGGCGCGCTGCACGGCATGGAAACGCTGTTGCAGCTGTTGCAGAACGACGGCCAGAATACCTTCTTGCCACTGGTGACGATCCACGACCAGCCGCGCTTTGCCTGGCGTGGCGTGCTGCTTGACTCCGCCCGTCATTTCCTGCCCGTCAGCACCATTAAACGCCAGCTCGATGGCATGGCAGCGGCCAAGCTGAACGTATTGCATTGGCATCTGACCGACGACCAGGGCTGGCGCTTTGCCTCACAGCACTATCCGAAACTGCAACAACTGGCCAGCGACGGCGAGTTTTATACCGTTGAGCAGATGAAGGATGTGGTGGCGTATGCCACGTCGCTTGGTATCCGCGTGGTGCCGGAAATCGACATGCCGGGGCACGCGTCGGCGATTGCCGTGGCTTATCCGGAACTGATCAGCGCGCCGGGTCCGTACAAGATGGAGCGCGAGTGGGGCGTGCATGAACCGACCCTCGACCCGTCCAATGACCAGGTTTACACCTTTGCCGACACCCTTATCAGCGAGCTGACCGCCATCTTCCCGGACCCGTATCTGCATATCGGCGGCGACGAAGTGAAAGATACGCAGTGGGTGAATTCAAAAGCCATTCAGGCCTACATGCAGAAGAATAATATTGCCGACAGCCATGCCTTGCAGGCCGCATTTAATAAGCGGTTGCAGGTTATTTTGCACCAACATCAGCGCAAAATGGTCGGCTGGGATGAGATTTTCCATCCGGATCTGCCGCACGACATTGTGATTCAGTCATGGCAGGGGCCGGATTCACTCGGCGCCAGCGCCCAGCAGGGATATCAGGGGATTTTGTCCACCGGCTTCTACCTGGATCAGCCGCAAAGTTCTGCCTATCACTACCGCAATGAGATCCTGCCGCAGCCGCTGGGTGTGGACCAAAATGTGGCAGACGGCGAAAAAGCGCAAAGCTGGCAGTTCAGTATGCCGCGCCTGAAGGGCAAACCGGTAGACGGCAGCTTCACGCTGATTGAAGGCAAAGAGGGCTGGCGCGGGTTTATCGATTTCGGCGGTAAAACCCGCCGGGCGGTACGCGATATTGTCTGGCAGGACGGAGATAAAGTCAGTTTTGCCGTGGATACCTGGATGGGTGATACGCGGCCGGTGCTGACGCTCAAACAGGGCAAGTTCGGCGGCTACTTCCTGATTGGTAATGCGCGTTATCCGGCAACGGGGAGCCCGCTCAGCGCCGTTCCAGCCGGAATGCCGCCGGTAGTGCCTGACGCGCAGGGGATGAAAAATATTCTCGGTGGGGAAGCCGCGCTGTGGCAGGAGAACATCACCTCGCAAATTCTGGATCTGCGCCTCTGGCCACGCGGCTTTGTGGTTGCAGAGCGGCTGTGGTCGGCGCAGGACGTGAAAGACGTCGGCAATATGTATCAGCGACTGGCGAAAATTGACAGCTGGTCCGTGGTGTCCGTCGGTCTGCAACAGCACGCGCAAACCGCCAGAATGATGACTCGTCTGGCGAACAGCACTGACATTACGCCGTTGCTGACGCTCTCCACCGCGCTTGAACCTGCACAGTATTACACCCGTCAGCACATCAAATTCCAGGCCGGTCACTACACCCAGTTCGAACCGCTGAACCGGCTGGTGGATGCCTTACCGGCAGAGAGCAATGCGGTGCGTGAGCTGGATAACCACGTCAGTGCGCTGCTCGCTAACCCGAAAGACGCCGATGCCGCAGCGGCTATCCGTTCGCAGCTGGAAATTTGGCAGCAAAACACCCCACGGGTGCAGCCGCAGTTGACGCAAAACACTGTGTTAAAGCCGGTGCAACCGGTGGCGGAGCAGGTTGGAAAACTGTCTGAACTCGGTCTGCAATGGTTGGATAACGTGCAGAAAGGCACGGCAATCAGTCAGCAGGAGCGCCAGCAAGCGCAGGCACAGCTGGACG
>BHES01000057.1 GCA_003864575.1 Enterobacterales bacterium
AATCATCGCTGCAGAACGATGTGGCAATTACTGAACAATGTCAGACAATTTATGAAAGCCGCTTCACCTTTCCCTGGCAACAAACATGGGTTAACAAAAGTGGAGCGGTATTAAGCGCAGTTATTTAGCCCCCACATAAAGAGGCCGCGCAGCATCACGATCATCCAGGAGTTATCAATACTCATCAGGCGGATAAATACTGAGTCCGTACTCAGGATTATACCGCCCAAAATACCAATCAGGTTGCCATTAACGGGGGTAGACTTACTCATTTTTGACTCCAGAGCCGGGCTAAATCATCAATCACACTTCCAGTGTGATCAACCTGTTGCGAGCATTTCCCGCGGGTACTGCGTGAAATGCGCAAGGTGTGGGCGTGCTCAAAATAGCTGCCATCCATCTGCTTAATTTTGCGCAACTGTTCTTCAGAAAGCGTTGCCACCGGGAAACAAGCGAACGGCAATCCTGAGGCACTGACCGATGTGAGACGCAGGCCATTGGTCAGCGGCAGGTCGATTTTCTCTATGCTGGCAACGTTATATGGCCGCCAAGTAGGAGCATCCATGGTGTCGATAGCCTCCTGCAAGGGTCGCTGTGACACTGTTGAGCCCTCGAACAGGCGCAGTTCGCTGCGAAATAGACAACTGTAGTGCTCAGGGCGTACGGCAATGATCGCCAGCCCTACAGCAACGGACGCATGTTTATGCAACGGTGCAAGAAAAATAGAGCTATTGGTGATCAGTTCATCATGCAGGCCGGTGGCAAAACTGTGCGACGCATCCACCACTGCTTTGCCTTCGCAACCTTCAAGATCATCGATCACACCGGTATAAGGATTAACGTGGGTGACAATATTGACGCCGCTGTTCTGCGCGGAGGCATCATTGGGCACCGGGTGCGAGAACAGCAATTCGATCGGCTGATAGTGGCGTTGCTCCCCCAATTGCAACGACAGGTTATGTTTATGCAGTAAATGCGACAGCATAGCTAAGCCAATGCGCACCGACTGCACCAGGAAGATGTCATACCCTTCCAGCCGGTAAGTGGTCGTCAGCTTGTCACGCAGCACTTCCCGCAGCCGGTTAACTTCCCTGTAATAGTGTTCACCGTGCTGTTGCTGCAAGGCGGGAGCGAGTGATGAAGGATCCATCAGTCGATCAACTCACGCTGATACAGTAACGGAAGGACGTTGTCGCGAAACACGGATCCCACTCCCACTTCGCAAGGCGGCTTGCGGTAATTCACCCAGGCAATTTCAGCGATCTCCGCGCTGGCGACCGGCTGTCCAATCACTTCCACCTGATACACATGATTTTCAATCGCGACTTTTTCGAACTCAGCCACGCCGTGAAATAACCCCAAAGGGGTTATTTTGGCGGTATCCACGTTCAGCTCTTCTTTCAGTTCACGTTTCAGACAGCTGATGTGATCTTCGCCGGTCAGCGGTTTGCCGCCTGGCGAGATAAAGATATCGGTACCGCGTTTGCGCGTTAGCAATAACGCGCGGTCACGGATGATCACTGCCGAACATTTGACGATAGTTTTCATCGCAATATCCTTAATTACGCCGCAGCATGCGCCGCAGTTCTTGGTCCGAGATTCAGGGTTTCTCCTGAAAGGAACTTGACAATATTCAGCGCCAGCGGGGTTTTCTCATTCAGGTAAGCCAGAATGGTTTCATCGCTCGGTGTGGTGAAGCTGTCACCGAAAATACTCACCCCTTCTAGCGATTTAGTAGAAATACCCAGTTGCAGCAGGCAATATTTCACGTCATCCGCAGACTGGGCAAACTCGTAAATTGGCGAGTGATATTGAATGTCGAACTGATTCATCAGGTTCACCAGGAAGTCTTTCGCCACCTGGCGTTGCTCCGGAAATTCCTGCTGATAATGGGTAATGCCGTCGTTGATGACGCTGATGTCGTTACGGCGGCAGAAGTCCACCAGATGAGCGTGAATCGCCAGTTTTTCACCCAGCAGCACCAGATTTTTCCGATGGCGTAAAATATCGGTTTCGATATTTTCAATGGCGATAGAGCGGAAGGTTCCGCTGATATCTTCCACGGTATGGGCGACCAGTAACTCGCCAAAACGATTACGCAATTCTTCGACGCGATGCGCCAGAATGCCGCGATGTAGCGAACAACCGCTGTTAGCGGAGTAAAGATGAACCGGGATACCTTGTAACATCAGATAACAGGCGGCCAGCGTACTGTCGCGGCCTCCGGTAAACATAACGAGCTGAGTGCGAGGGGCAGAGGAAGCTGTGGAAGTCGTTTTATCAGAAAGTGAATTGTTCATAGTCATCCTTATTTTTTATACAGACATAACCAGCGCGCAAGGCGCAGACTGGCGCATCCACTGAATATTATTCAGTAAAATCACAGCGCCTGTTGGAGAGATGTGCTTCGGAACAAGATCGAGACTAATGGGTTTATTCAGCACAAGAAAATGATATAAACAGACACCAAAGATGAATAAATCTAACAAGGTGGAGACATGGCTGACTTACCGGCACTTCGCGCGTTGCACTATTTTAAACAGGCTGCGCTGTTTGAAAGTTTCAGCCTGGCGGCGGAATCGCTGAACGTGACGCACAGTGCGGTAAGCCATCAGATAAAAAATCTGGAAGGCTGGTTAGGGACGCCACTGTTTAAGCGCACTGCGGGGCGGGTGTATTTAACCCGCGACGGCGAGAAATTAAAGAAATGCTGCGATCAGGTATTTAGCGAAATAGAAAACACCTGTCGGGAAATAAAAGCGCGGCAGGAAAATAACTTAATTATCTCCTGCGCCCCCAGTTTTCTGGCGCAATGGCTTATTCCGCGCATCAGCCGTTTTTCCGAACGCCATGAAAATATTGTTCTCACCTTTCAGACCCATACCGATGTGCAACAAATCCACGAGCAGCGCACCGATATCCTGATCAAAAGTAATGAGCATCAGCAAACCCACGACATTGAATCAACGCTCATCACCGTCGATTATATCGGCCCGGTGTGTTCGCCGGGTTTCCGCCACCGCTTCACCTACCAGACGGATTTCTCTACCCTGCCGTTGCTGCACGCCGACACCAAGATCAATGCATGGCAGGAGTGGGCCAGAAAAACCAACGCCAAAGGTGATTTTATGGCAGGCAAACACTTCGACAATCTGACGCTGGCTATTCAGGCGGCGAAAAACGGCCTAGGGATCATTATGACGCCGCAGATCTTGGTGAAGAAGGAGTTACAGGAGGGCACGGTGATCGCCCCGCTGGGCTTTGCTGAAGTCGATCGCGCTACCTATATGCTGGTAAAAAGTAGCCGCAGCCATGAACCGGAGATCACTGCATTTCGCCACTGGTTACTGGAAGAAGCCAGCGGCGGATAATTGACAAAAAAAAGCCCCGTCCGTGGACAGGGCTTTCGGGCAAATGATGGCGTTATGCTTGTAGCAATTGGTTCATCCGGCGGATAAACAAGTTTGGATCTTCCAGCGTGCCGCGCTCAGCGAACAGCGCCTGATCCAGCAGCAGTTCAACCCACTCGCTAAATTGTGCATCGTCGGTGACGTCCGACGCGCGTTTTACCAGCGCGTGATCCGGGTTCAGCTCGAAGATGTATTGCACCTCAGGCGCATCCTGACCGGCAGCCGCAAACAATTTTGCCATCTGCGTGGTCATTTCGTCAGCGCCGGTGGTGACAATCGCCGGTGTATCGGTCAGACGGTGCGTCAGACGCACATCTTTCACGCGGTCGGCCAGCAGCGTTTTAACGCGCTCTACGAATGGCTCCAGCGCTTTCTCCGCTTCTTTCTGCTCTTCGCTCTCTTCGTCGGCCAGTTTGTCCAGCGTGTCATCAGCTTTGCTAACGGACTGGAAGACTTTGCCGTCGAATTCGGTCAGGTAGCTCATCATCCATTCGTCGATGCGATCGGATAACAGCAGGACTTCAATGCCTTTTTTGCGGAACAGTTCCAGATGCGGACTGCTCTTCGCGGCGGCATAGCTGTCGGCCGTGATGTAGTAAATCTTGTCCTGACCTTCCACCATGCTGGCAACGTACTCTTCCAGCGACAGAGTCTGTTCGCTGCTGTCGTTGCGGGTACTGGCGAAACGCAGCAGCTTGGCGATCGTTTCTTTATTCGCGCCGTCTTCTGCCGGGCCTTCTTTCAATACCAGACCAAACTGTTTCCAGAATTGCAGGTATTTTTCATTATCGTCTTTTGCCAGTTTTTCCAGCATTTGCAGAACGCGTTTAGTCAGCGCACTGCGCAGGTTCTGGGTAATACGGCTGTCTTGCAGAATTTCACGCGAGACGTTCAGTGGCAGATCGTTGGAATCGATCAGGCCACGCACGAAGCGCAGGTAGTTCGGCATAAACTGCTCGGCTTCATCCATGATAAACACACGCTGAACGTACAGTTTCAGGCCATGCTTGTGATCACGGTTCCACATATCCCACGGTGCCTGGGAAGGAATGTACAGCAGGCTGGTGTATTCCTGCTTCCCTTCAACGCGGTTGTGGCTCCAGCTCAGTGGATCACTGAAGTCATGCGAGATATGTTTGTAAAACTCAACATACTCTTCGTCAGTGACTTCCGACTTACCACGGGTCCACAGGGCCTGCGCCTTGTTGATCTGCTCCCAGGTGACAGTACCGTCTTCTTCGTTACGGGTTTCAACTTCCACCGGCAACGCAATATGGTCAGAATATTTGCTGATGATCGAACGCACACGCCAGTCATCGAGGAATTCGTCCTGGTCTTCACGCAGGTGCAGGGTAATTTCGGTCCCGCGCTCGGCTTTCTCGATATCCGCCAGGGTGTACTCACCTTCGCCGGCTGATTCCCAGAACACGCCCTCTTCAGGTGCTGCGCCTGCGGCACGGGTACGGACAGTCACTTTGTCTGCCACGATAAACGCAGAGTAGAAGCCCACGCCAAACTGGCCGATCAGCTGGCTGTCTTTGGCCTGCTCGGAACCGACAGATTGCAGGAAGGCTTTGGTGCCGGATTTCGCGATAGTACCGAGGTTGTCGATCACTTCGTCACGGCTCATACCGATGCCGTTATCGCTTAATGTCAGAGTGCGTTTTTCTTTATCAAACGCCAGACGCACGTGCAGTTCGCCGTCACCTTCATACAATTCAGGCTTGGACAACGCACGAAAGCGCAACTTGTCAGCGGCATCTGATGCATTGGAAATCAGCTCACGCAGAAAAATTTCTTTATTAGAGTAGAGCGAGTGGATCATCAGATGCAGCAACTGCTTAACTTCAGACTGGAATCCGCGGGTTTCTTGTCCTTTCATACTCATCAAATTACCTCAATCACGCTGTTTGATTTGTCATTACGCTGGAAAGCCCGGCCTCACGGCGACATGGCTTGCCAAAAAGTAAAACGCTGAGGAATAGATGGGGTTACTAAGAGGTTAATTCAAGAGGAAAGTGTCGGTTCGCTGGAAAACTGAACCGACACAGGCTGATGCCTTCCCAAAATCATTCGAGTCGCCCAGAGGCGCCTACTTTTGGCGCAGGGAGCCAACGCCCCACCGCGTAAAAGAGACCGCGAATTTAGAACTTGAAAGGATGACGCCCAGCCAGAGAGTGCGACAGCGTGGTGCCGTCAACCATCTCAAGCTCGCCGCCCACCGGCACGCCATGCGCGATCCGGCTGGCAAGAACGCCATACTGCCCGCACATTTCGGCGATGTAGTTTGCCGTGGCATCCCCTTCCACCGTCGGGTTGGTCGCCAGGATCACCTCTTTCATGCTTTCGCTGGAAAGACGGTGCTCAAGACGGTCCAGACCGATGTCATCAGGGCCAATGCCGTCCATCGGAGACAAGTGGCCCATCAGCACAAAATAACGGCCGGAGAACTGTCCGGTTTGTTCTATCGCATGAATGTCCGCCGGACTTTCCACCACACAAATCTGGCCATTTTCTTTGCGCCGTGGGTTGGCGCATATGGTACAGATTTCCTGTTCGGTAAAGGTGCGGCAATCTGCACAGTGGCCGATTTCAGACATTGCACGCGTCAACGACTGCGCCAGCCGCATTCCACCGCTGCGATCGCGCTGCAACAGTTGGAATGCCATACGCTGCGCCGATTTCGGGCCAACGCCCGGCAGGCAGCGCAACGCCTCCATTAGTGATTCAAGGAGAGGGCTGGTTTGCATCAGAATGGCATCTTAAAGCCCGGTGGCAACTGCATGCCGCCCGAAACGGAAGCCATTTTTTCTTTCTGAGTTTCTTCGATACGACGCGCAGCATCATTGAATGCCGCAGCAACCAAATCTTCCAGCATGTCTTTATCATCTTCCAGCAGGCTTGGGTCAATCTCAACGCGACGGCAGTTATGCGCGCCGTTGATGGTGACTTTCACCATACCTGCACCTGATTCGCCGGTGACTTCCAGCTGGGCGATTTCTGCCTGTACCTGCTGCATTTTTTCCTGCATTTGCTGGGCCTGTTTCATCAGGTTACCAATGCCGCCTTTTCCAAACATAATCATCTCTCTTTGTGTCGGGCCGCAGGGTGATTGCGGCGTTTAAACGGGGCGAATACTCTCTTCATCCAGGTCTGCGTCGAAGAAACGACGCAGGGTCTGAATGTTGTTATCCGCAATAATGGACTGACGCGCCTGCGCCAGTTTTTCTTCATAAATGGCCTGTCGCCACTCAAGTGGCGTTTTGACTGCCAGATTATCATCTTCCAGCACAGTCAGTTCAACCGGCTGCTGATGCAACGCTGACAGAGCCTCCGCCAGCACTTTCTGCGCCGATGGTGAATTCAGATGTCGCTGTGAAGCGCGCAAATGCAGGCAAACTTTTCCCGGTTCCGGTTTTTCACACCAGGCATTCAACGCCAATTGCTGCACCAATTTGGGTATCACCATCTGGTTGATTTCCGCCGCCCACGCATCGCGCTCGGTGGCTTCAACCGCCAGACGCGCCGCAAGCTCCGGGGACTTTTCATGCTCAAGCGCGGTACGCAACGCTTTTGGCGTGGTGACGGGTTCTACGACTTCTTCCACGTCATTCACGGCCTTCCAGCGGTAAGCTTCTTCCTTTACTGGCGCTTCGGGTTGCTTCTCCTTGCGGGCGCTGGCCTGAGTTTGCACACGCTCAGTCACTGAGGCGAGGCGCTCCAGCGCTGAGTTTGCCGGCCGCGCTTTTCCTGGCGCTGCCGGCTCAGCTTTTTTTGGGTTGGTGTTTCCCTGCTGCCTGAGTAACTGCGTCCGCGCCTGTAAAAGCTGGGCCGTGCTGTCCGGCATTCCCGGCTGCGGGGTTACCGGAGCGACATAAGGCGGCGCAGAAACGTGCGCAGGGGCCACAGGTTCAGCGATAAAAACTTTCGGGTGGAAGGCCAATGCACGCAGCAGGGTCATTTCGACACCCATACGTTTGTCAGGCGCGTAGGCTAGCTCTTTGCGGCCAATCAACAGAGTCTGGTAGTAAAACTGAACGTCAGACGGTGGGATCACACGAGCCAGTTCACGCAGGCGCTGCTCGATGGCAGCATAGTGGTTGTCGAGCACGGTCGGCAACAGTTGCACCATCGCAATACGGTGCAGCAGAGCCAGTGTCTCTACCAGCAAATTTTCCCAGTCAACACCGCGCGAGGCAGCCTGTTCGACCTGCGCCATCATTTGCGCGCCATCGGCGCTGACCAATGCTTCAAGCACCGCCAGCGGTTGTTCGTCGTCCAGCGTCCCGAGCATCTGCGCCACGGTTTCGGTGGTGACAGCGCCCTGTCCCATCGCAATGGCCTGATCCGTGAGGCTTAAGCCATCACGCATACTGCCGTCGGCGGCACGCGCCAGCAGTTGCAGGGCACGGGGTTCACTGGTGATCTGTTCGGCGGTTAATACACGCTCAAGCTGATGGCGAATCTGTTCGACATCCAGCGCTTTCAGATGGAATTGCAGGCAACGGGATAAAATAGTCACTGGCAACTTTTGCGGGTCGGTGGTTGCCAGCAGGAATTTAACGTGTGAAGGCGGCTCTTCCAGCGTTTTCAACAGCGCATTGAAGCTGTGACGCGAGAGCATGTGCACTTCATCGATCAGATAAACTTTGAAGCGGCCACGGGCCGGTGCGTACTGTACGTTGTCCAGCAGTTCGCGGGTATCTTCAACTTTGGTGCGCGACGCCGCATCGATTTCAATCAGGTCAACAAAACGGCCCTGTTCGATTTCACGGCAGTTATCGCACACACCGCACGGCGTGGAGGTGATGCCGGTTTCGCAGTTCAGTCCTTTTGCCAGCAGACGCGCAATAGAGGTTTTACCTACACCACGGGTGCCGGAAAAAAGATAAGCGTGATGGATGCGCCCGAGCGAGAGGCCGTTAGCCAGCGCGGTCAGCACATGTTCCTGTCCGACAACGTCGGCGAAAGTTTGGGGGCGCCACTTACGGGCCAGGACCTGATAGCTCATTAATACCGGAGAAGTCGAGTGGTCGGGGGGGCCATGCTATCACAGCCTCGCCTGAGCAGGCGAGGCTTGTCTGAATCAATGGCCGGCGAACGAAACCAGGCTGTAGCAGTTGATATTCAGATTGTTTAAACGCTGTTCACCGCCGAGATCCGGCAGGTTAATAATGAACGCGGCGTCCGTCACTTCCCCACCCAAACGGCGGATCAGTTTGGCCGTAGCTTCGATGGTCCCGCCGGTCGCCAGCAGGTCATCAATGACCAGGATTTTCTCGCCGGGCTTGATGGCGTCGGTGTGAATTTCCAGGCTGTCAGTGCCGTATTCCAATTCGTAGCTTTCGCTGAACGTGGCACGCGGCAATTTGCCAGGCTTACGTACAGGAACAAAACCGACGCCCAGCGCCAGAGCGACAGGTGCGCCAAACAGGAAACCACGGGCTTCGGTGCCCACAACTTTGGTTACACCGGCATCACGATAACGGTCGGCCAGTAACTTGATGCTGGCGGCGTAAGCTTCTGGATCCTCCAGCAAGCTGGTGACATCACGGAACAGAATACCCGGCTTCGGGTAGTCAGGAATGGTTTTGATGCTGCTTTTAATAAACTCTAGCTGCTGTGCGGTAGCTGTCATAATTATTGCCTGATAAAAAATGCCTGATAAAGCTGCTATTCATCCTTAAACGTGATGGTGAAATACCCACCGCAGTGCCACAAAATAAGAGCTGTTTAAGAAAGGAAAATAGGGGCGTAACGCAGTATGCGAGATGCCCAAATCTATGCAAAGCCGCCTTAAAAAGCAACCCGCAGCCGGACATGATCGCCTGTTTTATTGCTTCAGGTCAACCACTGGCAAACGCCACATCATAATCAACAAAGCAATCATCATGCATAGCAATAAGATACGCACCCACCATAAAGGCACAAAATAGAGAGAAATGGCAAAGGTAGCGATGATCATCACCACCGCTTTGCGTTTTGCCCCCGGCGGTAAGGCGCGGTGTGATTGCCAGTGGCGGAGATAGCTGCCAAACCATGAACGGTGCAGCAGCCAGTCATGAAAACGCGGCGATGAACGGGCAAAGCACCAGGCCGCCAGCAGCAGAAATGGTGTGGTTGGCAACAGCGGCAATACCACGCCGAGCGTAGCAAGCACTACGGATATCCAGCCAAGAAAAATCAATAACAGACGTTTCATTTCACTCCCTGAAAAGCGTTCCCGGCCCATTTGCCTGGCGAAAAGATGCAGTGTAAACAACCGGGCAGCGGCTGCCAAACCCCACATACCTTGTTTCTGGTGGTGTACAGGTTAAGCTAAGCGCGTCGTTATCGGAGAAAACCTGTGAGCACTGAACAAATATTGCATGCCCTCAACCAGCAGATTGAGACGCTGGCCAGTGAGATTGAACCTATTGGCCATGTTTCGGCCCAGCAGGCCCGCTTCGACGTGGCGCTGTTTGCTACCAAAGGTACGCGTCTGCGCGACTACTTGGCGGAGATCCGCCTCAATCTCAGCCAGTTGAATCAAGTGGTGAGAGAGAAACGCCAGGCGCAGGTTGCTTTTGTGGCTGAGCGGTTAATTTCTCAGATAACCGCCCTGCAGCGTGAACTTGCAACGCAGGCCCTGCGTAAAAACAACCAGATGCCGGAACGCAAAAGCCATGATAATTATACCCGCCTGTCCGAGCATCAGCAGTTTGAGAGACGCCTTATCGCGATGATTCAGGATCGGGAAAGTACGCTGGGCCAGCTTGCCACATTCAGCGACCAGCAGCGGGTACAGAAGGAACTGGCAGCACTGGAAGGACGCCTTATGCGATGCAGACAGGCGCTGGCGAAAATCGAGCGCCAGATAGAACGGCAGGAAAAAGGTTTTTGAATGTTTATCACAACTTTTGAAAACGCCGGATCAGACGCCCGCATTTATATCTATAATTAGTTTCTGACTGATTTATACACCCAAAATAATTCGAGTTGCAGAAAGGCAACAAGCTCGAGAACTCCAGGGGAACTGAGATAACTCAGTGACCGGGATGAGCGAACTCAGCTAACGCATCTGTAAATTGAAGTATGAAGGGTACATCGCACACTACAAAAAATGTTGGCTTCCATGTCTGTTGATAACGCGCCACCCGAGCTACAGCTCGCCGTTGATCTCATTTATCTGCTTGAGTGCAATGAAATTGCCCCCGAGACGGCGCTGGCTGCGCTTGAAATCGTCCGCCGCGACTATCAGGAAAAGCTCAAGGGCAGTAAAAACACCCTGTCCATCAATTATTTATAGCATTTCTATTGAAGTCTTTTTCGTAGCTGAAATTTAGGGAATGTCGTCACCCATTCCCTAAAGATGAAAGTATTAACGCGGTCCTGGCGCTATCGCATCAGGTCCATCGCCCGGCTGACGTAATGTACGTTTCACTTCCTGAACTTCCTCATTGCCGCTCTGGTTATGCAGGTAAACCTCAAGCTGATTGAATGCAATGTTGATGTCGTTTTCGCGGCACAGTTTATCGATGCTGCGGTTCAGCTCATCCACGGTCGCACTTCGATCGCCCAACTCCCGCACGTATAAACGCAATTCATGGTCAAGCGTGCTGGCCCCAAAGTTGACGAAATAGACCAGAGGTGCCGGGTCACTCATGACACGCGGATTATCATGGGCCGCCTGCAACAGCACCTCTTTCACTTTATCCAGATCCGAACCGTAGGCCACGCCCAGTTTTATCACTACGCGGGTGACGGTGTCAGACAGCGACCAGTTGATCAGCCTCTCCGTGACGAAGGCTTTATTCGGAATGATCACTTCTTTGCGATCAAAGTCAGTAATGGTCGTCGCACGAATGCGGATACGGCTGACTGACCCAGAATAGGTGCCGATGGTGACGGTATCGCCAATGCGTATCGGGCGTTCGAACAAAATAATCAGACCCGATACAAAGTTGGCGAAGATCTCTTGTAAACCAAAGCCCAGACCAACCGACAGTGCCGCCACCAACCATTGAAGTTTATCCCAGGAAACACCCAGCGATCCCAGCACTGTAATGGTACCGATCACCGTGATCGAGTAGCTGAGGATCGTCGTGATCGCATATGACGCACCCTGCCGCAGCTGCATCCGCGAAAGCACCACCACTTCCAGTAAACCGGGTAAGTTTCGTGTCATGACGTAGGCAACGATGATCGCAACGAACGCCAGTAACAGATTACCGAGCGTGACCGTTTGCTGCACTACCGAACCCGCAACATTACTTGAGTAATGCCACAAGGAAATACTGTCGAGGTAGGAAATCACCGTCAGTAAGTCAGACCAAATCCAGTAAAACACCGACGCAAAGACAAAGAACAGTGCCATGGTGGTCAGGCGCAGGGACTGCTGGTTAATCTGATCCAAGCCTAGCGGTTGCTCTTCTACCACTTCGCTACCTTCAGCGCCCTCTTTGGCATTACTGCTTTGACGACGAGCCAGCGCACGTCGGTAGGCCAGGCGACGGGCCGCGACGCTCAATCCGCGCAAGGCGGTCTGATAGGTGAAATTCCACAGAATCAGTAAATAGAGACTGTCTATCCAGCGGCCAGCCAGACGCAGAGTGGTGTAGAAATAACCCGCCAGCATCAGGCCAATTAAGAACAGCGGCGCCAGCGCAATGGCCGTCACAATAGTGAGGCGTACCGTATGGGAGTTTTTCTCCCGCCAGCCATCGCGGCAAATAGGGAAAACCAGGACCGCCAGCACGGCCAGCGTCAGTAAAATGACGACCTGCCCGATAATGTCATCCACCAGCCCAAGCGGAGCCTTTTCGCCCCCCACGGACCAGAAAATCAGCGGTAGCATCACCAGGCTTAAACGCACGACAGATCGGCGATAATGCCCACACAATTTCGCCGGAGTCCCAAAATGACGTTCGCTCACGCCATTGGGTTGCAGCAGCCGGTAACAGAAACCCATCACCAACATGAAGACCGCCAGCCGCTGGGACAGCGTCCACAGGAAGTCACTGAGCGGGATATCGCACTGTGAGAACCAGTAACCGACACCCAACACCAGTAACACCGGCGGTAAAATAGTGAGCAGTGCTAACACCAGCGCGCGTGGGGTATGTAACTGGGTGTCGTGCTTGAGTTGACCTACCTCACTGTTGAGCTTGTCGAGATGTAGGTTGATCGATTTTCTGCGCCAGAGCAGCAGCAAAATTACCACGAGTATTGGCACCGTAACCGGCAGAGAGTGCAAAGCCCCCATCATCAGTTCGCCGCGCGGGAGAACAACGTGCAAATTACTGAGCTGGGTTTTCACATCTTCAGGCAACGCTTTGATGAAGGTCCAGTTCATCGGTTTATTGCTGTTAACCCAGAAAATCTGCTGCGTCAGGGTTTGCGTCAGCGACTCATTAATACTCGTCAACTGCTGCTGATTGATTTGCAGGTTTATCGCCAGCGAGAGCTGGTTGCCCAATTGCTTGTTGAGTTGGTCGAGCAGTTCACGACGCATGTCGACTATCTGGTCGAGTGCATCGCTGATATCGTCGTTGATCTTCTCTTTGCTGTTATCCACCACACCCTGAATGTAAGTATCGCCCTGGAATAAAGCATCACGTTGCTGGTTAATGGTGAACTGCTCAAGCCGCAGATCGGCGATACGGGCGCTCATGTCGGTGATAAGACCGGTCGGCGGAATAGTATTTTGCTGCTGCTGATACAAAATCCGAGAGAGCAACAGACTGCCCTTCAGCACGCTGATTTGCTCTTTCAGATCATGTTCTGCCTGAGAGGAACGATCGAGCCAGTTTTTAACCGTAATGTTCTTCTGAACCAGCTGATTGCCCTCTTCTGTCGCGGCAATCAGGCGCTGGCTGAGCGTGCGATTTATCCCGAGCTCCTGCGCCACCAGCGGATCATTTTGAATATTTGACGTGTCGTCCGGCGTTTGTGCTTCTTTTGCCGTACGTTCAGACAGCGTTAAACGCTTGCCATTTACAACCTGCTGGAAGAGTTGTGCCGCCCGTTCGAGTTGGCTGATGTGGGCATTGGTGAAATCGCGCTGCTTTTGCAGCAAGTCCTGTAAGGTGGTGTTCGCCTCAAGGCTTTTCCGCTGGAAATCTATCTGCGCATTCAGTAATGCCTGCTGGACTATCAGCATCGTCTGCTGGGTCGCCCTCAGGTTCTCCTGACTGGGTGCCAATCCGTTAAGCTGGTTACGGATCTTCTGTAAGCCAATCGAATAGGTGTACATCGCACTCTGCACACGCTCAGGCTGCGTTTGCAATGAGATGAGCTGAGTGTTGAAAGTCGAGAGATCATCTTGCGAGGACTGCAGGTCGTCGAGCATGTCATTAAGGCGGTTTTCCAGCTGACGCAGTGACAGCGCGGCCAGGGATGTCTGAGTCACACCATCGTTATTGCCATTTTTCAGTTTTTCCAGGCCGTCGGTTGCCGTTCGTAATTTTGCCGGTGCCTCGGTGACCTGCTGACGCAACTCGGCGGCATCCTGTTTGACACGTTCGAGTGCATCAAGATATTCGAGAGTATGAATTAAATCCTGCTGGGATAACTTATCGACCGGCGTCAGGCTTTTCTGTTTGGTCAGGGAATCAAGCTGATTTTGCACGTCATTGCGGGTCGGTAAATCGATACTGATAGCCGCGCTTGCAGGGGACACAATTAAAGCTGGCATCATTAGCGTCAGGACAAACGCCACGACACGCCAGAGGGGTAGCGGAAAAAAAGAAAACCACGACGTGGAAAACAACGCGGAAAATCGGCTTTGCATGAGTTAACTTTATGTCAGAAAAGAGAGAATGATATTAACACTACAATAACAGCTGACACAGAGCCAAAAACCCGGAAAAGCGTGTCAGGATACAACAAACAGCTCAACGAAAATGATAGAAAGGAGGGTCTGAAATCAGAGGACGGTTTTGGCTATCAGCTGACTTGGGCACAACTTAAGCATTTCTATATACGTATCAACAAATTGCGTCGCCTGATTTTCTAAATCAAAACTTTCGGGGATAAACAGCCAGTTCTCCATCAGCCCTGTCAGATAGGCACGCAAGAGAATGGCGGCCTGGCGAGGATGAAGATCTTTGGGCAGTTGCCCAAGCTCAACACAATGCTTCAGGACACTTTCAACTTTACCATAGCCTTCCATATAAAGTGCTTTTCGCGCCTCATGGACGGAGGTCATCTCCCCAACAAATTCACATTTGTGAAATATAATCTCCATCAATGCCCTACGACGAGGATCCGTCGCTGTGGCACGTAAAATGTAAATCAGTATCTCACGCAGAATACGCAGTGGATTATTGGGAAACTTTGTCTGATACTCTATTTCGAGATCATGTATCTGGAATTCACATTGTTCCCAGACACCATTAAACAGTTCCACTTTATTCTTGAAATGCCAGTAGATAGCGCCCCTGGTGACACCGGCCGCATTCGCAATATCGGTTAACGACGTAGAAGCAACTCCGCGGGCAGAGAACTCCCTTACGGCAGCATTTAGAATTTGCTGCCGGGTTTCAAGGGCCTGCAATTTGGTTTTTCGTGCCATAGGGTCAGCTTTTGGGGGCGTTTGATTTACATACATTCGGGAATGTATGTAACATAGCACGCACATATTAAAAGCGCAGCAATGGGTTTAAAAGCTTGTGATCCATTGGACAATTTGAAATCGGACACTTGAGGTTTATTTATGAACAAAAACAGAGGGTTAACGCCTCTGGCGGTAGTTCTGATGCTTTCCGGAAGCTTAGCACTTACAGGATGTAATGATAAAGAAGCTCAAAAGGGTGCGCCAAAAGCGCCAGAAGTCGGCGTTGTTACGCTGAATACTGCGCCATTGAATGTCACTACTGAACTTCCAGGTCGTACTGCATCTTTCCGAATCGCTGAAGTCCGCCCACAAGTCACCGGGATTATCCTTAAACGTAATTTCGTTGAAGGGAGTGACATTAAAGCTGGCATGTCCTTGTATCAAATTGATCCGGCCACTTATCAGGCTGCCTATGACAGCGCTAAAGGCGATCTGGTGAAAGCTCAGGTTAACGCTCAGTTTTCCCGTGATACGGTTAATCGCTACAAGGCGTTACTCGGCACCAACTACATCAGTAAACAAGATTACGATACGGCTTTCTCTACCGCTGCTCAGGCTGATGCCTCTGTCGTCGCTGCCAAAGCAGCTGTAGAAAGTGCCCGCATCAATCTGGCTTACACCAAAGTGACCTCCCCTATCAGCGGACGTATCGGTATTTCGTCGGTGACAGAAGGCGCACTGGTATCGAACGGTCAGGCTACAGCGCTGGCAACGGTTCAACAACTCGACCCTATCTATGTCGATGTCACTCAGTCGAGCAACGATTTCCTGCGTCTGAAGCAGGAACTGGCTAACGGTTCGATTAAACAAGCTAACGGTAAAGCGCAAGTTAAGCTGCTGTTGGATAACGGTAGTGAATATTCTCAGGCGGGTACATTGGAATTCTCTGATGTTAGCGTTGACGAAACTACTGGCTCCATTACGTTACGCGCCGTCTTCCCTAATCCGAAAGATGAACTGTTGCCTGGCATGTTCGTTCGCGCCCGTCTTGAAGAAGGTGTGAATGAGAATGCGTTATTGGCACCTCAGCAAGGTATCACCCGTAACCCGCGCGGTGATGCGACTGCGATGGTTGTTGGTGCAGATAACAAAGTTGAACTTCGCACTGTCGTGACTTCACAGGCAATCGGTGACAAATGGGTTGTGACCGATGGTCTGAAATCTGGTGATAAAATCATCGTGACCGGATTGCAGAAAATCAAGCCAGGCGTGCAGGTCAATGCGCAGGAAGTCGATCAAAACGCAGGCGCTGAGAAAAAGCCTGCATCTGATACAGCGCCGAAGTCTTAATAGGAGCCGGTAATTCATGGCTAAGTTTTTTATAGATCGCCCGATATTCGCCTGGGTTATCGCCATCATCATTATGTTGGCGGGTGGATTGGCAATCATGAGTTTGCCAATCGCACAGTATCCAACCGTTGCACCACCAGCTATCCAGCTGACAGCAACCTATCCGGGTGCTGATGCGCAAACGGTTCAGGATACCGTGACGCAGGTTATCGAACAGAACATGAACGGCATCGATAACATGATGTACATGTCCTCGACCAGTGACTCGTCGGGTACCGTTCAGATAACTATCACCTTTGCCTCCGGTACTGATGCGGATATCGCACAGGTACAGGTGCAGAACAAACTGCAGTTAGCAACGCCGTTGCTGCCGCAGGAAGTTCAGCAACAAGGTATTTCCGTTGAGAAATCAAGTAGCAGCTTCCTGATGGTTGCCGGCTTTATTTCCAACAATGGTTCAATGAACCAAGATGATATCGCTGACTACGTAGGTTCTAACATTAAAGACCCTATCAGCCGGACAAGCGGTGTCGGTGACGTTCAGCTGTTTGGTGCTCAGTACGCAATGCGTATCTGGATGGATCCGAACAAACTGAATAATTACCAACTGACGCCGGTTGATGTCATCAATGCGATTAAAATTCAGAACAACCAGATTGCAGCGGGTCAGCTCGGTGGTACTCCACCGGTTCCAGGCCAGCAGCTGAACTCATCCATCGTGGCGCAGACACGTCTGAAGTCTACAGATGAGTTCGGTAAAATCATTCTGAAAGTGAATACCGACGGTTCGCAGGTTCGCCTGAAAGATGTGGCGAAAATCGAGCTCGGTGGTGAGAACTACGATGTTATCGCTCGCTTTAACGGACAACCCGCTTCAGGTTTAGGTATTAAACTTGCGACCGGCGCAAACGCCCTTGACACCGCAGCATCGGTCAAGGCGACGCTGGCTAAGCTACAGCCGTTCTTCCCGGCTGGCTTAGAAGTGGTTTATCCGTATGACACCACGCCGTTCGTTAAAATATCGATTAAAGAAGTAGGGAAAACCCTGTTTGAGGCCATCGTTCTGGTCTTCCTGGTTATGTTCCTGTTCCTGCAAAACTTCCGTGCAACGCTGATCCCTACGATTGCCGTACCGGTTGTTCTGTTAGGTACGTTTGCGATCCTCGCCGCGTTTGGCTATTCGATAAACACCCTGACGATGTTCGGGATGGTACTCGCGATAGGCTTGTTGGTGGATGATGCCATCGTGGTGGTCGAAAACGTTGAGCGTGTCATGGCCGAAGAGGGTCTGTCGCCAAAAGAAGCCACCAAGAAATCGATGGAGCAAATCCAGGGCGCACTGGTCGGTATTGCCATGGTGCTGTCAGCGGTATTTATCCCGATGGCATTCTTCGGCGGTTCTACCGGTGTTATCTACCGTCAGTTCTCCATCACTATCGTTTCAGCGATGGTGCTGTCAGTCCTGGTGGCGATGATCCTGACCCCGGCATTATGTGCCACCATGCTTAAACCTATTGCTAAGGGTGAGCACGGCGAAAAAACAGGTTTCTTCGGCTGGTTCAACAAGAAGTTTGACCAAAGTGCGCACCACTACACTGACAGCGTAGGCAACATTCTGCGCAGTACCGGTCGTTATCTGTTGATCTATCTGTTGATCGTAGTTGGGATGGCGCTGCTGTTTATCCGCCTGCCAACCTCCTTCCTGCCGGAAGAAGACCAGGGCGTATTCCTGACCATGGCGCAGTTGCCAGCAGGTGCGACTCAGGAACGTACGCAGAAAGTGCTCGATGAAGTGAGTGACTACTACCTGACGAAAGAGAAAGCCAACGTTAACTCTGTATTTACCGTTAACGGCTTCGGTTTTGCAGGGCGTGGTCAGAACACCGGTATTGCGTTTGTCAGCCTAAAAGACTGGTCAGAGCGTCCGGGGGCTGAAAACAAAGTTCCGGCCATTGCGGGCCGTGCAATGCACGCGTTCAGTACCATCAAAGAAGCTCTGGTCTTCCCGTTCAACTTGCCAGCGATTGTGGAGTTGGGTACGGCTACCGGTTTTGACTTCCAGCTGATCGACCAGGCTAACCTTGGACACGACAAACTGACGCAGGCACGTAACCAGTTGCTCGGCATGATTGCCCAGCATCCTGATTTACTGTCTCAGGTTCGTCCAAACGGCTTGGAAGATACGCCACAGTACAAGATCGAAATCGACCAGGAAAAAGCGTCTGCACTGGGTGTTTCAATTTCTGATATCAACACCACGTTGGGCGCTTCAATCGGTGGTAGCTACGTCAATGACTTTATTGACCGTGGTCGCGTGAAGAAAGTATATGTTCAGGCGGAAGACAAATACCGCATGCTGCCTCATGACATCGATAACCTCTATGTCCGCAACAGCACCGGTCAGATGGTTCCGTTCTCCTCGTTCTCGAGCGCGAAATGGGAATACGGTTCTCCACGTCTGGAACGCTATAACGGTTTACCGTCCATGGAAATCCTCGGTCAGCCATCACCAGGTAAGAGTAGTGGTGATGCGATGGCAATGATGGAGTCTCTGGCCTCTAAACTGCCAAGCGGTATCGGCTACGACTGGACAGGTTTGTCCTATCAGGAACGTTTGTCTGGTAACCAGGCTCCTGCCCTGTATGCCATCTCCCTGATAGTGGTATTCCTCTGTCTGGCCGCACTGTATGAAAGCTGGTCCATACCGTTCTCGGTCATGTTGGTTGTTCCACTCGGTGTTGTGGGTGCGTTGATCGCGGCTACAATGCGCGGTCTGAGCAACGACGTTTACTTCCAGGTGGGCCTGTTGACCACCATCGGATTGTCAGCGAAAAACGCCATATTGATTGTCGAGTTCGCCAAAGACCTGATGGACAAAGAAAGTAAGGGTCTGATTGAGGCGACACTCGAAGCTGTTCGTATGCGTTTACGTCCGATTCTGATGACATCACTGGCATTCATCCTCGGTGTTATGCCGCTGGTTATCAGTAGTGGTGCCGGTTCAGGCGCGCAGAACGCCGTAGGTACTGGCGTAATGGGCGGGATGATCACCGCAACGCTGTTGGCGATCTTCTTTGTTCCGGTCTTCTTCGTGGTGGTTCGTCGCCGCTTCGGTAAGAAGAACGTGGATATCGAACATTCGCATGCACCAGAGCATCACAATCCGTAACGGATAGAGTTATTACCATGAAGGCCGCGCAAGCGGCCTTTTTTTTTGCCTGAAGAAGCTTGAACCACGAATCGAACCGGTGCATACTATTGTTATAGTATAACATAACAATTGAGGTTTTTATGAAATCCGCTATCCATCCTGCTTATCGCACCGTGGTATTTCACGACACCAGCGCTGATGAATATTTCAAAGTCGGCTCGACCATCAAAACCGATCGCACGATTGAACTGGAAGGTAATACCTTCCCGTACATCACTATCGAAGTCTCTTCTGCCTCGCATCCGTATTACACCGGCAAGCAGAAAGAGTACTCAAAAGAAGGCAGTACCGCGCGCTTCAACCAGCGTTTCGGCAGTTTCCTGGGTAAAAAGTAAGGCGTCCTGAGGGGGATGATTCATGCAGGTATTAAGTTCGTTACGTTCAGCGAAAAACCGTCATCCGGATTGCCGCGTTGTGCGTCGTAAAGGTCGTGTTTATGTGATTTGTAAAACGAATCCGCGCTTCAAAGCCGTACAAGGTAAGAAGAAAAAACGCTGACTGTCGGCATTTCCTTCTTATTCCCTGATAATAAAAAAAGCCCCGTCGCTTGCCCGACGGGGCTTTTATTTGTGACAGAAATGATGAAAACCTTTCCGCACCGAGTACGGAAAGGTGGTCGTGCTTACTTCATGCTGGCGACGATGGACTCAACATTATGCGTGAACGCTTTCTCGTAGGTGGTTGCCGGGCCTTTCGGGCCAGACAAGGCCTCCGGATAAAGCTCACCACCCGCTTGTGCACCCGTCGCTGCGGCAATCTGTTTCACCAGACGTGGATCGGTCTGATTCTCAATAAAGTAGGTTTTCACCTGCTCTTCTTTGATCTGTTTAATTAATGACGCCACACCGCTGGCACTGGCTTCTGACTCAGTTGAGAACCCGACCGGCGCCATAAAAGTAACGTTATACTCGCGACCAAAATAGCCGAACGCGTCATGACTGGTCAGTACTTTGCGCTTTGTCTGAGGGATACCGGCAAATTCAGCTTTGGCCCACTCATCCAATTTTTTGAGCTGCTCAATATAAGCGCCTCCGCGTTTACGGAAATAATCAGCATCTTCAGGATCGGCAGCAATCAGCGCATTCATCACGTTAGTCGCATAAATGACACCGTTTGCCATGCTGTTCCAGGCGTGCGGATCGGTGATTTCTTTGCCATCATCGACCATCTGGCGAGAGTTCACGCCGTCTGATGCGGTAACCACTTTGCCTTTATAGCCGGAGGCGGAAACCAGGCGGTCTATCCACCCTTCCAGACCCAGACCGCTGACGAATACTACGTCAGACGCATTAATGGCTTTACTGTCCTTTGGCGAAGGCTCAAAACTGTGCGGATCGCCATCCGGGCCGACCAGACTGGTGACTTTGACGTGCTCACCACCGACTTCGTGGACGATATCCCCTAAGATTGAAAAACTGGCCACCGCATTGACGGTTTTCGCCATGGCCAGTGGGCTCGACAGCAGGGCAGCTACTGCCAGAGCAACAGGTAAACGTTTCATCATTTCTCCTTTCTTGTGGTACTGCTTAACGACGCGATGCGGTCAACATGCCGCCCCGCGTTCCAAATAATACTGAGATAAAGAAAATAACGCTGGCACTAAGAACAATCGCCGGCCCCGCAGGCAATGAGGCATAGTAAGACCACACCAGCCCAACCAAGCTACTGATGATGCCAATCACCATAGCGCTGAGAATTGTATGTGGTAAATCGCGTGCCCAAAAACGCGCACTGGCTGCGGGTAACATCATCAGGCCGACAGACATCAGGGTGCCCAATATTTGGAAACCCGCGACCAGATTGACCACCACCAGCGCCAGAAATATTCCATGGATTGCCGCCAGCCATTTACCCGCACTGACCCGCAGGAAAAGCGAGTCAAAAGATTCAATCACCAACGCCCGGTAAACAGCCGCCAATACCAGCAATGACACGCTGGTAATGATGCCGACCATAATGATCGCCGATGAGTCAATAGCCAGAATCGAGCCGAAAAGAACGTGCAGCAGATCGACGCTTGACCCACGTAATGATACCAGCGTCACACCGAGCGCTAAGGACCCCAGATAAAACCCCGCAAAGCTGGCGTCCTCTTTCAGCTGTGTCCGACGGCTCACCAACCCGGAGAGCATAGCGACCGCCAGACCGGCTATAAATCCGCCGATCCCCATGGCTACCAGCGACATCCCGGAAATTAAATAGCCAATCGCCGCACCGGGTAATACGGCGTGCGATAAAGCGTCCCCCACCAGACTCATGCGCCGCAATAACAGAAAAACACCCAACGGTGTGGCACTGATGGAGAGCGCGAGACAGGCAATCAGCGCGCGGCGCATAAAGCCGAATTCGATAAAAGGATCGGCGAGTAAATGGAAAATCATCATGGTGCAGTCACCCCGGCAGCAAGGCTAAAAGTCTCGGTAGAAACGCAGGCGTGCGTCCGGTTCGGGAAGTGATTAAGGACGTGGTCGGTGGAACCCCAGATATTTCGCTCAGCGCTGAGATACAAAACCTGCGGGAAATGACGTGCCACCATCGAGATATCGTGCAGAACGGCAATCACCGTTTTCCCTTCTCGGTGCCACTGAGCAATCACTTTCAACAACAGCTCGATGGTCTGGCTGTCGATACCGGTGAAGGGCTCATCCAGCATGATCAGTGGCGCCTGCTGGATCAGCAGTCGGGCAAACAAAGTACGCTGCAACTGTCCACCTGAGAGATCGCCAACCGGCGAATGTGCCATTGCGTTCATGCCGACAGTATCGAGTGCCTCTGCCACCTGCCCTGCCGACTGGCGGCTAATGCCACCGAATAATCCACTTTGCGGCCAGCATCCCATGGCAACCAAGTCAAAAACGCTGATAGGGAATGCACGGTCCAGTTCAGCCTGCTGAGGTAAATACGCCATGCGCGGCCGCTTGGCTGCACTGCCTTTCTCATCGAAAAAGACGTTGCCCGCGACGGCAGTTTGTAAACCGGCCAGCGTTTTCAATAAGGTGGATTTACCCGCACCATTGGCGCCGATGATGGCAGTGAGTGACCCAGCGACAAAGCAACCATCAACAGGCATTGCCACAGCACGCCGGTCATAGCCGACAGAAAGTTGTTTAACTGAAATCATGGCAATGAGATAGCCCAGTAAATACCGCCCCAGAGCGCCGCCAGCAAAATCATAGCGACACTGCTGCGGGCAAGTGCAGAGAGAGTAAATAATGTCTTATGCATAGAAAGCCTCATTGGTGTTATAATATAACATCACATGGCTTCTTTTATTACAAGATCCTAAGTTGTAATCTTTCATGTCTTTGACTGTTACGTAGGGTAAACCGACGGACCGCAGAGGCTGCACAACCTGGCGATGTCACTTTAATGTCAATAAAAGGTAATCAAATATGAATTCACCACAAAAAACATATAAATCATGGAGATAAAAATATGACATAGGACAAAAAAAATCCCGACGCCGGACACATTCTCGTCGAAAATGGCTTTGTTGAATAAATCGAACTTTTGTCTGTGATCAAAATCAAAACTCTATCTTCCTGATGGCATCGTGGTCTCTCGTGGCAAAACAAAAGTTCAAAATCACCAACTGGACAGCCTACAACAAGG